>JAGWXR010000074.1 GCA_018969785.1 Alphaproteobacteria bacterium
TCACGGGCAGCAGCCGCATCCGCAAGGCCGAACTCATCGGCTTCGACGAGGTGAAGCCGGGCCGCTCGATCAGCCACGACCTCGAGGACGTCTACGAGGGGGAAAAGCGCTCCCTGCTGTTGCGCCTCGAACTCGACGCACCCGCCGAAGGTCCGCTCGACCTCGGCAAGCTGACACTGCGCTATCGCAAGGTCGGCTCGGGCGAGACCTATGAAATCGTACAGGACCTTCGCGTCACCACCTCCGCGGATGCAGCGACCGTCAGCCGCTCGCTCAATGCCGCCGTCGAGGCCGAGGCCGCGCTTGCCGAAAGCGACCGCGTCCAGAAAGAACAGGTCAGGCTCTACCAGCAGGGTCGCGGCGAAGAGGCGCGTCGCAATCTCTCGGCCCTCGCAACCGACCTCGAGCAGAAGAACCGCGATCTGAAGGATGAGCGCGTGCGCCGCAAGATCGAGGCCCTCAACGTCGAGACGCGCCAGATGGCCGAAGCGGCGAACTCCGTCTCCGCGCAGAAGGACTACCTCAAGGCCAGCAAGCAGCGCCTCTACCAGGCCAAGATGGGCAAGCGCACCGGCTTTTCCCTCCAGCCCGGCGACCGCGGCCGCGAGGTCGAGTTGCTCCAGGAAGCCCTTCGCAAGTCAGGCCACTACACAGGCCCCCTCGACGGCATCTACGACGATGACGTGACCAGGGCCGTGAGGGCCTTCCAGAAGGCCAACAACATCGGTGTCGACGGCGTGGCCGGCGCCGGCACCATGGACAAGATGGGTCTGTACTGAACCCGGGACCCGCGCGTGGCGCCGGGAGAGGCAGAGCCGCCTCTCCCGGCCCCAGCACCGTCACCTCAGCGATTGAAGCCGCTCTGCGCCTTCATGATCGAGAACGCAGCCGAATCCGGCAGATACTTCACGATCGCCGCAATGGTGCGGTTGACCGCGCCATTCACGAGCACGGGCTTGTTGCTCATCACGGCCGCATAGCCCTGCTCCGCCACCGCATCCGCCGTCATCCACATGAAACCCGGCATGCGCGACACGCGATCGCGCACGCCCATGACATCGTGGAACTCGCTGCGCGTATAGCCAGGGCAAACCGCCGTCACGTGGACATTGTGCGCCCGCAGCTCCATGTTGAGCGAGCGCGAGAACTGGATCATGAAGGCTTTCGACGCGCCATAAAGCGCACTTCCCGCCGTCCCCGGCAGGAACCCGGCCAGCGACGCGACGTTGACGATGTAGCCCTGCTTGCGTTCCACCATCCCCGGCAGGACCAGGTGCGTCAGCGCGCAGGGCGCCGTCGTCAGCACCTGGATGAAGTCGCGCTGGTCGCGCCACGCCGTCGTCGCATAGGCCCCCGGCACCCCGTAGCCTGCATTGTTGACCAGCGCATCGACCTTCAGCCCGCGCCGGTGGATCTCCTCGACAAGCACCATCGGCGCCTGCGGATCGGCGAGGTCCGCCGTGATCACGCTGACCTCGACCTTGTGGCGGTCCATGATCTCGCGTGCCACGTCGTTGAGCCGCTCCTCGCGCCGCGCCGTGATGACGAGGTTGAACCCGTACCGCGCGAACACGTCGGCAAAGGCCTTGCCGATGCCTGCCGACGCTCCGGTCACGAGCGCAGTCAGCCGTTGCTGCGACATGTCAGTCTCCTGTCTGGCCGAGATCCCGCGGCCGCATGAAATCCTCAAGCAACCCGCTGCCCGGTCGCAGGCTGCGCCAGGCGGCAAGGTCGAACCCGATCACCGCCAGCGACGACGTCGCGAACTTGTCGCGCATGCGCCGGTGGCGCTCTTCCTGCTCGACGCTGAGCGGCGGCATGCACAGGCCCAGCGCAAGCTCGGCCAGCCCCGGATTGTGCCCGACCACCATCACCGGCCCCTCCTTGTCATCGAGTGACCGCAGCGCCGCAAGGATGTCAGGCGCTTCCGCAAGATAGAGCTCGTCGCGGAATTCCACCGGCGTCCCCGCACAGGCAATCGGCCGGAAGATGGCCAGCGTCTCGCGCGTGCGCGCCGACGTCGAGCACAGCACAAGCCCGCAGGAATGTCCGCGCGAGACGAAATAGCGCGCCATCGTCGCCGCATCCCGCCGCCCGCGATCGATCAGCACGCGGTCGATGTCGCGCTTGGGCCCGCCGGCCGTCTCTGTCTTGGAATGCCGCAGGATGATCAGGCGCTTCATGAAAGTTTCACCGGGCGAAACGGAAAGACCAGCATGGCGCCGAGCCGAGCCGCGACAGGTCCCTGCAGGACCTTGAGCCCGATCGGCATGTCGCGCGCATCGGCCTGCGTCCGCGGCAAATACGTCCCGCACAGCCGGTCCCAGAACGAGAAATTGAAGCCGAAATTCGAGTTGAGCTCGCCCGGCTCAACCGAATGATGCACCCGGTGCATGTCCGGCGTGACGATCACAGCCCTGAGCAGGCCCTCCACGCGCGCGGGCAGGCTCACATTGGCATGGCTGAACATCGCCCCGGCATTGAGCACGATCTCGAACGCCAGCACCGCAACGGCGGGAATGCCGAAGGCCACGATCACCACAAGCTTCCAGCAAAGGCTGAGAAGGATCTCGAGCGGATGGAACCGGATCGCCGTCGTCACGTCGAAGCCCGTGTCGGCATGG
The DNA here is from genome assembly GCA_018969785.1 of Alphaproteobacteria bacterium. Taxonomy (GTDB): domain Bacteria; phylum Pseudomonadota; class Alphaproteobacteria; order Micropepsales; family Micropepsaceae; genus SZUA-430. The sequence goes on from JAGWXR010000074.1 coordinate 2,625, forward strand.
TGCACCCGGTGCAGCCGCCAGAGCCAGGGGACATGATGGAACACCACGTGCTGCGCATAGATCGCCAGATCCAGGATCACGAACCCCGCGATCACGCCCATCCACGCCGGCACGCCCGCAGCGCCGAAAAGTCCCCCACCCTCGAACATGAGCGCCACCCCGGCCGGCAGCAGCGGCAGGCCCAGCGCGACAAGCCTGAGAAGCCCCGTGTTGATCACGCTGAGCCCGATATTGCACACCCAGCGATGCGCGCGCGACACCGAAGGCCGGAACGGCCACAGCACCTCGGCCAGCGCCATCGCCGCGAAGACGCCCGCAAAGGCGGCAAGCCTCAACAGGGCATCACTGCCATCGGGCATGTCAGTTGGTGATCCTGGCGTGTCGCACCATAGCAGCCTTCTCGAGCGCCGCCGCCGTCAGCCGGTCCACCTCAAGCGTCGACTTCAGCCGCTGCAGCACACGGTTCTCTTCCGCATAGACCGGCGCCTCGGTCAGCACGATCTCCAGCGCCAGCGCGTAGGCCGTATCGCGCAAGGACCGCGGCAGGGCCTCGCGCACGAGGCCGAGCACCGCTGCAAAGCCGTCATCTTCCTGCAGGATCGCCGCACATTCGCGCGACACCGGAATGATGTTGTCTTCGTCGAAGCCCTCGAACACCGGCAGCGTGCGCACGATGTCCCCGATGACATGCAGCTCCGCATCGCTCATCGAGGCATCGGCCGCCGACGCAACCACCATCACATAGATCAGCGCGGCATGCGGATTGAGCGTCGAGCGCGGCTTCATGGAAAAACGTCTCCGTCTGTCTGTTCGTGCGCAATCTATTGGGCAGGCCGATTGTCAGCAAGCCCGGGTTGATGCAGGAATTCCCTCACTTCCCCCACGGCTTCCGCAAGGCGCAGACGCTGCACCTCCACGCCGGCCGGCAAGCCTGCAAGCAGCCGCGACGGCGCGCGCGCATCGAGCAGCACGAACACCCCGCGGTCCGAGGCCCGCCGGATCAGCCGCCCGAAGCCCTGCGCCAGCCGGAGCCGCGTGAGCTGGTCATCATAGCTGCGCCCGAACTGCGCCCGCCGCGCCTTGTGCAGGATGTCCGGCCGCGGCCACGGCACGCGCTCGAACACGACAAGCCGCAGCGACCGGCCCGGCACGTCGACCCCGTCGCGCAGCGCATCCGTGCCAAGCAGGCACGAGTTCTCGTCCTCGCGGAACAGGTCGACAAGCGATCCCGTATCCAGCCCGTCCACATGCTGCGCCAGCAGCGGCAGCCCGCGCTGCGACAGCGCCGGCGCAATCGCCCGGTGCGTCGCCCGGAGCGAGCGCACCGACGTGAACAGCCCGAGCGCCCCGCCACCCGCGGCAATGAACAGGTCACGATACGCCGCCGACAGCATGTCGGCATCGCGGCTCACATCCGTGACCACGATGATCCGCGATTGCCGGGCATAGTCGAACGGCGACTCGAACGACGCCCGCTGCGCCGGCACGACCAGGTGCCCCGCCCCCGTCCGGATCTCCGCCGCGCGCCATCCGTCTGCCGCCTCGCCCTCCTTCGGGGCCCTGTCGCGCAGCGTCGCCGAGGTGATGAACGCCCCATGCGCCGGCTCCAGCACCTCCAGCGCAAAGCTCACCGTCGGATCGATCGCATGGCGATAGAGCCCGATGTCGTATTCATGACCCTCGAACCGCTCCACGCTGAGCCAGTCCACGTGGCCGCCCGGCGCCGGCTCGCCGATCGCATCGAGCGCCAGGATCCAGTGCGGAATCTGCATGAGCGCCCGCCGCTCGATCCCCCGCAGCGCCGCCTCGACGCGCAGCCGGTGCTGCGAGAACACCTCGTCGTTCCGTTCGCGCAGCATCTCCCTCAGCCGCAGCGACAGCGACAGGAGCGGATCGCGCAGCGCCTTGAGCGCATCCGTGAAGGCGATCGCGTTCGCAAGCAGCTCCGGCATCGCGGGGATCACCTCGCACTCGAGCCCGTAGGGCGACTGCACGTCCTCCGCGCGCGCCCGCGCCTGCGCGCGCACCGCCATCAGGAACTTCTCCATCGCCCCGCGCGGCGCCTCCGACGCGAGCCGCCCCAGCCACCCCTCGCCCGGAAGGGCAAGCGCGGCCTGCGCAATTTCATTCAGCCGGTCGAGTTCCTTCGGTTCGTCATCGAGCACCGCCGACAGGCGTTCCACGAGCCCCCGCCCGCGCCGCCCGCTGCGCCCCTCGGGCCCGCGGATCCAGCGCCGCAGCTCTGCCCCTTCGCGCCCGGAGATATGGATCGCATAGAAACTGTCGGCCGCATCGAAGATGTGATGGCCCTCGTCGAACACATAGCGCAACGGCGGCGACGACCCGTTCCCCTCGCCCTCCGCGCCACGCAACGCCGCGTGCCGCGCCGCCTCCACCATTGTCAGCGCATGGTTCGAAACCACGATGCGGCTCGTGCGCGAGCGTCGCCCGACCCGTTCAAGGAAGCAGCGCCGGTAATGCGGGCATGCACCATAGATGCACTCACCCTGCTTGTCGGTCAGCCCCGGCGCAAACCCGGAGGACGGAAAGGCCCATGTCGGGAAGTCGCCCCCGATCAGGTCGCCGTCCCTTGTCGCCATCAGCCAGCGCGCCACCAGCCCCAGCGCCACCGTTTCCCGTTCGATCAGCACCGGCAGCCGCCCGGTCTGCTCCTCGAAGTTCAGCAGGCACAGATAGTTCTCGCGCCCCTTGCGGATCGTCACCTTCTCGGCCAGCACCGCAGGATCCGGATAGACGCGGCGAAGTTCCTGCGCGATCTGCCGCTGCAGGTTCTTCGTGTAGGTCGAGATCCACACTGTCCCCTCGTTGCGCTCAGCCCAGAGCGCCGCCGGTGCAAGGTACCCGGCCGTCTTGCCAAGGCCCGTGCCCGCCTCCGCCAGCACGACGGCCGGCTCGTTCTCGTGCAACCGGGGCCGGAAGGCCTCGGCGGCAAGCGCCGCATAGTCCGATTGCGCCCGGCGCACCTCGGCCCCCTCGCCCACGATCACCGACAGGTGCGCCCGCGCCTCCTCGGGAAGAACCGGCAGGCTCCCCGGCTGGCCCTGTGGCGGTGCATCGTCCCACTCGGGCAGGTCGCGCCATGAATCCATGCGCGGCGTCGCCCGCGCGCGCCCCTCGGGATCCATGCGCTGAAGCAGCAGTTCGGCCCACGGCCAGCGGCCCTGCCCCATCGCCGCCGCGATGCGGGCTGCCATCGGCCGGTTCTTCACCGTCTCGGCTTCGCCCAGCAGCATCTGCGCCACGACCCTGAGCACCGACGCCTGCTCGGCCAGGCTCTGTGGCGCACCGATGCCCATGGCGCGCGCAAGTGAACCCACGCTCGGCGCCACTGCCTGCGCCGGCCGCACGAAGGCAAACAGCTCCAGCACGTCGTAATGCACCCCGCGCGGATCATTGCGTTGCCACCCGAGGCGCTGCAGCGTCATGCCCGTATGCGCCGTCAGGTGCGGCGTGCCGACGGCCATGGTCAGCGCGACATCGGCAGGGGGTTCGACGAACCGCCCGTCCGCCATGCCGATCACCGCGCGACGGAACGTCGCGACAAGGGCGGGTATGGCGTCAAGGCGCTCGCGGATCGGATTGTCCATGGACGGCACTATGCAGCAGCGTTGACGCCGCCGGAAGCGCCACCTATGGCTTGGCATCGGATTTCACGAGGGAACCCACATGTCGTCGAGGCGCGACCTTGCCATGGCCGCGAAGGCCTGGCCGTTCGAGGAAGCACGCAAGCTGCTGGCGCGCGTGCAGAAGGACGAGGCCGCCGGCAAGGCCAAGCCCTATGTCCTCTTCGAGACAGGCTACGGCCCCTCGGGCCTGCCGCATATCGGCACCTTCGGCGAGGTCGCGCGCACCAGCTGGGTGCGCCGGGCCTTCCAGGAACTCTCGGACAAGCCCACGCGCCTGATCGCCTTCTCCGACGACATGGACGGGATGCGCAAGATCCCCGACAACGTCCCCAACCAGGAGATGCTGCGCGAGCATCTTCAGCGCCCGCTGACCTCGGTGCCCGATCCTTTCGGCACGCACGAGAGCTTCGCCCATCACAACAATGCGCGCCTGCGATCCTTCCTCGACGGGTTCGGCTTCGAGTACGAATTCATGTCCGCGACCGAGGCCTACAGGTCCGGCATGTTCGACGCGATGCTGCTCAAGGCGCTCTCGGTCTACGACCGCATCATGGACATCATGCTCCCCACGCTCGGCGAGGATCGCCGCCGCAGCTACAGCCCCTTCCTTCCGATCTCGCCCAAGACGGGCCGCGTCCTCTACGTGCCGATGAAGCGCATCGATGCCGCCGCCGGCACGATCACCTATGACGACGAGGATGGCGAGGAAATCACCCAGTCCGTCACGGGCGGCCGGGTGAAGATGCAGTGGAAGCCCGACTTCGGCATGCGCTGGGCCGCCATGGGCGTGGACTTCGAGATGTTCGGCAAGGACCACCTGCCCAACCAGCCCCTCTACGCGAAGATCTGCAAGGCGCTCGACGTGGAGCCGCCGGTAAACTTCGTCTACGAACTCTTCCTCGACGACCAGGGCGAGAAGATCTCCAAGTCCAAGGGCAACGGCATCTCCGTCGAGCAGTGGCTCACCTACGCCGCGCCCGAGAGCCTCGCGCTCTTCATGTTCCAGAAGCCAAAGACCGCCAAGCGCCTCTACTTCGACATCATCCCGAAGGAAGTCGACGAATACGTGACCTGGCTCGACAAGTACCAGGGCCAGTCCGACGCCGACCGCTTCGAGAACCCGGCCTGGCACATCCACGCAGGCCAACCCCCGCAGGAAAAATGGCCGGTCTCCTTTGCCCTGCTCCTCAACCTCGTCTCGGCGTCGAACGCCTCGACCCCCGACATCCTCTGGGGCTTCATCCGCCAGTACGCGCCGCAGGCCAACCCGAAGGACAATCCCTCGCTCGATCGCCTCGTGGGCTATGCGATCCGCTACTACGAGGACTTCGTGAAGCCCCGCAAGAAGTACCGCGCGCCCACCGATCGCGAAAGGGCAGCCATGCAGGACCTCGCCGCCGCCTTCGACGCGCTGGGCAACGTCACCGATCCGGAAGCCGCCCAGTTCCAGGTCTACGAAGTGGGAAAGAAGCATGGCTTCGATCCGCTGCGCGACTGGTTCAAGGCGCTCTACGAAGTGCTCTTCGGCCAGGAACAGGGACCGCGCTTCGGCTCCTTCGCCGTTCTCTACGGTGTCGAAAATACCGCGCGCCTCATCCGCGAGGGGCTCGAGGGCAGGTTTTTGGCCTGACGAACGCCGCGCCATCGCCTAGACTTGGGCCCATGTTGAGGCCCCTGCTTCTCCTGCTCTTCCTCGTGGCCAGCCTGCGCCCGGCGCAGGCCGCAGGCCCGGCGATGCCGGAGGGCGTGATGCTCGCCTACAAGGCAGGCAGGTACGCCGAGGCCGCCCGCGTCGCCGAGGAAGACGGCACCGCACCCGCCCTCGCCTTCGCCGCCCGCGCCCTGATCGCCGACGCGATCACGCGGCCCGACGGCCTCTGCACCGACTGCCTGCGCCAGGCCGAGGCCCTTGCCCGGCGCGCCTCCCGCCTCGACCCGGTGAATGTCGAGGCCCATCTCCAGGAAGCCGTCGCCCTCGGCTTCCTCGGCCGCAGCATGGGTGTCTTCGCTGCCCGCCGCGAGGGCCTCGCCGAAAGGGTACGCGAGCAGCTCGACAAGGCGCTTTCAATCGAACCGGGCAATCCCTGGGCAAGGGCCTCGCTTGGCGCCTGGCACCTCGAGATCGTCACCCACGCTGGCGCGCTCCTCGCCACGATCCTCTATGGCGCAGAGGAAAGCGATGGGCTCAGCCTCTATCGCGCGGCCCTGCGCGACCTCCCCGACGAGGCCCTGTTGCGCCTTCAGTTCGCCCTCGCGCTCCTCGCGCTCGACCAGGACGAACACGTGCCCGAGGCCCGCGATGTGCTCCAGGGCGTGGCGGCGGCAACCCGCGAGGACGCGCTGACCACCTTCGCGCGCGACAGGGCGCGCCAGCTGCTTGCTGCGATGGAAACGAAGCGCAGCGCCGACATCCGGCGCCTGGTGCTGAAATTCCAGGGATACCCTGCAGCCGAACGCTGAGGCCTGGCTCAGTGCCGGACCCAGACGATCCTCGCCATCCACTCGATGGCCTCGCGCGGCAGCGAAAGGTCATCGAGCGACGGATTGAACGACTTCAGGTCAAGCTTCTTGGCCGTCTGGCGCGCAAGCCGCATCACCATGCAGCCCGGGTCCGCCTTCAGCACCACCGGATCGCCCTTGCGCAACTCTGCCGACGGCGAGACCACAACCACATGGCCGTTGCGGAACACCGGTGCCGCCACGTCATTGCTGATCTCGATGGCGAAGGCCCGCTCGTCACCGATGTCGGGAAAGGCGAACTTGTCCCAGACCTTTGCGATCGGATGGCCATTCTCGTCGAACACGCGCTTCTTCTGCACGTCCTTCATGCTGATGAAGGGGACCGTGCGCATCGGGGGCCGCGAACCATTGGCCTTCGAGACGAGTGACACGAAATCATCAAGGCTCGCACCCGTCACATGCAGCACCTTCGACAGGCTTTCCGTCGACGGCCAGCGCAGCCGGCCCTGCGGCCCGAGCCGCTTGCTCTTGTTGAAAGTAGTCGGATCGAGCCCGGCTGCACGCGCAAGGCCCGAAGGCGAATGCCCGTACCTTGCTGCCAGTGCATCGATCGCACCCCAGATTTGCTTATGCGATAACATGGCGAATTGTCCCGTCCACCGATGGGGTTATGACCGTCGTGACAAAAGCGTCGCAAAGGCGCCCGCTTGCGCATGCCTGCACAAACTGATTCGAATCCTATCACGATGAAACTGCTTCTCAGCCTCTCGGGCCCTGCCCAACTGTTGCTCCAAAGACTCGATCCGGAGCGTGCGCATGCCCTTACGGTGCGCACACTTTCCCTGCTTCACAACTTCTCCGCGCCCCATGAGGATGATCCGCGACTTCTGATTGAGACGCTGGGGCTGAAATTCCCCAATCCGCTAGGGCTTGCGGCAGGCTTCGACAAGAATGTCGAGACCACGCAGGCCATGCTCGCCTTTGGCTTCGGCTTCGTTGAATCAGGGACAGTGACCCCAAAGCCACAAGCCGGGAACCCCAGGCCGCGCATCTTCCGCCTGCGCGAAGACCGCGCGGTCATCAACCGCCTCGGCTTCAACAACGAGGGCCTCGACGCCGCGCGCAGGCGCCTGCTCGCCCTCCAGGGCCTGCCGGGCATCCGCGGCATCAATATCGGCGCCAACAAGGACGCAGCCGACCGCGTCGCCGACTACGTCACGGGCCTGCGCGAACTCGCGCCCCTTGCAGCTTACGTTACCGTCAACATTTCCTCGCCCAACACGCCGGGCCTGCGTGGCTTGCAGAACCGCGCCGAGCTCGACCAGTTGCTCGGCGCCGTGATGGCCGCGCGCGGCGCGCTTGCCCGTCGCGTGCCGCTGCTCGTGAAGATCGCGCCCGACCTCGACGAGCAGGCCTGCGCCGACATCGCATCGCTCGCCCTCGCCCATCGCATCGACGGCCTCATCGTCTCCAACACCACGATCGCGCGCCCGGAAACCCTGCGCAGCCCTCATCGCGGCGAGACCGGCGGCCTCTCCGGCCGCCCGCTCTTTTCACCATCGACCGAAATCCTGCGCACCATGCGCCGCCTGACGAAAGGACAACTCGTCCTCATCGGCGTCGGCGGCGTATCCTCCGGCGAGGACGCCTGGACCAAGATCCGCGCCGGCGCAAGCCTCGTGCAGCTCTACACCGCCCTCGTCTACGAAGGCCCGACGCTCGTCACCCGCATCAAGCGCGAACTCCTCGCCTGCATGAAACGCGACAACATCAAGACCATCCAGGACGCCATCGGCCTCGACGCCTGAAAATCCCGCTCAGCGTTTCCCCGTTATCCCGGCTCACGCGAGCATCAGGGC
>JAGWXR010000210.1 GCA_018969785.1 Alphaproteobacteria bacterium
GTCTATTCGCACAGCCACGGCGACCATTTCGGCGGCGTCGCCGGCGTGACGACCGAGGAAGACGTGAAGGTCGGCCGCGTGCGCATCATCGCCCCCGACGGCTTCATGGAGCACGCGATTTCCGAGAACGTGATCGCAGGCCCCGCGATGACGCGCCGCGCCCGCTTCCAGTTCGGCTCGACCCTGCCCCGTGGCCCCGAAGGCGAGATCACCTCGGGCCTCGGGCCCGGCATCTCCACCGGCAACATCTCGCTCATTGCGCCCACCGACATCATCCGCAAGACAGGCGAGGTGATCGAGATCGACGGCGTGAAGATGGTCTTCCAGGTGACGCCCGGCACGGAAGCCCCGGCCGAGATGAACTTCCATCTGCCGCAGATGCGCGCGCTGTTCATGGCCGAGAATGCGAACGCGACCATGCACAACCTGCTGCCCGCGCGTGGCGCGCTGGTACGCAATGCAAAGGATTGGGCCGACTACCTGACACAGTCGATCCGCCTCTATGGCAACGAGACCGACGTGATGTTCGCCGCCCACGGCATCCCGCGCTTCGGCACCGAGGTCGTGCGCGACTACCTGACCAAGCACCGCGATGCCTACAAGTACCTGCATGACCAGACCGTGCGCCTCATGAACAACGGCCTGACCGCGACCGAGATCGCCGAACAGCTCGAGCTGCCCAAAGTGCTGGCGCAGGAATGGTACAATCGCGGCTATTACGGCACGATGAGCCACAATTCCAAGGCCATCTACCAGCGCTATATCGGCTGGTACGACGCCAATCCGGCAAACCTCAACGCGCTGCCGCCGGTGGCCGCCGGCACGCACTATGTCGAAGCCATGGGCGGTGCTGACGCCGTGATCGCCAAGGCAGACGCCGCCATCAAGGCCGGCGAGTATCGCTGGGCCGCCATGCTCCTGAACCACGTCGTCTTCGCGGACGACAAGAACCAGGCTGCGCGCAACAAGCTGGCCGATGTCTACACCGAGCTTGGCTATCGCACCGAAGCCGGCACATGGCGCAACATCTATCTCACTGGCGCGCAGGAACTGCGCCACGGCGTGGTGGACTTCGGCCTGACGCGCATGAGCCTGTCGATCGTGCGGGCGACGTCGACCACCATGATGCTCGACTTCGCCGCCGTGCGCTTCAATGCCGAGAAGGCCGAGGGCAAGGCGTTCCGCGTCAACATCGTGCTCACCGACATGAACGAGAACCACCTGATCACGGTGCAAAACGGCGTGATGATCCACGAGCAGCTGCCCGAGGATCCGACCGCCGACGCGACCGTGCGCATGAAGCGTGCCGACATGCTCGAGACCCTGCTGGCCGGCGTGCCGACGACGGTGAAGAAGGCAACCGGCGCCATGCGCGAGATAGGCAAGAGCGGCACCTACGACACGCTGGTCAGCCTGATCGACCCGGTCGCGCAGAACTTCCCCGTGGTCACGCCCTGAGGACACAATGACGACGCCGCTGATCCTTGCAACAGGCTTCGACGTCTTCCCGGGCGCACCGGAAAACCCGACCGCCTGGGCCATCGGCGAGCTTGCGCGCACGCGCTGGCAGCCCGCAGGCGCAAGGCTTGAGACCGCGGTCCTGCCCGTGACATATGACATGTGGGACAACCACGCGCTGCCGCTGATCGACCGCCTGCG
>JAGWXR010000075.1 GCA_018969785.1 Alphaproteobacteria bacterium
TCCCCCTCAATGCCGGCTGCCTGAGGCCACTCGGCATCATCGCACCGGAAGGCTCGATGCTGAACCCGCGCTATCCGGCGGCGGTCGTTGCCGGAAATGTCGAGACAAGCCAGGCCATCACCGACACGCTTTTCGGCGCCCTCGGCGTTCTCGCCGCCTCGCAGGGCACGATGAACAACTTCACCTTCGGCAATGATCGCCACCAGTACTACGAGACCATCTGCGGCGGCGCAGGCGCAGGCGCGGGCTTCGACGGTGCAAGCGCCATCCACACGCACATGACCAACTCGCGCCTGACCGACCCGGAAGTGCTCGAACTGCGCTATCCCGTGCTCCTGAGGCGCTTTGCCATCCGGAGGGGATCGGGTGGCGGCGGCCGTCACAAGGGTGGCGATGGCGTGATCCGCGAAGTGGAGTTCCGCGAGGAGATGGACGCAGGAATCCTCTCGACCCGCCGGCGGACCCTGCCCTTTGGTGTCGCTGGCGGAGGAGCGGGCCAGCCCGGGCGCAACCGCCTGAGGCGAGCCAATGGGCAGGTTGAAGAACTCGGGGGATGCGCTATGGTCCGCGTCGCGCCAGGAGACACTTTCATCATCGAGACGCCTGGTGGCGGCGGCTTCGGTCGCAATACCGGTTCACAGGGCAACGGATGTTGATCGAACTCTACGTCGGCACGCTGACACGCTACTATTCCGAGCAGTGGCAGAACGGCCATACGCGCAATGGCCACCCCTCTCCGTTCTCGGGCCCTCCCGATCCAAACCGGATCAACGATCCTGTCGAATTGCAGGGCATCATCGCCGGCTGGCTTGAGGAAGCATCGCTGAAGCTCAAGGAGCATCTGCGCGACCCGCTGACCTGGCAGGAGGGCATGCGTGACGACTGGGAAGTCGCCAGTCTAGGCTTCGACGGCTTCGGGGCGACGATGCTGCTGGCTGCCTATTCGGTGACAGGATACACGCCGCGCCCACCCTCCTTCAACAAGGACTGGGGAAAGGATCCGGCGATGGAGCTCATCAAGCAGGCCAAGAACCGCAACCCGGTCTGGGAACTGATGAACTGCAGTCTCTGGCTGCCCTGCGCCTTCCCGTTCGGGATCGGAATGAAGGACCCGGCTGGCCAACCGATCAGGGCAGGGTCCATCGATCTGCTCTGGTCGGCACTCCTTGCCCTGAACGAGGGCAACTGGAAGGCATCCCATGAGCAGATCATGTCATGGAACGGCATCGAACTGGCCGAGGGAACCGACTTCGACACCCAGGCCCGCTTCGGCTTCTCGGTTTTCTACCGGATGTCCCGCCTCGCCCTGGAGCGTCGCCTCCCCCTCAAGCTTCACTTCTGAGCCCCGTACCACCGGTTGAACCAGCCGCGGCACCCGCGTCGACGGTAACCCTACCGCACCTGGTTATTGTCATTCATTTCAATGGGTTGGCGTGTTGCACGCAGAAATTTGCTGCAGCGCCGTATCGATTTGACCTTGGCGCTGCGACAAATTGAGGCATAATTGCGGCACCCTAACAGCGGGAGTCGCGCGTGAGAGAACAGCTCAGCATGATCACAACGGGGGTGGTCTTCGCATTTCTTGGCGCCATCGTGATCGGCGTCATCTAGGAATATCTGGAGAGACCAATCAGGGATTTGGAAGGGGCCGGAACCCTTGTTCCGGCCCCTGTCTCGTTTCAGCCGGCCGGTATGTCAGGCAGCCGCCGCAGCCCCCGGCACATACGACAGGCTCGGCGCCAGCCAGCGCTCCGCATCCGCAAGCGTCATGCCCTTGCGCCGTGCATAGTCCTCGACCTGGTCCCGGTCGATGCGCCCCACGCCAAAGTAAACGGCGTCGGGATGGCTGAAATAGAGCCCGCTCACTGATGATCCCGGCAGCATCGCAAAGCTCTCGGTCAGCTCCATGCCCGCGTTCTGCGGCGCATCAAGCAGGCGGAACAGCGTCGCCTTCTCCGTATGGTCGGGCTGCGCCGGATAGCCCGGTGCCGGCCTGATGCCCCTGTACTTCTCGGCGATCAGGTCCTCGTTCGTGAGCTTCTCGTCACGCGCATAGCCCCACAATTCGCGCCGCACGCGCTCATGCGTGTACTCGGCCAGCGCCTCCGCCAGCCGGTCGGCCAGCGCCTTGAACAGGATCCCGTCATAGTCATCCTGCGCCGCCTTGAACACGCGGCTGCGCTCGACCTCGCCATGCCCCGCCGTGACGGCAAAGCCCCCGATGAAATCGGCAACACCCGACGATTTCGGCGCGATGAAATCCGACAGCGCCAGGTTCGGCCGCCCGTCATCACGGCGCATCTGCTGGCGCAGCGTATGCAGCGTACCAAGCACTTGCTGCCGGTCGGCATCCGCATAGACCTCGATGTCGTCACTGTCGGTCGCATTTGCCGGCCAGAAGCCGACAACGGCGCGTGCGGTCAGCCACTGACCCTCGAAGATGCGCTTCAGCATCTTCTGCGCATCGGCAAACAGCGACTTGGCAGTCCCCCCGACGACATCATCATGCAGGATCTGCGGATAGGAACCCGCAAGCTCCCAGGTACGGAAGAACGGTGTCCAGTCGATGTAGCCGGCAATGGTTCGCAGGTCGATCCGGTCGAATGAGCGCAAACCCAGGAAGCGCGGCACAGGCGGCGCATAGGATGACCACGCAGGCTGGAACCGGTTCGCCCGCGCTTCCGCGATCGGCACCCGGCGCTCGCCGGACTTGCCGCGCGAATAGGAAGCGGCAATGCGCGCGTATTCGACCCGCGTCGCATCGAGGAACGCAGGCTTCTGCTCTTTCGACAGCAGGCTCGATGCGACACCGACCGCCCGGCTCGCGTCGGTCACATGCACCGTTGCGCCGCGCTTGTAATTGGGATCGATCTTCACCGCCGTATGGACCTTGGAGGTGGTCGCCCCCCCAATCAGCAGCGGAATGTCGAACCCGGCACGCTCCATCTCGGCAGCGACATGGCACATCTCGTCCAGCGACGGCGTGATGAGCCCTGAAAGGCCGATGATGTCTGCCTTCTCGTTGCGCGCCGCCTCGATGATCTTCGCCGCCGGCACCATGACGCCAAGGTCGATCACCTCGTAATTGTTGCACTGGAGAACGACACCCACGATGTTCTTGCCGATGTCGTGCACGTCACCCTTGACGGTCGCCATGACGATCTTGCCCGCGCTCTCGCGCGCCGCACCGGTCGCCGCCTTCTCGGCGTCCATGTAGGGAATGAGATGCCCGACGGCCTTCTTCATCACGCGCGCCGACTTGACGACCTGCGGCAGGAACATCTTGCCCGCGCCGAACAGGTCACCGACGACATTCATGCCCGCCATCAGCGGACCCTCGATCACGTCGAGCGGGCGTGAGGCCTTGACCCGCGCCTCTTCAGTGTCCTGAACGACGAACTCGTCAAGCCCGTGCACCAGCGCATGCTTGAGCCGGTCCTCGACGCTCCCCTCGCGCCAAGCAAGGTTCGTCTCGGCCTTCTGCTGGTTGCCACCCTTGAAGCGCCCCGCAATGTCGAGCAGCCGCTCGGTCGCGTCAGGCCGCCGGTTGAGCAGCACATCCTCCACCCCGTCGCGCAGCTCGCCCGGAATGTCCTCATAGACGGCAAGCTGCCCGGCATTGACGATCCCCATGCTCATGCCAGCCTTGATGGCGTGATAGAGGAAGGCGGAATGCATCGCCTCGCGCACGGGCTCATTGCCGCGGAACGAGAACGAGATGTTCGACACGCCGCCCGACACATGGACGTGCGGCAGTTCGCGGCGGATCCGCCCGGCAGCCTCGATGAACGAGTTGCCGTAGTCATTGTGCTCTTCGATGCCCGTCGCAACCGCGAAGATGTTCGGGTCGAAGATGATGTCCTCGGGCGGGAACCCGACCGTATTGACGAGGATGTCGTAGGACCGCTTGCAGATCTCGAACTTCCGGTCGGCCGTGTCAGCCTGCCCCTTCTCGTCGAAGGCCATGACCACGACGGCGGCACCAAAGCGCCGGCACTTGCGGGCCTGCTCGATGAAGGGCGCCTCGCCCTCCTTCAGGCTGATCGAATTGACGATCGGCTTGCCCTGCACGCACTTCAGGCCGGCCTCGATGACGGACCACTTGGAGGAATCGATCATCACGGGCACGCGCGCGATGTCGGGTTCGGCGGCAATCAGGTTGAGGAAGCGGACCATCGCCTTCTCGCTGTCGAGCAGGCCCTCATCCATGTTGATGTCGATGACCTGCGCACCATTCTCGACCTGGCCCTGCGCGACCTCGAGCGCCTCGTCATACTTGCCATCGGTGATCAGCTTGCGGAACTTCGCCGAACCGGTGACGTTCGTACGCTCGCCCACGTTGACGAAGTTCGTCTCGGGCGTGATCGTGAAGGGCTCGAGCCCGGAAAGGCGCATGTAACGCGGCAGCGTGGGCACCTGGCGCGGCTTGTGCGGCCGCACCGCAGCGGCAATGGCACGGATATGTGCGGGCGAGACGCCACAGCATCCGCCAACGATATTGATGAGCCCAGCCTCGGCAAACTCCGACAAGACTCCCGCCATGTATTCCGGGGAATCGTCATAGCCGCCAAATGCATTCGGCAAGCCGGCATTGGGATGCGTGGAAACGAGCGTATCGGCCACCCGGGACAGGTCAGCGACATACTGCCGGAGATCGGCCGCACCCAGCGCGCAGTTCAGGCCGACGGCGAAAGGCCTCGTATGGCGGAGCGAATACCAGAAAGCCTCCGTGGTCTGCCCCGTCAGCGTGCGTCCCGACTTGTCGGTGATCGTTCCGGAGAACCAGAGCGGCACGCGATAACCGACATCGTCGAAGACCGACTCTGCGGCATAACCGGCGGCCTTGGCATTGAGCGTATCGAAGATGGTCTCGATGATCAGCGCATCGACGCCGCCCTCAAGCAAGCCGGCGATCTGGTCACGATAGGCCGCAACCAGTTCATCGAAGGTGATCGCACGGAAGCCCGGGTCATTCACGTCCGGCGAAAGCGATGCAGTCTTGTTCGTCGGCCCGACCGACCCCACGACCCAGCGCGGACGGTCGGCGGTGGAGAAGCGGTCGGCGCTCGCACGCGCCACCCGCGCGGCGGCCACGTTGATCTCCCGGCTCAGGTGCTCGCACCCGTAGTCGGCCTGGCTGATGACCTGCGCGTTGAAGGTGTTGGTCTGGATGATGTCCGAGCCCGCATCGAGGAAGGCATCATGGATGTCCGTCAGCACCTGCGGTCGCGTGATGGCGAGCAGGTCATGATTGCCCTTGAGATCATGCGTGGAATTCGCAAAACGCGTTCCGCGATAGTCCTCCTCCGACAACCCATAGGTCTGGATCATCGCGCCCTTTGCGCCGTCAAGCAGAAGGATGCGCTCGCGGGAGGCCCGCGTCAGGAGATCAATGCGCTTCAGTCGTGTGTCGTTGTTCATGTCGCCTGCACCGGAGCCTGGGGCCGCACGCCAAGGAGATGGCAGATGGCGTAGGTCAGGTCCGCCTGGTTCAAGGTGTAGAAGTGGAAAGCATCGAAACCGTGGCGTCGAAGCTTTTCGACCTGCTCCGCCACGACCGTTGCCGATATGAGTTTGCGCGTCTCGAGGTCATCATCAAGACCCTCGAACTTCTTCACGAGCCACAGGGGCACCGTCGCGCCCGAACGCTCGGCCATGCGCACGACGCCCTTGAAATTTGTGGGCGGCATGATCCCGGGCACGATCGGCACCCGGATGCCCTCGCGATAGGCACGGTCTGCAAAGCGCAGCACGGCATCCGTGTCATAGACGAACTGCGTGATGGCCCGTGTAGCGCCAGCATCGATCTTGGCCTTCAGCAGCGCATAGTCATGTTCGATCGAAGGCGACTCTGGATGCTTTTCGGGATAGGCCGACACGCTGATCTCGAACGGCCCGATCTCGCGGATGCCGCGGATCATGTCGGGCGTCGATGCATAGCCGCCCGCCACCTGCTTGTAGGGCCCGGGTTCCGGCATGTCGCCGCGAAGCGCCACGATGTGGCGCACGCCCGACGCCAGATAATCGCGCACGATGCCGTCGAGTTCATCCTTGGTCGACCCGACGCACGTGAGATGAGCCGCCGGACGCAGCTTCGTCTCGGCAAGCATGCGCTTGATCGTCGAGTGCGTGCGTTCGCGCGTGGACCCGCCGGCACCATACGTCACCGATACGAACGACGGGTTCAGTGGCGCCAGGCGTTCGATCGAGCGCCAGAGCTGCGCCTCCATCGCCTCCGTGCGGGGCGGAAAGAATTCAAATGAGACAGCGAGCGCCATTAGGCAGCCTCCGCGGGTTTGTGACGGCGTTGGGGCAAGGCAGGAAGCACCGCCAGCCAGACGACGACGGTCAGGCCGTTTTCGTTGTCTGGCGGCAGCGCGCGTGTGGAACTCAGTGAAAGGCCTGCGGCGCGGCACCACTGCGCGACCTCGCGATCGGCAAACCCGAGGCGACGGTGCTGGTGCTCGTCACGCAGGAACTCGAGCTGGTGCGGGGCAAAGTCGACGATGACCACCTTGCCACCCGGTTGCAGCACCCGCGCGGCCTCGGCGACAGCGGCCGACGGATCCTCAAGATAGTGCAGCACCTGGTGAAGCGTGATCACGCTGAAACTGTCATCGGCAAATGGCAGCTGGAAAAGGTCGGCACGCCGTACCTGCGCGTGCATGAGCCCGGCCTGCTCGATCCGGGCGCGCGCGATCCCGAGCATCTCGTTGTTCACGTCGACACCCACGGCACGCGCCGCCTGCGGCGCCACAAGCTCGAGGATCCGCCCCGTGCCGGTACCCAGGTCCAGATAGCTGCCGATGGCGTCCGGGCCAACGAAGTCGAGCACCACGCGCTCGACCTTTTCTTCCTCGACATGAAGCGCGCGGATGCGGTCCCACTCGGCAGCATTTGCGGCGAAATAGGACTGCGCTTCTTCATGGCGCAGCCTGCGAACCTCGTCGAGCCGCTCGAGGTCCCGTCGCAGAATTGCATCATCCCGGGGAAAAACTTCGCTCAGCTTCTGCGCGAGTTCACGCCCGCCCCCACCTTCCGCGAGGCGATAGAACACCCACGCACCTTCCTTGGCGCGCTCGATCAGCCCGGCGTCGCACAGGAGCTTCAGGTGCCGGCTGATGCGCGGCTGGCTCTGGCGCATGATCTGGGTGACCTCGGTAACCGTAAGCTCGGCTTTGGTGAAAAGCGCCAATAACCGCAGCCGGGTCACTTCGGCAGCGGCTTTGAGCCCGTTAAGGAGTGTTTCAAGGTCGGTCATGGCATCCCTGAAACATATAAACATATCTTTATATGGAGAGCCACTTAAACTTGTGGTTGTAGGAATTCAGCGCCGCGCGGCAAACGGGTCACATCAGAAAATTATCGTCGGATCAAGACCATGGTAACCTTATGCGGCCATTCTGATGTGGCGTATAAACTTAGTGGTTCAAGGTATGGGAAATCGCTTGGGGTTTTCCGCATGCCAGGCCGCATGGGGTCCATGTCCGGCACGCGCTCAGGGGCGTGCCAGGCATGCGGCGTTCGGCATCAAGTCAGGGGTAGCAGCGCAATGAGCGCAACAGGAAAATTGAAGTCCGCGCTCATGGCGAGCGTCATGGTGTTGTCGACCACGGTGGCTTTTGCCAGCGAGGACAAGGCAGCGCCCGCAGCCGCAGCACCCGCCGCACCGGTCGTGACAACGGAGGACGTCCAGTCCACCGACATGAACGACCCGCTCGAAGGCGGCAACCGCGTCATGTTCGAGGCCAACCAGATCCTCGACAAGGTGCTGCTGAGGCCAGTCGCCGTGGTTTACCGCGGCGTCGTGCCGGACTTTGCCCAGGATGGCGTCCGCAACTTCATGAACAACCTGAACTCGCCCGTGATCTTCGCCAACGACCTGCTGCAGGGCGATACGGACCGCGCCGGCGTGACCCTGGCCCGCTTCGGCATCAACTCGACGATTGGCCTCGGTGGCCTTTTCGACGTCGCCAGCGAGTTCGACCTGCCCTACCACGACGAGGACTTCGGCCAGACCCTGGGCACCTGGGGCCTCGGCGAAGGTCCTTTCCTTTATTTCCTGGTCATGGGCCCGACCAACGTGCGCGACCTGACAGGTTTCGTGGTGGACCGTGGCCTCGACCCGCTGACCTACGTCAACTGGGGCGATGATGAACTGGAATACGCACCCATCGCGCGAACTGCCCTGAATGTGATCGATTTACGTGCCCGTAACATCGATACCCTCGACGAAATCGAGCGTTCCTCCGTTGACTATTACGCGTCAATCCGTAGCCTTTACCGTCAGTCGCGGGCAGATGCTATTCGCAATGGCGCTCCGTCACAGGACTTGCCTGATTTTGACTTTGGCGACGGTTCCTCATCGACGTCACCAAATAGCCAGAATCCTCCCGCCAAATAGTCATCGCCCCCAAGGGGCACCAGAAGCACTGCGCATCGGCGCGCGGTGGGGGATAAGGTAAGAGATGGTCCAATACATTTCCGCAGCTCGCAGGGGCGTCCTGCTGGCTTTCGTCATGCTGGTCTCGGTCGTCACGGCATCCGCCACCGTGGCCGGTCCCGATGCTGAAGCCTTCACGCAGCGCCTGATCGACCAGGGCGTCCAGATCCTCCGCAACACCGCCGATCCCGGTCGCAAGGTCAAGTTCCGCGAGTTCATCACGCAGTACGCAGACGTGCGCAAGACCGCCCGCTTCACGCTCGGCAACTATGCGCGAACGGCTGCCCCGGCCGACGTCGATACCTTCGTCGAAGCCTTCAAGGACTACGCAGTCGCGATCTACGAGACCCAGCTCGACAAGTACAAGGGCGAAAGCCTGAAGGTCGTGGGCTCTGTCGACAACAAGCCCGGCGACTATATCGTCAAGACGGTCGTGCAGGGCGGCTCGGGTAGCGACGCCATGCGCATCGACTTCCGCATGTCCGGCGGCAATGGCGCATACAAGTTCTACGACATCTCGGTCGAAGGCGCCTGGCTCGGCATCTCGCAGCAGGAGCAGTTCAAGTCATTCCTGGAGCAGAACCGCGGCAGCGTTCCGGCCCTGACCGCCGACCTAAAGGCGCGCACGCAGCGCATTCTGACCGGCGGCAAGTAACACGCGCAGGAAGCGCAACCTGTAACAGGGGCGCCTTGAGGGCCAAGCGGCCGCAGGGCGCCCCTTTTTCATGCCGTCAGCGGACGAGCTTCTTGTACTTGATCCGGTGCGGGATCATCGCATCGTCGCCCAGGCGTCGCTTCCGGTCAGCCTCGTAGTCCTGGTAATTGCCCTCGAACCACTCCACATGGCTCTCGCCTTCGAAGGCCAGCATGTGGGTCGCAATGCGGTCGAGGAACCAGCGGTCGTGGCTGATCACCATCACGCAGCCCGCAAACTCGGTCAGCGCATCCTCGAGCGCACGCAGCGTTTCCACATCGAGGTCATTCGTCGGCTCGTCAAGCAGAAGCAGGTTGCAGTGCGACTTCAGCATCTTGGCCAGATGCACCCGGTTGCGCTCACCACCCGAGAGCTGCCCCACCTTCTTCTGCTGGTCGAGGCCCTTGAAATTGAACGCCGACACATAGGCACGGCTCTGCACCTGCCGCTTGCCGAGCTCAAGGATATCGAGCCCGCCCGAGATCTCTTCCCACACGGTCTTCTTCGCATCCAGCGCATCGCGCGATTGGTCCACATAGCCCATCACCACCGTGTCACCCAGCTTCAGCGCGCCGCCATCGGGCTTTTCCTGACCTGTGAGCATGCGGAACAGCGTGGTCTTGCCGGCGCCGTTCGGGCCGATGACGCCCACGATGCCACCGGGTGGCAGCTTGAAGCTGAGGTCATCGATGAGCAGCCTGTCGCCATATGACTTCGAAAGCCCCTCGGCCTCGACCACGACAGAGCCAAGGCGCGGCCCCGGCGGAATGACGATCTGCGCCTCGCCGCTGCGCACGGCAGTCGCCTGCGCCAGCAAATCCTCGTAGGCCTTGACGCGGGCCTTCGACTTGGCCTGGCGCGCCTTGGGGCTGGAGGCGATCCACTCGCGCTCCCGGGCCAGCGTCTTGAGCCGGGCTTCCTCGCCCTTGGCCTCGACAGCCATCCGCTTCTCCTTCTGCTCGAGCCAGGACGAGTAGTTCCCCTCGTAGGGAATGCCCTGTCCGCGGTCTAGCTCGAGGATCCAGCCGGTCACGTTGTCGAGGAAATAGCGGTCGTGGGTCACCAGCACAACCGTTCCCTTGTATTCCTTCAGGTGATGCTCGAGCCACGCAACCGACTCGGCGTCGAGATGGTTGGTCGGTTCGTCGAGCAACAACAGGTCCGGCGCTTCGAGCAGGAGCCGGCACAGCGCCACGCGTCGCTTCTCGCCGCCCGAGCACGTGTTCATCGGCTGGTCCGCAGGCGGACAGCGCAGCGCCTCCATGGCCATCTCGAGCTGGTTGTCCACGCTCCAGGCGTCGATCTTGTC
>JAGWXR010000076.1 GCA_018969785.1 Alphaproteobacteria bacterium
CGCGTGACATCCCGAATGTCGGCGAAGAGGCCCTCAAGAACCTCGATGAAGCCGGCATCGTCTATATCGGCGCCGAAGTGAACCCTGGCGACATCCTGGTCGGCAAGATCACGCCGAAGGGCGAAAGCCCGATGACGCCGGAAGAAAAGCTGCTGCGCGCCATCTTCGGCGAAAAGGCATCCGACGTCCGCGATACCAGCCTTCGCCTGCCGCCCGGCGCCTCGGGAACGGTGGTCGAGGTGCGCGTCTTCAACCGCCACGGCATCGACAAGGACCAGCGCGCGCTGGCCATCGAGCGCGAGGAGATCGAGCGCTTTGCCAAGGACCGCGATGACGAACTCGCGATCCTCGAGCGCAACATCTACTCCCGCCTCGAGGAACTGCTCCTCAACAAGCAGATCTCCACGGGTCCCAAGGGGATTGCACCGGACAGCAAGATCTCGACGCAGATGCTCGAGAGCCTGCCCAAGGCCCTTTGGTGGCAGTTCGGCCTGCGCAACGAGAAGGCGCAGGGCGAAGTCGAAGCCATGCGCAAGCTCTACGACGACGCGAAGGCCCGCCTCGAAGCCCGCTTTGCCGACAAGGTCGACAAGCTGCGCCGCGGCGACGAGCTCCCGCCCGGCGTGATGAAGATGGTCAAGGTCTTCGTGGCCGTGAAGCGCAAGCTCCAGCCGGGTGACAAGATGGCTGGCCGTCACGGCAACAAGGGCGTCATCTCGCGCATCGTTCCGATCGAGGACATGCCGCACCTTGAAGACGGGACGAACGTGGACATCGTGCTGAACCCGCTCGGCGTGCCGAGCCGCATGAATGTCGGTCAGATCCTCGAAACACATCTCGGCTGGGCCTGTGCCGGCATCGGCAAGCAGATTGGCGAGATGGTCACCCGCTACAAGAAGGACAGCAAGGCCGAGCCGCTGCGCCGTCACCTCAAGTCGATCTTCACGCAGGACGGCAACCTCGGCGAACTGTCCGACGACCAGCTCGTCGACATGGCACAGAGCATGGAGAAGGGGATCCACATCGCGACCCCCGTCTTCGACGGCGCAACCGAAGCCGACATCAACAAGATGCTCGAAATCGCAGGCCTGAATGTCTCCGGTCAGGTGACGCTATACGACGGTCGCTCCGGCGAACCGTTCAAGCGTCCCGTAACGGTCGGCTACATCTACATGCTGAAGCTGCACCACCTCGTCGATGACAAGATCCACGCACGCTCCATCGGCCCCTACAGCCTCGTGACCCAGCAGCCGCTGGGCGGCAAGGCGCAGTTCGGCGGACAGCGCTTCGGTGAAATGGAAGTCTGGGCCCTCGAGGCCTACGGCGCGGCCTACACGTTGCAGGAAATCCTGACCGTGAAATCCGATGACGTCGCCGGCCGGACCAAGGTTTACGAGGCCATCGTCCGCGGCGACGAGAACTTCGAAGCCGGTATCCCGGAAAGCTTCAACGTGCTGATCAAGGAAATGCGCTCTCTCGGCCTCAACGTCGAGCTTGTGACGGAGACGGAATCTTGACCCTGTCCCCGGCGCTACAACGATCGAAGGAGATCTGAACTCCATGAACCAGGAAGTCCTCAACATCTTCAACCCGATCGCGGCACCCCCGTCGTTCGATCGGATCCGCATCGCGCTTGCCAGCCCGGAAAAGATCCAGTCCTGGTCCTTCGGCGAGATCAAGAAGCCGGAGACGATCAACTACCGGACTTTCAAGCCCGAGCGTGACGGCCTGTTCTGCGCGCGCATCTTCGGTCCGATCAAGGACTACGAGTGCCTTTGCGGCAAGTACAAGCGCATGAAGTATCGCGG
Organism: Alphaproteobacteria bacterium; assembly: GCA_018969785.1. Lineage (GTDB taxonomy): Bacteria > Pseudomonadota > Alphaproteobacteria > Micropepsales > Micropepsaceae > SZUA-430. The sequence continues at coordinate 1,809 of JAGWXR010000076.1, forward strand.
CATCGTCTGCGAGAAGTGCGGCGTGGAAGTGACGCTGTCCAAGGTGCGGCGCGAGCGCATGGGCCACATCGAGCTTGCCTCGCCGGTGGCGCACATCTGGTTCATGAAGTCGTTGCCCTCGCGCATCGGCATGCTGCTCGACATGACGCTGAAGGATCTCGAGCGCGTCCTTTATTTCGAAGGCTACATCGTCATCGAGCCGGGCCTCACCCCCCTCAAGGAGCGCACGCTCCTCACGGAGGACGAGTACCTCAAGGCGCAGGACGAGTACGGCGAGGACAGCTTCACCGCCATGATCGGCGCCGAGGCCATCCGTGAACTGCTCATGCGCCTCGACCTGCCGGGCCTGAAGGAGTCGCTGCGCAAGGAAATCGCCACGACCGAATCCGAACTCAAGCCCAAGAAGCTGGTCAAGCGGCTGAAGCTGGTCGAGTCGCTCATCGAGTCCGGCAACCGCCCGGAGTGGATGATCCTCACGATCGTGCCCGTGATCCCGCCCGAACTGCGACCGCTGGTGCCGCTGGATGGCGGCCGCTTCGCGACGTCCGACCTGAACGACCTCTATCGTCGCGTGATCAACCGCAACAACCGCCTCAAGCGCCTGATGGAGCTCCGCGCGCCGGACATCATCATCCGCAACGAGAAGCGCATGTTGCAGGAATCCGTCGACGCGCTCTTCGACAACGGCCGTCGCGGCCGTGTCATCACGGGTGCGAACAAGCGTCCGCTGAAGTCGCTCGCCGACATGCTGAAGGGCAAGCAGGGCCGCTTCCGCCAGAACCTTCTGGGCAAGCGCGTGGACTATTCGGGCCGTTCGGTCATCGTGGTCGGCCCCGAGCTCAAGCTGCACCAGTGCGGCCTGCCCAAGAAGATGGCGCTCGAGCTCTTCAAGCCGTTCATCTACAACCGCCTCGAGGCCAAGGGCCTGTCTGCGACCGTCAAGCAGTCCAAGAAGATGGTCGAGAAGGAGCGCCCCGAGGTCTGGGACATCCTCGCCGAAGTCATCCGCGAGCATCCCGTCCTCCTGAACCGCGCGCCGACACTGCACCGCCTCGGCATCCAGGCATTCGAGCCCGTCCTCATCGAGGGCAAGGCGATCCAGCTGCACCCGCTCGTCTGCACGGCGTTCAACGCCGACTTCGACGGCGACCAGATGGCCGTCCACGTGCCGCTCTCGCTCGAGGCCCAGCTTGAAGCACGCGTGCTCATGATGTCGACCAACAACATCCTGAGCCCGGCGAACGGCAAGCCGATCATCGTGCCCAGCCAGGACATCGTTCTTGGCATCTACTATTGCTCGCTCGACCGTGATGGCGAGCCGGGCGAGGGCAAGTCCTTCGTCGACATGGGCGAGATCGAGCATGCCCTCGCGCAGGGCGTGATCACGCTGCACTCCAAGATCAAGGCGCGCTATCGCACCGTCGATGCACAGGGCAAGCCCACCATCGTGCGTGTGGACACCACGCCGGGCCGCCTGATGATCGCCGAGCTTCTGCCGCGTAACCCGAATGTGCCCTTCACCATGGTGAACCGCGTCCTGCGCAAGGCCGAGATCTCGGCCCTGATCGACGTGGTCTACCGCCACTGCGGCCAGAAGGAGACGGTGCTCTTCGCCGACGCCGTGATGGCGCTTGGTTTCCGCGAGGCCTACAAGGCCGGCATTTCCTTCGGCAAGGACGACATGGTCGTGCCGCACACGAAGGAAGGCCTGGTCGAGAAGACCCGCAAGGAAATCAAGGAGTACGAGAAGCAGTACCAGGAAGGCTTCATCACCGAAGGCGAGAAGTACAACAAGGTTGTCGACGCATGGTCGAAGTGCACCGACCGCGTCGCCGAGGAAATGATGCGCGAGATCTCGTCCGTGAAGCGTGACGAGACCACCAAGCGTGTCAAGGAGATCAACTCGATCTACATGATGTCGCACTCGGGCGCCCGTGGCTCCCCGACCCAGATGAAGCAGCTCGCCGGCATGCGCGGCCTGATGACGAAGCCCTCGGGCGAGATCATCGAGACGCCGATCATCTCGAACTTCAAGGAAGGCCTCACCGTTCTCGAGTACTTCAACTCCACCCACGGCGCCCGCAAGGGTCTCGCGGACACGGCGTTGAAGACGGCGAACTCCGGCTACCTGACGCGCCGCCTCGTCGATGTCGCGCAGGACTGCATCATCACGCAGGACGATTGCGGCACGACGGCGGGCATCACCGTCGCGGCCGTCCTCGACGGCGGCAACGTGGTGGCGACCCTGACCGAGCGCACGCTCGGCCGGACCGCGGCCGACGACGTCAAGGACGCAGCCTCCGGCAAGACCATCGTCAAGCGCGGTGAAGAGATCACCGAGGACAAGGCCGAGGCGCTCGAGGCAGCCCAGGTGCCGAAGGTCCGTATCCGTTCGGTGCTGACCTGCGAGCTCAAGACCGGTGTCTGCGCCAAGTGCTACGGGCGCGACCTCGCCCGCGGCACGCCCGTCAACAGTGGCGAGGCCGTCGGTGTCATCGCCGCCCAGTCGATCGGCGAGCCGGGCACGCAGCTCACCATGCGCACCTTCCACATCGGTGGCGCGGCCCAGGTGGCCGAGCAGTCCTTCGTTGATGCAAGCCATGACGGCAAGATCAAGATCGCCAATCGCAACGTGGTGAAGGATTCGTCCGGCATGCTGCGCGTCATGGGTCGCAACTGCCAGATCGTCATCGTGGACGAGAACGGCCAGGAGCGCGGCAGCTTCAAGGTGCCCTTCGGCGCCCACCTGAAGTTCGATGAAGGCGAGACCGTAAAGCGCGGCCAGCGCCTGATCGAATGGGACCCCTACACGATCCCGATCCTTACCGAACGTGCCGGCATCCTGAAGTACGAGGACCTCGTCGAGGGCCTCAGCCTGAAGGAAGTGACCGACGAGTCGACCGGCATCTCGAGCAAGGTGGTCCTCGACTGGCGCGCGAGCGCCCGCGGCACCGACCTGCGCCCGGCCCTGTCGATCCGCGACAAGAAGGGTGAGGTCATCAGGATCGCCGGCAAGTCCGAGGCACGCTATATCCTGCCGGTGGATGCGATCCTCTCCGTCGACGACGGGGCAGAGGTCCGGGAAGGCGACGTCATCGCCCGTATCTCGACCGAAGGTGCCAAGACCCGTGACATCACCGGCGGTCTGCCGCGGGTGGCCGAACTGTTCGAGGCGCGCAAGCCCAAGGACTCGGCCATCATCGCAGAGGTCGACGGCTGGATCGAGTTCGGCAAGGACTACAAGAACAAGCGCCGCGTGGTGCTGAAGCCCAAGGACGACAAGCTCGAGCCCCTCGAGTACCTCATCCCGAAGGGCAAGCACATCGCCGTTCAGGAAGGTGACTTCGTGGAGCGGGGCGACTTCATCATGGACGGCAATCCCGCGCCGCACGACATCCTGCGCATCAAGGGCGTGGAGGCGCTGGCCGCCTACCTCGTCAACGAGATCCAGGACGTCTACCGGCTCCAGGGCGTGAAGATCAACGACAAGCACATCGAGGTGATCGTTCGCCAGATGCTTCAGAAGGTCGAGATCGACGACGGCGGCGAGACGACCCTCGTCCAGGGCGAGCAGCTGGATTTCATCGAGTTCGAGGAAATCAACGCCAAGGCCCGCGCCGAGGGCCTGAAGCCCGCCGAGGGCAAGCCCGTCCTGCTCGGCATCACCAAGGCCTCGCTGCAGACCCGCTCGTTCATCTCCGCGGCGTCCTTCCAGGAGACGACCCGGGTGCTGACCGAAGCTGCCGTTTGCGGCAAGGTCGATACCCTCGACGGCCTCAAGGAGAACGTCATCGTCGGCCGCCTGATTCCGGCGGGCACCGGTGGCATGATGACGCGCCTGAAGCATGTGGCAGCCGAACGGGACAAGGCAATCCTCGCCGCCCGCCAGGCCGCCACCCCCGCCTTGCCGGCATCAGAACCGCCGACAACCCCGGCGGCAGAGTAAATCGGGCAAGAAAAAGCCGGGTCCCAAGCCCGGCTTTTTCATTTGTTGCGCCTGCGAGAGAGCGGGCGGAAACCGGCAAAAAGCCGGTAAATGGGAGTTGACGGAATATCAATGCGCGCGTACAAGGCGCGCCTCATTCGACGGCAGGCTGTAGGGCCTTGGTCCCTAAACGCACCGCGGAAGTCCTATGAGACAGGTTTGAAAGCATGAACGTCCGGGCCACCGGACGCTCCTCTGCCAATTGGACCAAGCGCCACGGGGTGATGGGCACGGCCCCCCGCGAGCGCTTTGAGTTGTTTGTTTTTGTCGTGCGCGAATTCGAGATGAAGCGAAACGCCAGAGCATGCCGACGATCAACCAGCTGATCCGCAAACCGCGGCACCCCAAGGTTCGCCGCACCAAGGCGCCCGCGCTGCAGTCCTCGCCACAGAAGCGTGGCGTCTGCACCCGCGTGTACACGACCACGCCGAAGAAGCCGAATTCGGCCCTTCGCAAGGTCGCGCGCGTCCGCCTGACCAACGCTCAGGAAGTGATCAGCTACATCCCGGGTGAAGGCCATAACCTGCAGGAGCACTCGGTCGTCCTGATCCGCGGCGGTCGCGTGAAGGACCTTCCCGGCGTGCGCTACCACATCCTCCGCGGCGTGCTCGACACGCAGGGTGTGAAGGATCGCAAGCAGGCCCGCTCCCTCTATGGCGCTAAGCGTCCGAAGTAAGGAACAGATCCGATGTCACGTCGTCGTCGTCCGCAAAAGCGCGAAATCATCCCTGACGCCAAGTATGGCGATCTCATCATCGCCAAGTTCATGAATTGCCTCATGTACGATGGCAAGAAGTCGGCTGCCGAGCACATCGTCTACGGCGCCCTCCAGACCATCGAGCAGCGCACCAAGTCCGATCCGCTCAAGCTGTTCCACGCTGCGCTCGAGAACGTGGCGCCGGCCATCGAGGTGCGCTCTCGCCGCGTCGGCGGCGCCACCTACCAGGTGCCCGTCGAAGTCCGCACGGACCGCCGCCAGGCACTGGCGATTCGCTGGATCATCAATGCCTCGCGCGCCCGCAACGAGCAGACCATGCAGCAGCGCCTGTCAGGCGAACTTCTCGACGCCGCCAACAATCGTGGCACGGCCGTCAAGAAGCGCGAAGACACCCACAAGATGGCGGAGGCCAACCGGGCCTTCTCGCATTATCGCTGGTAACGCCACCGAGTTATTGGACAAACGACCATGCCCAGAACCACCCCGCTCGACAAGTACCGCAACATCGGCATCTGTGCGCACATTGACGCCGGAAAGACGACGACGACCGAGCGCATCCTCTACTACACGGGCAAGAGCCACAAGATTGGCGAAGTGCACGACGGCGCCGCGACCATGGACTTCATGGAGCAGGAGCAGGAGCGGGGCATCACCATCACTTCCGCCGCGACGACCGCGTTCTGGAACGATCACCGCGTGAACATCATCGACACGCCGGGTCACGTGGACTTCACCATCGAGGTGGAGCGCTCCATGCGCGTCCTCGACGGCGCGGTTGCCGTGTTCGACTCGGTTGCCGGTGTCGAGCCGCAGTCCGAGACCGTCTGGCGCCAGGCCGACAAGTACCACGTTCCGCGCATCTGCTTCGTCAACAAGATGGACCGCACGGGTGCGGACTTCTATCGCTGCGTCCAGATGATGATCGACCGCCTGGGCACCAAGCCCTGCGTCACCCAGCTTCCCTACGGCGCCGAGGCGGACCACAAGGGCATCATTGACCTCATCGGCATGCGCGCCATCGTCTGGAAGGACGAGAGCCTGGGTGCGAAGTACGAGGTCCAGGAAATTCCGGCCGACTACAAGGCGAAGGCCGAAGAATGGCGCGCCAAGATGGTCGAGCTGGCCGTCGAGATGGACGACGCCGCGATGGAAGCCTACCTCGAGGGCAAGGAACCGGACGCCGACACGCTGAAGAAGCTCATTCGCGCCGGCACGATCAATTTCAAGTTCGTTCCCGTGACCTGCGGCGCCGCCTTCAAGAACAAGGGCGTGCAGACCCTGCTCGACGCCGTGGTCGACTTCCTGCCGTCGCCCCTCGACATTCCGGCCGTCAAGGGCATCAAGCCCGGCAAGGAAGAAGCCGAGGTTGAACGCAAGGCCGATGACAACGCGCCGCTCTCGATGCTGGCGTTCAAGATCATGGATGACCCGTTCGTCGGTTCGATCACGTTCTGCCGCATCTACTCGGGCAAGCTGGAAAGCGGCTCGACGCTGATGAACTCGACGCGCGACCGCAAGGAGCGCGTGGGCCGCATGCTTCTCATGCATGCGAACTCGCGTGAGGACATCAAGGAGGCGCTCGCCGGCGACATCGTCGCGCTCGCAGCCCTCAAGGAAACCCGCACGGGCGACACGCTGTGTGACCCGAACCATCCTGTCATCCTCGAGAGGATGGAGTTCCCCGAACCGGTCATTTCGGTGGCCATCGAGCCCAAGACCAAGGGCGACCAGGAAAAGATGGGCGTTGCCCTTGCGCGCCTCGCGCAGGAAGACCCGTCGTTCCGCGTCTCGGTGGACGAGGAATCCGGCCAGACCATCCTGAAGGGCATGGGCGAACTCCACCTCGACATCAAGGTCGACATCCTGCGTCGTACCTACAAGGTCGAAGCCAATATCGGTGCCCCGCAGGTGGCCTACCGCGAAACGCTCACGAAGTCGGTCGAAATCGATTACACCCACAAGAAGCAGACGGGTGGTTCGGGCCAGTTCGCGCGGGTGAAGATCGTGTTCGAGCCGCTCGCGGCCGGATCAGGTTTCATCTTCGAGAACGACATTGTTGGCGGCTCGGTTCCCAAGGAATACGTGCCCGGCGTGGAAAAGGGCCTGAATGCGTCACGCGAGAACGGCGTGCTTGCCGGCTTCCCGCTGATCGACTTCAAGGCAACCCTGATCGACGGCGCCTACCACGAAGTCGACTCGAACGTCCTGACCTTTGAAATCGCTTCGCGGGCCGCTTTCCGCGAACTGAAGGAGCGCAAGGCCGTCAAGCTGCTCGAACCGATGATGAAGGTCGAGGTCGTGACGCCGGAAGACTTCATGGGTGGCGTGATCGGCGACCTGAACTCGCGTCGCGGCCAGGTCCAGGGCACCGACCAGCGCGGCAACGCGCAGGTCATCACCGCCATGGTCCCGCTGGCCAACATGTTTGGCTACGTGAACACCCTGCGCTCGATGAGCCAGGGCCGCGCCAGCTACTCGATGCAGTTTGACCATTACGAAGACGTACCTCGCGCGATTGCCGACGAAGTGATCGCAAAGTTTGCCTGAACCGATTGAGACCGAAAACGAACGAGCCTCTGGAGAGACAATACAATGGGTAAAGCAAAGTTTGAGCGGAACAAGCCGCACTGCAACATTGGCACGATTGGGCACGTTGACCACGGCAAGACGTCGCTGACGGCGGCGATCACGAAGGTTCTGGCGAAGGCCGGCGGCGCGAAGTTCACGGCGTATGACCAGATCGACAAGGCGCCTGAAGAGAAGGCGCGCGGCATCACGATTTCGACGGCTCACGTCGAGTACGAGACGGCGAACCGCCACTATGCGCACGTCGACTGCCCTGGCCACGCTGACTATGTGAAGAACATGATCACGGGTGCAGCCCAGATGGACGGCGCGATTCTCGTTGTTTCGGCCGCTGACGGCCCGATGCCCCAGACGCGCGAGCACATCCTTCTGGCCCGCCAGGTCGGCGTTCCGGCGCTTGTCGTGTTCATGAACAAGGTGGACATGGTCGACGATCCTGAGCTTCTGGATCTGGTCGAGATGGAAGTGCGCGAGCTTCTGTCGAAGTATGATTTCCCCGGTGACAAGATCCCGATCGTGAAGGGTTCGGCGCTGTGCGCTCTGGAGGACCGCGATCCGAAGCTTGGCGAGGAAGCGATCCTGGCGCTGATGAAGGCGGTTGACGAGGCGATCCCGCAGCCGGACCGTCCGAAGGACCAGCCGTTCCTGATGCCGGTTGAAGACGTGTTCTCGATTTCGGGCCGCGGCACGGTTGTGACGGGCCGCATCGAGCGCGGCATCGTGAAGGTTGGCGAGGAAGTCGAGATCATCGGCATCCGTCCGACGACGAAGACGACGGTGACGGGCGTCGAGATGTTCCGCAAGCTTCTGGACCAGGGTGAGGCTGGCGACAACGTCGGCTGCCTCCTGCGCGGCATCGAGCGCGAGGGGATCGAGCGCGGCCAGGTTCTGGCCAAGCCTGGTTCGGTGACGCCGCACACGAACTTCAAGGCCGAGGCCTACATCCTGACGAAGGAAGAGGGTGGTCGCCACACGCCGTTTTTCACGAACTATCGTCCGCAGTTCTACTTCCGGACGACGGACGTGACGGGTGTCGTGACGCTGCCGTCGGGCACGGAAATGGTGATGCCGGGTGACAACGTGACGATGGACGTGGAGCTGATCGTTCCCATCGCGATGGAAGAGAAGCTGCGCTTCGCCATCCGCGAGGGCGGCCGCACCGTCGGTTCGGGCGTTG
>JAGWXR010000077.1 GCA_018969785.1 Alphaproteobacteria bacterium
CGCGACTTGACGGAAAAGGCCCCGAAGCCCCGCAGTTCCACGCGATCGCCGGTGGCGAGGGCCTTTGCAATCTCGCCGAAGATGGTCGCCACGATCTTCTCTATGTCGCGCTGGAACAGATGCGGGTTCTGTTCGGCAAGCTTCTGGACGAGTTCCGACTTGATCATCGCGAGGTCATCTCCCTGGCAGGTCACCCTGGTGCGCTGCCGCCTCAGTCATCTCGAGTCTCCCAAGGGACGGTCGGACCGTCAAGGTTTTCGCGTGCCAAGTTCTTATGAAACAAGTGTTTTTCCCCTCCTCGCCAGCAAAAAGGGGCGGCTTTCGCCGCCCCTTCGATCGAGATGCTGCACGTGCGTTGGCCGGATTACTCGTCCGTCTTCTCGGCCTTCTTGCGCAGGGCGGCGCCCAGGATGTCGCCGAGCGAGGCGCCGGAGTCGGAGGAACCGTACTGTGCGACGGCTTCCTTTTCCTCGGCGATCTCGCGCGCCTTGATCGACAGGCTGATCTTGCGGGCAGCCTTGTCGACGTTGGTCACCCGGACGTCGATCTTGTCGCCAACCGCGAAGCGTTCGGGGCGCTGGTCGGCGCGTTCACGCGACAGCTCGTTCTTGCGGATGAACGACTTGAGGTCGCCCACGGCCACTTCGATGCCGCTGTCGGTCACGTCGATGACCGAGCAGGTCACGATGTCGCCCTTCTTCACGGGGCCGAGGCTTTCCATCGGATCGCCGGAGACCTGCTTGATGCCGAGTGCGATGCGTTCCTTCTCGATGTCGATGTCGAGAACGACGGCCTTCACGCGGTCACCCTTCTTGTACTTCTTGATGGCTTCCTCGCCCGGCTCGTTCCAGTCGAGGTCGGAGAGGTGGGCCATGCCGTCGATGTCGCCGTCGAGACCGATGAACAGACCGAATTCGGTGATGTTCTTGATCTCGCCCTCGATCTGGCTGCCGACCGGCTGACGGTCGGAGAAGGCGTTCCACGGGTTGTCCATGGTCTGCTTCAGGCCGAGGCTGATGCGGCGCTTGGTGGCATCCACCTCGAGCACCATGACTTCGACTTCCTGGCTGGTCGAGACGATCTTGCCCGGGTGGACGTTCTTCTTGACCCAGGACATTTCCGACACGTGCACCAGACCCTCGACGCCCGGCTCGAGCTCGACGAAGGCGCCGTAGTCGGTGATGTTGGTGACGCGGCCCTTGAACCTGCCGTTGACCGGGTATTTCTGGGCAACGCCCTCCCACGGATCGGCCTCGAGCTGCTTCATGCCAAGGCTGATGCGCTGGGTTTCGGGGTTCACCTTCACGACCTGGACCTTCACGGTCTGGCCGATCGAGAGCACCTCGCTGGGGTGGTTGACGCGGCGCCAGGCGATGTCGGTCACGTGCAGCAGGCCGTCCACGCCACCGAGGTCCACGAAGGCACCGTAGTCGGTGATGTTCTTGACGACGCCGTCGATGACCTGGCCCTCGCGGAGGTTGGCCACAAGCTCGTTGCGCTGCTCGGCGCGGCTTTCCTCGAGGACGGCGCGACGCGAGACAACGATGTTGCCGCGGCGCTTGTCCATCTTGAGGATGTGGAAAGGCTCGACCTTGTTCATCAGCGGGCCGGCATCGCGCACGGGGCGGATGTCGACCTGGCTGCCGGGAAGGAAGGCCACGGCGCCGTCGAGGTCGACGGTGAAGCCGCCCTTGACGCGTCCGAAGATGACGCCGGTGACGCGCTGCTTGTCCTCGTAGGCGCGCTCGAGGCGCGTCCAGGATTCCTCGCGGCGGGCCTTGTCGCGCGAGAGGATGGCTTCACCCATCGCATTCTCGACGCGGTCGAGGAACACTTCCACCGTGTCACCGACCTTGATGTTCGGTGCCTGACCGGCGAGTGCGAATTCCTTGAGTGCGATCTTGCCTTCGGTCTTCAGACCGACGTCGATGATCGCGTATTCCTTTTCAATGCCGATGACGCGGCCGGAAACGACGTTGCCTTCCTGAAGGCCGTGCGTCTCGAAGCTTTCCTCGAGGAGGGCTGCGAAATCTTCCTTCGAGGGATTGTAAGATGGCTGTTGCGCGGTGCGCGAGCCAGGGCGTGCCATATGGTAGTCTCCAAACAAGGCGCATGCCTACCGGCCGGTGCCGGCGGACTTGGTCGTGCACGGGGCTTGCGCGTGGAGCGCCGGCCCATCAGCCCAACCCGGTTTCAAGAACAAAAAAAGCGCGTCAGGAACCCCGGGGTCCCAAGGCGCGCGCACCCGTTCAAGTGCCGATTGCCGCCCTGACGATCGAAAACGCCCGGGCGACGGCCGTTTCTATATCCAGATCGCTTGTGTCCAGCAAGTGCGCGTCGGGGGCCTGGCCCAGGGGTGCGACAGGGCGGCTCATGTCGCGCCGGTCGCGGGCTTCGATATCCGCCAGAACATCGGTTTCTGACAGGGGCGATCCCTGGGAGGCGAGCTCGAGGTAACGACGCCGGGCGCGGATTTCCGGGGTTGCGGTGACGTAGAGCTTCACGTCGGCATCGGGACAAATGACCGTCCCGATGTCACGGCCGTCGAGGACCGCGCCTCGGCCGCCTGGCGGGGCGAGGGCAAAGCGGCGCTGGAAAGCCAGAAGCGCCTCGCGCACGGCCGGCACGGCAGCAACCTTCGAGGCGGCGGGACCCGCCACGTCGGATCGCAGGAGCGGATCGTCGAGCGAGGCCGGGTTGAAGCCCTGCGCGGCGGCTGTCGCCGCCACGGCGTCGGCGGGGTCCTTGCCGGCGGCGATCACGGCCATCCCGACGCCCCGGTAGAGCAGGCCCGTGTCGAGATGGTCGAAGCCGAGGGTAGCGGCGATGCGACGGGCGATGGTGCCCTTGCCCGATGCGGCGGGACCATCGATCGCGATGACCGGCAGGCGCTTCACGCGTTGGGTCTCTTGAAGATGGCGCCGAGCTTTTCCATCATCGGGATGAAGGTCGGGAAGCTTGTGGAGATGAAGGCGGTGTCGTCGACCGTCACGGCCTGGCGTGCGGCGAGGCCCGCGACGAGGAACGACATCGCGATGCGGTGGTCCATGTGCGTCGTCACGCGGCCGCCTCCCGGCACGCCATCGGCGCCGCGGCCGTCGACCTCGAGCCAGTCCTCGCCCATGCGGCAGGTGATCCCGATCTCGCCGAGGCCTGCGGCGACGGCTGCGAGGCGATCGCTCTCCTTCACGCGCAGCTCGGCGAGGCCGTTCATGCGCGTCGTGCCTTCGGCGAAGGCGGCGGCCACGGCGAGGATGGGGAACTCGTCGATCATGGAGGGCGCAATTTCCGGTTCCGTCGTCGTCGCGCGCAGGGCGCCAGCCGTGACTTCGAGGTCGGCGACGGTCTCGCCGCTTTCGATGCGCTCGTTCGACCTGCTGATGCGCGCGCCCATGCGGGTGAGCACGGCCAGCAGGCCTGCGCGCGTCGGGTTCAGCATGACGCGCGACAGGGAAAGCCTTGATCCCGGCACGAGAAGTGCTGCCACCAGCGGGAATGCTGCGGAGGAGGGGTCGGGTGGCACCACGACCTCGCGTCCCGTGAGCATCGGCTGGCCGTCGAGCGAGATCGCCCGGCCTTGCGGGCCGACATCGGCGATGCTGACGGTGGCGCCGAAGTGGCGCAGCATGCGCTCGGTGTGGTCGCGGGTGGCCTCGGGCTCGATCACTGTCGTGCGGCCTGGGGCGTTGAGGCCTGCCAGCAGCACGGCCGACTTCACCTGCGCCGAGGGCACCGGCAATTCATATGTGACGGGAAGCGGATTTGCCGCGCCCTTCAGGGTCAGGGGCAGCAGGCCTCCCTTGCGTCCCATGGTCTCGGCGCCGAAACGCGACAAGGGTTCCAGCACGCGGCCCATGGGCCTGCGGCGCAGCGATGCGTCGCCGGTGAAGGTTGCGCAGACCGGGCTGGTGGCGATCGCCCCCATCATGAGGCGCACACCGGTTCCCGAGTTGCCGTGGTCGAGCACGTTCGAGGGCTCGGCGAAGCCGCCGACACCCACGCCATGGATGCGCCAGGTGCCGTCGGGGTCGCGGGTGATATCGGCACCCAGTTCGCGCAGGACCGCGGCGGTGTTGAGCACGTCACCGGCCTCTAGCAGGCCTTGGACCGTCGTTTCCCCAACGGCGAGGGCGCCGAAGATCAGTGCCCGGTGGGAGATCGACTTGTCGCCCGGAATCCGGGGGTTTCCGGCCAGGCCCGGGGACCTGCCGGCGGCCAGTGGCTGTGGATTGGCGGTGGCGCTCAAGGTGCGACGTCTTGGATTAAGGGTTGTGCCGGGCGGATCGTGCTTCAACTTCTCTTTGACAGGTGGCCCGCTTCATGGCAATGGGACGCCCCTCAATTACCCCCTCAAACTCCAGGAAATCCCAGCGGTGGCTGCTCCGGATATTGGAACCAAGCGCATTTGCCCAAGTTGCGCTGCCAAGTTTTACGATCTCAGCAAGAAGCCGATCGTGTGCCCGAAATGCGCACACAGCTTCACGCCGGAAGCGATCGTGAAGATGCGCCGCCCCCGTTCAACGGCCTCGATCCTGCGGGACACCGACGAGGGTGCCGTCCGGGCCAAGGAGGCGCGTGACGACGCGGACGAGACCGAGGAGGCCGAGGGCGCCGAGGGCTCGGAGGAAGAAGAAGAAGCCGAGGAAGAGATCAAGGAGGTCGCGCTCGACGACGAGGCGATCGCTGATCCCGACCTGGTCGAGGATGAAGAGGCCGAGGACACGGACGACAAGCCCGAGGTTGTCGGTGACGAGGTCGACCTCGAGGAAATCGAGGATGACGAAGATGGCGATGACGAGGAAGACGATACCCTGATCGAAAACGTCGATGACGAGGACGATGTGGGCGGCATCATCGACAAGGGTGACCTCGACAAAGAGTAAATGCGACTTCGGTCCCTGCCTTGCGCATTGCGGTCGGGTGGGATCGTTTGTATACAACGGGGGCCGCGCCCAGGCGGCACCTGTTCGGATGGGGCTATAGCTCAGCTGGGAGAGCGCTTGAATGGCATTCAAGAGGTCAGCGGTTCGATCCCGCTTAGCTCCACCAAACCTTCCCTTCCCGCATGTCGCGGTTCCGGTGACAGAGCACGATTGGCCGCTGGCGGGCTGGATTGGCCCGCCGGGCAGATTCCGACGCTATGGGTTGACAGCGCCGAACATCGCCGAAATCGCCGAAAACAAAAAGAGAACAAATTGACGCACCGGCGCGCGGACGGGAAACCGGCTTTCGTGGAGCCTGGCTGCGCGATCGCTGAAATATCTGGAGCTGGCGCCGGAATGGCGTCCCCACGGGGAATCGAACCCCGGTTTTCGCCGTGAGAGGGCGACGTCCTGACCGCTAGACGATGGGGACAGCGGCGACCGAGGCGGAGGGCATACACGAGGGGCGCCCGCGGGGCAAGCGCGACGGCGCGGCGCCGGGATGGTATCGTGGCCGCCTTGCGCCGTTTTCGATTGCCGGGGAGCCCGTCCATGCGCCTGTTTTCCCAATTCCTTGCTGCTGCCGCCTTCGTTGCCCTGTCAGCGGGGCCAGCCCTTTCCGGCACGCCGAGCGACACCGAGAAGGCGCAGGCCCGGGCGATCTTCCAGTCCATCATCGAGATGGATACCTCGGTCGAGGGGCTGAAGACGCCGCAGATGGCGGCCTATCTTGCCGGCCTGTTCCGGGATGCCGGCTTTCCTGAAAGCGACATCCATGTACTGGCGTTCGGCAAGACGGCTTCGTTTGTTGTTCGCTACCGGGGCAAGGACAAAAGTGCGCGCGGCATCGGTTTCCTGGCGCACATGGATGTGGTGACGGCGCGCCGCGAGGACTGGGAGCGCGATCCGTTCAAGCTTGTCGAGGAGAAGGGCTATTTCTTTGGCCGAGGGACCTCGGACAACAAGAACGGCATCGCGACGCTGGTGGGCACATTCCTTGCGCTGAAGAAGGAGAACTTTGTTCCTGCGCGCGACCTTGTCCTCATCTTCACCGGCGATGAGGAGACGGCGGGGCTGACGGCGACCTCGCTGGTGAAGGAGCACAGGGCCCTTGTCGATGTCGAATACATCATCAATTCCGATGCGGGCGGTGGCACGCTTGGCGAGGATGGAAAGGCCACGCATTTCACGCTGCAGACCGCCGAGAAAACGTTTGCGAGCTTCCGCCTGACGGCGCGCAACGATGGCGGGCACTCATCGCAGCCGCGCAAGGACAATGCCATCTTCGACGTGATGCATGCGGTGCAGGCCGTGGAGAGGCACAAGTTCCCGGTCATGTGGAATGACACGACCCTGGCTGCCTTCCGCGCGAATGGGCGGGTTACGCCGGGCGCCATCGGGCAGGCGATGCGGCGCTTTGCGCGCAAGCCCGGCGACCGTCGTGCCGTGGCCGTGCTGTCGGCGAGCCCCTATCACGTCGGGCAGATCCGAACGACCTGCATCCCGACCATGCTGGCGGGCGGACATGCGGACAATGCGCTGCCGCAGAGCGCAAGCGTAACCGTCAATTGCCGCATCTTTCCCGGCGTGAAGATCGACGCGGTGAAGGCGCTGCTGAAGCGGCTTGCCGGGCCGCGGCTCGAGATCGCGCCGCTGCAGGACAATTACCTGGCAAGCGACGCCTCGCCGCTGCGGCCGGACGTGGTGGCGGCGGTCACCGCGGCTGCCCATTCCAATCATCCGGGCGTGCCGATCGTGCCGGGCATGTCGGGTGGGGCGACGGACGGCGTCTTCTTCCGTGCCGCCGGCATCCCCACCTATGGGGCCGGCGAGGCCTTCATGAAGGACAGCGATGATTACGCCCACGGGCTGAACGAGCGCGTGCCAGTGGAGGGGTTCTACAACGGGCTCAGGCACTGGCGCGTCCTGATCACGACGCTGGCAGGGACATGAGGGCCTGCGCGGCCGACGCTTCAGCGCAGGGTCACGTTCACCCGGTTGTTCGTCGTGTTGCAATCAAGCGGCGGTGACCAGCCCGCGCCGGCCGGCGCATAGTTGAGCTGAAGGCTCACGGGCGGGTGTGCCGTGCGGGTGACGCCGGGCGGCAGCGTGGCGCGCACGTGGCCGTTCCAGGTTCCTCCGGCAGGGAGTGTCGCGGGGCCCGAGAAACTCGGCGGCAGCACGTTCATCCCGAGCACCTGAGGTCCTGCAGGCGTCGACATCACCAGCGAGATCCACTGCTTGTTCTCGTCGGGCGTGCTGTAGGCCGCCGGACCGTTGTTGCGCACGGAAAACGTGAGGGCGACCTCATTCGCGGCCAGCGGGCTTCCGGCTGGCGAGCGTGTCCCGTTCCAGCCGACGATCGCGAGGTCCGTACATAATGGCCTCCTGTCTGCCGGTCCGGGAATGCCGCCGGGGATCGGGGAGCCGGGTGGCAGCGAGGGCGGGGCAGCGAGGCTTGCCTGCGCGGCAAGGATCGCAGCGAGGGTGGTGGCAAGGGCGAAGCGCATGTTCTGTTTCCTCCGTTGGTTCGCCACTTGAAGCTAGAGCGTTCCGGTCCGCGTACAAGCGCCGGCGCGGGGCTGCCTCCCGTCTTTCACGCGGTGACGTGACAGTTGCTACACCGCTGGCGACGAAGTCGGACATTGCCCCGGATCAGACAAGCCGCGCGAGATGCACCGCCACGCGGGAGCCGCCTTCCACGAGGCCGGTCCAGGCTCTCAGGAATCGCGTCGGTGTCGAAGTCCGGCGGTTGTGGGCGTCGTCGCGGTGGTGGACCTCGTCCCTGCGCAGGCGGTCGAGCAGGTCCATGATCGCCGGTTCGCTGCCTTCGCGCCGCAAGCGGTCGACCTGGGCCTGGTAGTGCCGGTCGACGAATGTCTCGACGGCCTCGATCGTCGTGAAGGTCGCATTGCGACCGAGCATGGCTGCGATCGCGCCCGTCAGCCAGCCGAGCAGCTTCCAGAGCGGCAGGAGGATCGAGCGGCGGGCCGGCGGCACAAGTCGGGAGATCTCTTCGAGATGCGACTGCTCGGTCTGCATGTGCGCCCGTGCGAAGGCGACGAGATGTTCATCGCGGGTGATCGCGAGGATGCCGCGATAGATTTCCACGGCCCCGGTTTCGCCGGCGTGATCGGTGCGCAGTTCGGCGATCAGCCAGCGCGCACGCTCGTTATCGCGGGTCACCGCCGCCACCATCCGACGAGCCGCGAAAGGAGGGGGCGCACGGGAAGGAACATGCGATAGAGTGCTTCCATCACGGCCAGGGCTCCCGGCAGGCGCGCCAATCGGGCGGCGAAGCGCCAGGCGGGCAGGCGCTGCCAGATTTGCGCAAAGGCTTGTGCCCCTGACACGAGGCGTCCGTCCGGGAGGCGCACATGAAAGCGCGCCATCGCTGCCGTCCTTGCGAGATCGGGTCCGGTGTCGGCATGGGCGGCGGCCACGTCGATGAATGCGAGCCCGGTCGCGCCGGGTTGCGCCGCGTAGTGGTCGATCTCAAGCCTGCACAGGGGGCATGATCCGTCGAAATAGACGGTCAGCCGGTCCTTCGGCGGGCATGTGGCCGCCTGCTGCGGCGCGGCTTCTGCGGCGGGTATCTTGCTGGATTGATCGCGGACCATCATGGAGGAAATACGGCTCGCCCAAGGAAGCGGACGCGCGTCGCGGCGTTTCGTCACGGACGCGCCAGCCTGGCCCGTGCGCCGTCCCGTTTCCCGCCGGTTTTCTGTCCCCGCATCGGCGGCTTCGTGATGCACGCCGAATATCCCGCGTGCCCTCGTGGAACAGGCTTGCCGTTGTCGGCGTTGCGAAGTTGGCCAGCTTCGTCAAACCAGCGGCAGGAAGTTGCGTCGTTGACGACGGGGCGGCAGGGGTTCATTCTTGTGTCAAGGCTGCAGCCGGGCACCGGCAGCTTGTTCCGTGGCACCAGACAGAGATCGAGCAGGCATGGGCAAAGTCCAAAAGCCGGAACATCCCTCTTCGGAAGAGACCGTCTCTTCCCGCATCCGTGCGCGCATCCTGCGTGCGAAGAAGCGGTTCCATGCGAATGACAACATTGCCGCGTTCATCGAGCCTGGCGAGATGGAGGCCCTCCAGGCCGAGGTCGAGCAGAAGTTCCGGGCCGTGCTCGAGAGCCTCGTGATCGATACCGACAGTGACCACAATACGCAGGATACGGCGCGCCGGGTGGCCAAGATGTATCTCAGCGAGGTGTTCCGCGGCCGCTATGTCGAGGCGCCCTCGATCACCGAATTTCCGAATGCCGAGGCGCTCAACGAGCTGATGATGGTCGGGCCGATAAAGGTGCGCAGCGCCTGCAGCCACCATTTCTGTCCGATCATGGGGCGTTTGTGGATCGGCATCATGCCGAACGAGCACTCGAACCTGATCGGACTATCAAAGTATTCGCGGCTGGCGGAGTGGGTCATGTCCCGCCCGCAGATCCAGGAAGAGGCCATTGCGCAGATGGCCGAGGTCCTGATGAAGAAGGTCCGGCCCGACGGGCTTGCCGTCGTCATGGAGGCCGATCATTTCTGCATGCACTGGCGTGGGGTCAAGGATGATGCCACCATGATGGTCAACAGTGTGATGCGGGGTTCGTTCCTGAAGGACCACATCCTTCGCAGCGAGTTCCTTGCCCTTCTGAACCACAGATCCTGAGGTCGCCATGCTTGTGCGCTGCCTGTATGCCAGCCGTCCCGTCGAGCCCCTGACGAGCGCGTTCGTCGACACGATCCTTGCGCAGTCCCGCCGGAACAATCCGGACATCGGGGTCACTGGCCTGCTCTGCGTGTCGGATGACCTGTTCATCCAGGTGCTCGAGGGCGGGCGCGACGAGGTGTGCGACCTGTTCAACGCCATCGTGCGCGACGCGCGGCACCAGCAGGTGCGGCTGCTGGTCTTCGAGGAAATCGACGAGCGGCAGTTCGGCAACTGGACCATGGCGCAGGTCAACATGACCAAGCTGAACCCGTCGCTGCTGCTGAAGTACTTCAAGCGCGCCAAGCTCGATCCGTTCGATTGCTCGGGCAAGGCGACGCTGGCGCTGCTGACGGACCTGGTCGCGTCGGGGGCGCTGGTGGGGCATCGTGACTAAGGGATCGTGACTAAGGGGATGTGATTTGGCCGCTGCCGGGGCCTGCACTGCGAGGTGCATGGCCAGAGAAGTGGCGTCCCCACGGGGAATCGAACCCCGGTTTTCGCCGTGA
>JAGWXR010000078.1 GCA_018969785.1 Alphaproteobacteria bacterium
CCGTCGCCGCGCGTCTGGACCGTCAGCGTCCCCTCGAACTTGAGCGAAGCCCCAAGCAGCGCCGCCAGCGTCAGCGCCTCGCCCACCAGACGCGAGACAGGATCAGGATAGCCGTGCGCCGCGATCA
The DNA here is from genome assembly GCA_018969785.1 of Alphaproteobacteria bacterium. Classification (GTDB taxonomy): domain Bacteria; phylum Pseudomonadota; class Alphaproteobacteria; order Micropepsales; family Micropepsaceae; genus SZUA-430. The sequence continues at coordinate 128 of JAGWXR010000078.1, forward strand.
CGCGATCGGCCGCATCCGTCAAGTGGACGATCCGCCCACGGACATTCATGCCCTCGATCTGGAAGCTGCGGACGAAGTCCGCCGGCACTACGACATCGACCAAAGCAGCACGGCCTTCTGGGCATGGAGCCGGTTCTCGGCCTCGTCGAACACCACCGACTGCGGCCCGTCGAGCACGCCGTCGGTCACCTCCTCGCCGCGATGCGCCGGCAGGCAGTGCAGGAAGATCGCCTTCTTGCCGGCAACTTCCATGAGCTTCTCATCCACCCGGTAGCGCACGAGTGAATTGGCACGCGAGCGCGCACCGCCCTCTCCCAGCTGGTCGCTTTCCGACATCTGCACCCATGTGTCGGTGACGACCGCCGCCGCACCCGACACCGCCTCGTTCGGATCGCGCACGAGATGCACGCGCCCGCCCTCGGCCTTGACCCACGCCATGATCTGCGGATCGGGATCAAGCTCGGGCGGGCACGCCACGCGCAGTTCAAAGCCGAACCGCACCGCCGCATGGATCCACGACGCGCACACATTGTTGCCCGCACCCGACCACGCCACCACCTGGCCCCCGATCGGACCGCGATGCTCCTCGAAGGTCAGGATATCGGCCATCAGCTGGCAGGGATGCGTCTTGTCGGTCAGCCCGTTGATCACAGGCACGCTTGCCGTGCGCGCAAGGTCGAGCAGGCTCTGGTGGCGCTTCGAGCGCAGCACGATGCCGTCCACATAGCGCGACAGCACCCGCGCCGTGTCGCCCACGGTCTCGCCATGCCCGAACTGCATGTCGCGCCCGTCGAGGAACATGCACTCTCCGCCCAGCTGGCGCATGCCCATGTCGAACGAGATGCGCGTCCGCGTCGACGGCTTCTCGAACACAAGCGCCAGCATGCGCCCCTTGAGCGGCATGTCATCATCGCGCGCACCCTTCGGCCGCCCCCGGCGCGCATCCTTGATGCGCCGTGCGCTGTCGATGAGCGAACGCAGCGTGGGCGCATCGAAGGCATCGAGGTCGAGGAAATGCCGGGGTGTCTTGGACGTCATTTCGCAGCTTCTTTCGGGGTTTGCGCGGAAAGGAAGGCACAGGCGTCGTTGAGGATGCCGATGGCCTCGCGCACATCCTCCTCGTTGATGATCAGCGGCGGCAGGATGCGCACCACGTTGTCGCCCGCGCCCACCGCAAGCAGGCCACGATCGCGCAGCGCATCGACCAGGGTCGAGTTCACGACACGGCACTTGAGGCCGAGCAGCAGCCCCTGCCCGCGAACCTCCTCGATGATCGCACCATTGCGGTCGCGCACCATCTGAAGCTGCTGCTGCAGGTAATTGGAAATCCGCACGACATGGTCAAGCAGCGCCGGATCCGAAATCAGGTCCACCGCCGCCTTTGCAACCTCCATCGCCATGGGATTGCCACCAAAGGTCGAGCCATGCGTGCCGGCCGTCATGCCGGCAGCGGCCTTCTCGGTCGCAAGGCACGCCGCCACCGGGAACCCGCCACCCAGCGCCTTCGACACCGCCATGATGTCAGGCGTGATGCCGGACCATTCATGCGCAAACAGCTTGCCTGTGCGCCCCATGCCCGACTGTACCTCGTCGAGAATGAAAAGCAGCCCGTTGGCGTCACAGATGTCGCGAAGCGCGCGCATTTTCTGGGGCTCGACCACGCGCACGCCGCCCTCGCCCTGGATGGGCTCGATCAGGATGCCCGCCGTCTCCGGCCCGATCGCCGCGCGCACCGCATCGAGGTCGCAGAAGGGAACCTGGTCGAACCCCTCGACCTTGGGCCCGAAACCGTCGAGATATTTCTTCTGCCCGCCGGCAGCGATCGTGGCCAGCGTGCGCCCGTGGAACGCACCCTCGAAGGTGATGAGCCGGTAGCGCTGCGGCTCGCCCCGGTGCGCATGATACTTGCGCGCCATCTTGATCGCGCACTCAAGCGCCTCGGCGCCCGAATTCGAGAAGAAAACCGTGTCGGCAAACGTCAGTTCGACAAGCCGTTCGGCAAGGCGCTCCTGCGCCGGCACCCGGTAGAGGTTCGACGTATGCCACAGCTTCTGCGCCTGCGCGGTCAGCACCTTGACCAGCACCGGATGGGCGTGCCCCAGCGCATTAACCGCGATCCCGGAGCCAAAATCGAGGTAGCGACGGCCTTGCGTGTCCACGACATGGGATCCCTCGCCCTTCTCCAGGGCAATCGGCGCGCGGGCATAGGTCGGCAGGACAGGCGTGATCACGTGGTCCTCACGGATTTGGCTGGTTTATGGCCAATCATCCTAGGGCAAAGCGCCTTGCGCCGCAGCATGGCCTTTGCGCGCAACCGCCCAACACTGTGCCTTGAGTGAAATTAACCATTGTGGTTGAATGACAACTATCCCCAACAACTAGATATCGGACGCACTGTATCATCTTGTAGGGGAACGCCAGAAGCATACTATGGGTGGGCTTTAACCATACTGTCCAAGCAAGGGAGTACCGGATGAGTTGGACGGATGAGCGAGTAGAACAGCTCAAGCAGCTCTGGTCGGACGGACTAAGCGCCAGCCAGATCGCCCGCCAGCTCGGTGGGGTTACCCGCAACGCAGTCATCGGCAAAGTCCATCGTCTCGGCCTCGCCGGCCGCGCCACCCCGGCCCGCACGGAACGCCCACGCGTGGCCGCGCCGCGTCGCACGGTGCGCCCGCGCCCGGCCCCGGTCATCCAGCAGCCCATCGTCGAGAAGGCCCCCCTGATCGACGAGCACGGCCGGAAGACCACGGTCCTCACAATCAACGACCGCATGTGCAAGTGGCCCATCGGCGACCCGTCGACTGCCGAATTCCATTTCTGCGGTCATCCACCAAAGGCGGGCTCGCCGTATTGTGAAGCGCACTGTGTCAAAGCCTTTCAGCCCGCGCAGAGCCGGCGGGAGCGGGACCGGGAGCGGGAGTTCAGGCGCTACCTCATCCGTAGCTAGGATGCGCCCACGCAGTTGAAGAAGACCCAGCGGGGAGGCCAAGGCCTCCCCGTTTTCTTTCATGGGATGGGGTGAAAGGCGCCTCGCCCTAGCTGCTGCCCGCCGTATCGAGCGCATAGCCCGCAGAGCGCACCGTGCGGATCGGGTCGGCCTCGCCCGGCTCCGTGAGCGCCTTGCGCAGGCGGCCGATATGCACATCTACCGTGCGCGCATCGACATAGACACCGCTCCCCCAGACCGCATCCAGCAGCTGCTCGCGGCTGAACACGCGGCCCGGATAGGACAGGAAATGGTCGAGCAGCTTGTATTCGGTGGGCCCGAGATGGATGTCGCGCCCAGCCCGCCGCACGCGGTGGGAACTGCGGTCAATCGAGATGTCGCCGAACGAAACGATGTCCTCGGCCAGCGCCGGCCGGATCCGCCGCAGCACCGCGCGGATGCGCGCGAGCAGTTCGGTCATCGAGAAGGGCTTCGTCAGGTAGTCATCGGCACCGGTATCAAGCCCGCGCACCCGGTCGGCATCCTCGCCACGGGCCGTCAGCATGATCACGGGCAGGTTCTTGGTCTCCACGCGCGCCCGCAGCCGGCGGCACACCTCGATGCCCGAGACCTTGGGCAGCATCCAGTCGAGCACGACCAGGTCGGGTTGCGCCTCCTGCACCTGCAGCAGCGCCTCTTCCCCGTCATGCGCCTCGCTGACCCTGAAGCCTTCCTTTTCGATATTGTAGCGCAGCAGGGTCGAAAGCGATGGATCGTCCTCGACGATCAGGACAAGGGGTTTGTTGGCGCCGCTCATGAACCCGTTCCGGAAGAGTGCTAGTCGACGCGCGGGGCATCGACAGTGGTGGTTGATGTCGTGTCACTCTTGGGCCGCGGATCGGTCATCTTCGTGCCGGTGACGATGTAGCTGACGGTCTCGGCGATGTTCGTCGCATGGTCGCCGATCCGCTCGAAATTCTTGGCAATGAAAAGGAGATGCGTCGATGGCCCGATCTTCTTCGGGTCTTCCATCATGTAGGTCAGCAGCTCGCGGAAGAGCGAGTTGTAGATCTCGTCGATTTCGTCGTCGCAGCGCCAGACCGTCGTCGCGGCGTTCACATCGCGCCGAGCATAGGCATCCAGCACGTTCTTCAATTGTGTCAGCGACAGGCGGCCCATCCGTACCAGCCCCTGCACCAGGTGCTGGTCGGTGACTTCACGCGACACGACGATCGCCCGCTTGGCGACATTCTTCGCAAGGTCACCGATCCGTTCGAGGTCGACCGAGATCTTGAGCGCCCCAAGCGTCTCGCGCAGGTCCGAGGCCATCGGCTGGCGCAGGGCCAGAAGGCGGATCGCCTGCAACTCGATCTGCGATTCAAGCGCGTCGATGCGCGCATCCAGCTCGACGATCTTCTCCGCAAGCCCGAGGTCCCGCCGGGCCATCGCCTCGATCGCGTCCGTCAGCTGCGTCTCGCACAGCCCGCCCATCTGCTCGATGGCCGTGGACAGCGCTTCAAGCTGGTCGTGGAATGACTTGACGATGTGTTCGGCCATGGGTCCTCGCTATGACGATAGGCGCACAGGAGCCGGGGTTCGTGTCACCGCCTCGTCACAACGCGCGCAGGGATAGAATAGGCGTTGGGAGCTTATGTGACAAATAAATGAAGTTTTTATGATGAGGTGAGCAGCCCCGGGCGTGGCGCCTCCCCGCCCCCGGCCACCGTGGCCAGGGGAAGGTGGACCGTGAAGGTCGAGCCCTCTCCCACCTGGCTCTCGATGACAAGCCGCCCGCGATGGCGGTTGACGATGTGCTTGACGATCGCAAGCCCGAGACCCGTGCCGCCGATCGCGCGGCTTCGCTTCACGTCGACACGGTAGAAGCGCTCGGTCAGCCGCGGAATATGCTCGCGCGCGATGCCCTCGCCATGGTCCTTGACGGACAGCACGACGGCCGGCGATGGCCCGGGCTCGCCGGGTCCTGCGCGCCGCGTGCCCAGCTGCACCATGACCGCCGTGTGGGGCCGTCCGTACTTGATCGCGTTGTCGATCAGGTTCTGCACGACCTGGTAGAGTTCGTCCTTGTCACCCACCACGCTGGGCAGCGACGCGGGCTCGACGTAGTCAAGCTGGATGTTGGCAGCAACTGCCATCGGCTGCATCGCATGCACCACGTCCTCGACCACGTCGCCGAGGTTCACGCTGCCCGACGGACGGACATGTTCGTTGAGCTCGATGCGACTGAGCGAAAGTAGGTCATCGATCAGCCGGCGCATGCGCGCGGCCTGCTCGCCCATGATGGCAAGGAAGCGCTCCTGCGCCTCCGGATCATCCTTGGCATGCCCGCGCAGCGTATCGATGAAGCCGGTCAGCGAGGAAAGCGGCGTGCGCAGCTCATGGCTGGCATTGGCGACGAAGTCGGCGCGCATCTGCTCGACACGCTGCGCCTTCGTTGTGTCCTGCAGGATCAGGAGCACCGCCCTCACCGCCCCGTCGGTACCCTCGATCGGCGAGAGGTCCGCATCGAACACCTGGTCGGGCGTGCCCACCAGCGGGAACGACACGCGCTGGCTTCCGCGCCCGGCAAGCACGAGCTCGAGCGCCGAAAGCACCTGCGGTGCCCGGATGATGCTGGCCAGGTGCTTGCGCGGCTCAGCGACGCCCAGGAGATTGTCCATCGCTTCGCTCGCCACCACGATGCGCCCCGTCTGGTCGGTCAGCACCGCCGGACTGGACAGGTGGCGGATGACATCGACGGCCGGCAGCTCGCCCCCGCCCGGCATCGGCGGAACGGGTGGCACGGCGGCAGCGGCGTCCACGGGAACGGCATCGACCGGTGGCAGCAGGGGCTCGGGCAGGCTCCTCACGAAGCCCAGCCGCGCCACCGCAAACGCCGTCACCCCGATGGCGAGGATGAAGCAGAATGTCCATTGCTGCGTCCACGCGCCGATCAGGAAGAAGGCGATCCACGAGGCGACCAGCACCCACTTGATGTCGTCGACCCGCACGGCAATCGCCGATCGCGCCGAGCGCCGTCGATCGGCAGGGCCGGGGCGCGCGGCGGGCCTTGCGGCCTCTGCGCGCGGGCTTGTGCTGTCTGCCTGAACCGCCATCTCGTACCCCTCGCCACCCTCGTCACCGGTCACGCTGTGCGCACCGCGCCGGCGCGGCTCGACCACATAGAACCACAACAGCATCGCCGCCGCGAGCTTGGCAAGCACGGCCGCAACGAACACTTCCGCGAAACCCAGCGATTGCGCAATATGCCCGCCGGCAACGGCACCGACGACCTGGACCAGCGACTGCGCCGAGTTAACCATTGCGATTCGCATCGGCAGGTCCTCGCGCGACCCGAATTCCAGCACCATGTTCTGCGCCGCGATGAGGAACCCGGCATAGCCGATGCCGATCCCGGCGAAGCAGAAGATCACCCCGTTCAGGTCGGGCGCGAACAGGAGCCCGACGGTCGACCCCGCCCACAGCAGCAGGGACGGCACGAACACCGCCTTGAAGCCGAACCGGTCGGCAAGCGCCCCCCAGCCCAGGTTGGCGACTGTCTGCGAGGCAAGCAGCGCCAGCGACAGGAGCCCGATCACCTCGCCCGTCAGACCCTGCGTGCGCTCGACGAACAGGATGTAGAACGGCAGCGCAAGCGTCCCCAGCGTCGCCAGCGACTGCGCCCAGAAATAGGCGGCAAAGCCGGGATCCTTGAGAAGCTCAGGTATATCGGCAATCCGTTCGCGCACGCCCACGGGCGCCCGGACATTGGGCGCATCAGGCTCACGCACGAGATAGAGCAGCGACAGCCCCGCCGCCGTCAGCAGGAACGCGAGCAGGAACGTCGACGCATAGCCATTGCCAAGCGCGTTCGTCTCGACCAGGTAGCTGCCCCCGACGAACGCCACCGCCGAGGCCGTCGCCCCGCCAAGGAAATTGCGCAGCCCGATCAGCATGCCGCGCCGGTCGGGCGGGATGGTCTTGGTCAGCAGCACGTTCCACAGCACGTTCTGCATGCCCGAGAACACGCCGAGCAGCCCGAGGAAGATCGCAAACACATAGAGCGCGATCGCAGGCGGCAGCATGAACCCGGCAAGTGCAAGCCCCAGCACCGACAGGCGCATCATCCACCCATAGCGCAAACCCAGCTCGACGATGCGCTTGCGATGCTCGATCGCGGTCGCGCCGAAGATGCTGCTGAAGAATGCGCCGAGGTGCTGCATGGCCAGCACAAGGCCCACCGTCGACGCCGATCCCGACAGGAGGAACAGGTACGCCGGCACGAAGGTCGGTGCATTCACAAGGCGAAAGCCCGTCATCGCCAGCATGCCGTGCGCAAGCTGGCTCAGGTAGTTTCGCGTCAGGTTCGCTTCCATGTCGGCGCGAAACCTGGCTTCCTCGTCACGCTCGCCTGCCACGTCCGCTGTCCCTGGCACCCACGGTTTCAGTCCGTGTGCGGCTTAAACCATGAAGGCCCGTACGCACATGCGTCTTTTGTGGCATCCATCACAGCACCCGGCGCATCGAACACCGGAAATCTGCGACGCGTCCGGCCCGACCCGGTCTTTCAATGCAGCGTGGCAGCCTCTAGCTTCCCGCCATCAGGTTAACCACCCCCCCGGAGAGGAACGATGCGGACAAGGATCATAGCATGCGCGACAATCATCGCCGGACTGGCGGCATGCGGGAACCCCGCGCCGCAGGAAAAGACATCCGCGACCGGCACCCCGGAGGCCACGACCGAAACAACCGCGGCCGCTGCACCGGCGCAAGACACGCCAACACCTGACGCCTGCACCCTTGTCACCACCGACGAGCTGGCCACCATCTTCCCCGGCCGCAGCTTCACGATGGAAAACACCCCGCCCGAAAAGCGCAACAAGCCCGGTGGCCCGCGCCGCAACGCCATCACGGCGTGCACCTTCACCTCGACCGGCGCCAGCATCCCGGACATGATTTCGGTCAGCGTCGTGCTGACCACCGCCTATAGCGACAAGGCCCAGCCCACCCTCCAGCAGATGCAGTCGGGGATTTCGACCTTGGGCGTGAAGTTCAAGGGCGGCCCCATCGAAGGCGTGGGCGATGCCGGCTATTGGTACAATGCCGGCAGTGACCGCCGCTCGGCCGTGGTCGTCAATGTGATGCGCAACCCGCGCTATTGGCTGGCCATCAGCGAATCATCAAGCGGCCAAGAGGAGGCAGTCACCGTCTCGCGCCTGACCGAAATGGCCAAGGCGGCGCTCGGCCGGCTGTGATGACAATGGCCTAGACGCCCTTGTCCCGGAACCACTTGAGGCTGCGCGCCCACGCATCCCGGGCTGCTGCCTCGTTGTAGGTCGGCCGGTAGTCCGCAAGAAAGCCGTGGTCGGCGCCGGGATAGACGACGATCTCGCACCCCTTGTCGCCGGCCGCCTGCAGCGCCGCACGCATCGCGTCGACCTGCGTCAGGGGAATTCCCTTGTCGAGCTCACCATAGAGCCCGAGCACGCGCCCCTTGAGCGGCGCCGCCACTTCAACCGGATGGCGTGGCGCCGTATTGCCCTCGCGGCGCACCATTTGCCCGTACCACGCAACACCCGCCTTCACCTGCGGGTTATGCGCCGTGTAGAGCCATGTCTGCCGCCCGCCCCAGCAGAATCCGGTGACACCGACGCGCCCGCCGTCGCCGCCGTCCTTCAGCGCCCACGCAACCGTCGCGTCGAGGTCGCTGAGCACCACCGTGTCATCGACCTTCGAGACCACCTGCTCGACGAGCGACTTGATGTCCGTGTAGGCCATCGCATCGCCCTGTCGCGAATAGAGATAGGGAGCAACCGCCAGATACCCCTCCTTCGCAAGCCGCCGGCAGATGTCCTTGATCCACGCATGGATCCCGAAGATCTCCTGGATGACGATGACGACCGGCAGATTCCCCCGCCCCTGGGGCCGCGCGCGATAGCCCGGGATCCGACCGTCCGCAACCGGGATCTCGACGTCACCCGCCTCCAGGCCCGCCGCGTCCGTGACAATGGCAGAAGCAGCCACGGGCTGCACCGACAGGGCAAACCCGGCCGTCAGGCTCGAGACAAGGATGCGCCGGCGACTGACGCCGGTATCCGGCGCATGGATGTCATCGATGTGTCCCAAGGGTCCTGTCTCCTGTTCACGGCTAGCCAACACCGGCGAAAGCATAGGCATTCCGGCCCACTTTGTCGCCACCGAAAGTGCCCTCTCGCCGCCCGGACCGCACGTTGCGGACGGGCATGAGCGTGACCCGGCACGGCACCGCAATGCGCAGTCACTGCATCAACGATTTGTAAGGTTCCCGCCACATGCCTGCCGCTTTTGAGCCGGTAGAATGGCCGTGCCTCCATCAAGGGACCCCACCCCATGATCCGCACCCTCGCTGCCCTCGTCCTGTCGGCCATGCTCTTCACCGGCGCAGCCGGCGCCAAGCAGCTCGAGGATCCCGTCACCGGCATTGTCGTCGAAAAGCAAAAGCGCCTGATGACCGTCTACAACGGCAAGCGCGCGCTAAAGACCTATCGCATCGCGCTCGGCGGCAATCCCGTGGGCCACAAGCAGCACGAAGGCGACTCGCGCACGCCCGAGGGCAGCTACATCATCGAAGCCAAGAACCCGCGCTCGAGTTTCCACCTGTCGCTGAAGATCTCCTACCCCAATCGCACCGACACACGCAACGCGCGCCGCAAGGGCCTGTCGCCGGGCGGCGCGATCATGATCCACGGCACGCCCTCGGGCCTCTCGACGCTGAACAAGATGGGCTTCTACAGCGACTGGACGGCCGGTTGCATCGCCATCACCAACGCCGAGATCGAGGAACTCTTTGCTGCCGTGCGTGTCGGTACGCCCATCCTCATCCGGCCCTGACTAGCTCGACGAGCGCCGCGGGAACATCAGCCCCGCGCGCGACGCAGAACACCGGAACATCCGTGTGCCTCATGATCGAGGCCTGCGTTTCTTCCAGGCTCACCGGCCCCGCCTGGAACCCCGAGAGCACCACCGCCCCCGGCCGGATCCCGCGCTGCGCCAGCGCCGCCACCGCCGTCAGCGTATGGCTGATCGT
>JAGWXR010000079.1 GCA_018969785.1 Alphaproteobacteria bacterium
AGCAGGATCCCCGATATCTTGTGCCCGTCGACCAGCGCGTCGTTGGGCCATTTGAGCCTGACACGTCCGGCGGCGATCCAGTGGCACAGGACGTCGTGCACGGCGAGTGCTGCGACAAAGGACAGGAGTGCGGCCTCGGCCGGGGGGCAATGCGGCGCCATCAGCAGCGTGGCCATGAGGTTGCCGCGCGGCGAACTCCACTCCCTGCCCCGCCGGCCGCGGCCCGCAGTCTGCGCGTGCGCCAGGATCCAGACAGGTCCGAAGTCTCCGGCCGCCGCACGGCGGCGTGCTTCCTCGTTGGTGGAGTCGATCTCGTCGAGCTCGACAACCCTGTAACCGGCCGGGAAGGTCGGCGCTGTCATCTCAGGGGATCAGGGCCCGCGCGGCAGCGCCGGCTGCGTCGGTCACGGCAAGCGGCGAGACGATGAAGAACAGCACGAAGGCCGATGAGGCTGCCAGCAACGCCGCATTCACGGTGCCGATCGGCTTCTCGAAGGGAGCGGCCGGTTCGTCGAAGAACATGACCTTGACCACCCGCAGGTAATAGAAGGCACCGATCACGCTCGAGATGAAGCCGATGGCGGCCAGCACATAAAGCTGAGCCTCGACGGCAGCAAGGAACACGTACCACTTGCCCATGAAGCCGGCGAGCGGCGGGATGCCGATCAGGCTGAACATGAGGATTGCCAGCAGGTAGGCCGTGGTGGGATCGCGCTGGGAGAGACCTGCGAGATCGGAGATCGACTCCAGCGGCTTGCCGTCGCGCCGCATCTGCAGGATGCAGACGAAGGTTCCGACGGTCATGGCAAGATAGATGACAAGGTAGGTCAGCACGCCCTGGACGCCGGCCTGTGAACCGGCTGCAAAGCCGATCAGGGCGTAGCCCATGTGGCTGATCGAGGAGTAGGCCATCAGGCGCTTGATGTTGTCCTGCCCGATCGCAGCGATCGCGCCGAGCAGCATCGAGGCGATGGAAACAGGGATGATGATCTGCATCCAGGCCTGTTCTGCCGCCGCAAACGGACCGAATACGACCCGCAGCAACAGCGCCATGGCGGCGATCTTCGGGGCGGCGGCGAAGAAGGCCGTGACCGGCGTGGGTGCGCCTTCGTAGACGTCGGGCGTCCACATGTGGAAGGGAACGGCCGAGACCTTGAAGGCGAGCCCCGCCAGAACGAAGACGAGGCCGATCGTGGTCCCGACCTGCGTGCTGTCGGCGGCAACGGCGGTCGCGATGCCATCAAACGCGGTGGTCCCGGTGAAGCCGTAGATGAGGCTTGCCCCGTAGAGCAGCATGCCCGAGGACAGGGCTCCGAGGACGAAATACTTGAGGCCCGCTTCGGTCGACCTAGTGTTGTCGCGCGCAAAGGATGCCAGAACGTAGAGCGCGAGGCTCTGCAGTTCGAGGCCAACATAGAGCACGATCAGGTCATTGGCCGAGATCATGACCATCATGCCGAGCGTTGCGAGCGTGACGAGCAGCGGATACTCGAAGCGGGTGAGCTTTTCGTCACGCAGATAGTCGAGCGACATGAGCATGGCGATTGCCGACCCGCCGAGGACCAGCAACTTCAGGAAGCGTGCGAAGGGGTCAATCACCATCGTGCCGGAGAAAGCAAGAACCTTCTCGGCAGGACCTGTCGCAACGAGGTAGCCCACGAAACACAGCAATGCCACGCAGGCCCATGTCACGAGGGCATGGCGCCGGTCGCCGGCAAAGACGCCGATCAGAAGCAGGGCCATGGCCCCGACCGCCAGCGCGATCTCGGGCATGGTGGCGGCCACGTCGGCCTGGAACTGGATCATGTCGACGCCGCCGCTCATGGGGCTGCTCCTTCACCTGCGTCCGCGGTCTTCAGCTTGCCCTCGACCTGGTCGAGGGTGGCCTGGATCGAGGTACCGGTCATCTCGAAGATGGGCTTGGGGTAGACGCCGAAGAAGATCGTCGCGGCCACCAGCGGCGCGAGGATGAACATCTCCCGGCCGTTGAGGTCCTCGATGTCCTGGAGTTCCGGCTTCTCGAGTTCGCCAAACACGACGCGGCGATAGAGCCACAGCGCATAGGCAGCGCTGAGGATCACGCCCGTCGTGGCGAAAATGGCGATGGTGGTGTTGGCCTCGAAGGCGCCAACGAGGCTCAGGAACTCGCCCACGAAGCCGCTGGTCCCCGGAAGGCCGACATTGGCCATCGTGAAGACCATGAACACGGCGGCGTAGACCGGCATGCGATTCACGAGGCCGCCATAGGCCTTGATCTCGCGCGTGTGCATGCGGTCGTAGACGACGCCCACGCAAAGGAACAGCGCACCCGATACGAAGCCGTGGCTGATCATCTGCACTACCGCGCCATCGACGCCCTGGCGGTTGAGCGCAAAGAGACCCATCGTCACAAAGCCCATGTGGGCGACCGACGAATAGGCGATGAGCTTCTTGATGTCCTCCTGCATGAGGGCCACCAGCGAGGTGTAGATGATCGCGATAACCGAGAGGACCATCACGAAATCGGCGAAATAGGCCGATGCATCCGGGAACATCGGCAGCGAGAAGCGGATGAAGCCGTAACCGCCCATTTTCAGCAGGATGCCGGCGAGGATCACGGAGCCGGCGGTCGGTGCTTCCACATGGGCGTCAGGCAGCCAGGTATGGACGGGCCACATCGGCATCTTCACCGCGAAGGAGGCGAAAAAGGCGAGCCATAGCCACGTCTGCATTTCGACCGGGAACTCGTAGGCCATCAGGGTCGGGATGTCGGTCGTGCCGGCTGTCACGTACATCGCCATCACGGCGATCAGCATCAGGACCGAGCCCAGCAGGGTGTAGAGGAAGAACTTGAAGGACGCATAGACGCGCCTTGCCCCACCCCAGATGCCGATGATGAGGAACATCGGGATCAGGCCGCCCTCGAAGAACAGGTAGAACAGCACGAGGTCCAGCGAGACGAAGACGCCGATCATCAGCGTCTCGAGCACGAGGAAGGCGACCATGTATTCCTTCACGCGCGTCTCGATCGACGTCCAGCTGGCCAGGATGCACAGCGGCATGAGGAAGGCGGTCAGGATCACGAAGGGCAGCGAGATGCCGTCGACGCCGAGGTGATAGTTGATGTTGCCGCCGAGCCAGGGGTACTGCTCGACGAACTGGAAGCCCGGGGCAGACAGGTCAAACATCGACCAGAGCACGAGCGTCAGCACGAAGGTGATCGATGTCGTAAACAGCGAGATCTGGCGGGCCATCGTGTCGCCCGCCTTGCCGGCAGGCGTCATCAACAGGATGAGCAGGACACCCAGCAGCGGCAGGAAGGTGGTGATCGACAGAAGGTTGTTCATTTGCCACCTCCGACAATGAACCAGCTGGCGAGCAGCGCCACGCCGACCAGCATCGCGAACGCATAGTGGTAGACGTAGCCGCTCTGGAGCCGGACGGCCTGCTTGGTCCATTCGCCGATACCGGCGGAGACGCCGTCGGGGCCCACGCCGTCGATCAGGCGACCGTCACCCTGCTTCCAGAGGAAATATCCGAGCGCCTTGGACGAGCGCACGAAGAGGAAGTCGTAGATCTCGTCGAAGTACCACTTGTTGTACAGGAACAGGTAGAGCGGGCCGCGCCTCTCGGCCATGCGGCGCGGGAGATCGGGGTAGTCCATGTAGAAAACCCACGCAACCGTGAAGCCGATCAGCATGACCGCGGCCGGGGACAACAGCACCCAGGTCGGCACATGGTGGCGGGCATCAAGCGCGGTGTGCTCCTGCAGGTTCACGATGGCGCCACGCCAGAAGTCGATGTTGTGGTGGCCAATAAACTGTTCATAGAAGACGATCCCCGAGAACAGGGCGCCGATGGCAAGGATGAACAGCGGCACGAGCATCACGGGCGGCGACTCGTGCGCGTGGTCATAGGCTTCCTGGTCGCCACGGTACTTGCCGTGGAACGTCATGAAGATGAGGCGCCAGGAATAGAACGAGGTCATGCCGGCTGCCACGATGCCGAGAGCGAAGGCATAGTTGCCGACGCCCGTGTGCGCGGCGAATGCGCTCTCGATGATCGCGTCCTTGGACCAGAAACCGGCGAGGAAGGGGAAGCCCGTGAGAGCCAGCGTGCCGATCACCATCATCCAGTAGGTGACCGGGATCTTGCTGCGGACGCCGCCCATGCGGCGCATGTCCTGCTCGTCGGACAGGGCGTGAATGACCGACCCTGCCCCAAGGAACAGGAGCGCCTTGAAGAAGGCGTGCGTGAAGAGGTGGAACATGGCCGCCTGGTAAGCGCCGACGCCGGCGGCGAAGAACATGTAGCCCAGCTGCGAGCAGGTCGAATAGGCGACCACGCGCTTGATGTCGTTCTGGAACAGGCCGACCGTTGCCGCAAAGAACGCCGTGGTGGCGCCGACAACGGTCACGACTTCCAGCGCGAAGGGTGCAAGCTCGAACAGGGGCGAGCATCGCACCACGAGGAACACGCCGGCGGTGACCATGGTGGCCGCGTGGATGAGCGCCGAGACGGGTGTCGGGCCTTCCATGGCGTCGGGCAGCCAGGTGTGCAGGAAGAACTGCGCCGACTTGCCCATGGCACCCATGAAGAGCAACAGGCAGGTCGTGGTCAGGATATCGACCTGGTAGCCCGCGAATTCGAAGGTCTTGCCGGCGAACTCGCTGGCCTGCTGGAAGACCCCGGGGGTCGCGGCCGTGCCGAAATCGAGCGTGCCGAAGGTCAGGAAGACGGCGAAGATGCCCAGCGCGAAGCCGAAGTCGCCGACGCGGTTGACGATGAAGGCCTTCATCGCCGCGGCATTGGCGGTCGGCTTCTTGAACCAGAACCCGATGAGAAGGTATGAGGCGAGACCCACGCCTTCCCAGCCGAAGAAGAGCTGGACGAAATTGTCCGACGTCACCAGCATCAGCATGGCGAAGGTGAACAGTGACAGGTACGCAAAGAAGCGGGGCCGATGCTCGTCGTGGTGCATGTAGCCGATCGAATAGACATGCACGAGCGAGGACACGCCAGTCACGACGACCAGCATCACGGCGGTCAGGGCGTCGACGCGGATGGCCCAGTCGACCTGGAGGGCGCCGGAGTCGATGAACTGGAACAGCGTGATGATCCGCGGCTTGTCCATCTGGAGGTTCGGCAGGTCGAAGAGGAACGCGCCGATGGACAGAAGGGCGGTTGCGCAGAGCAGGATGGTGGCCGTGTATTCGGCGGCGTGTTCGCCAAGGCGCTTGCCCATCACACCCGCAAGGATGGCACCGATCAGCGGAAGGACGAGGATGGCCTGGTAGAGCAATTCCACTGGGGCTACCCTTTCATGATGTTGACGTCTTCAACGGCAATCGATCCCCGATTGCGGAAGTAGACGACGAGAATGGCAAGGCCGATGGCGGCTTCCGCCGCGGCCACGGTCAGCACGAGAAGGGCAAAGACCTGCCCCGTGAGGTCGCCGAGGAAGGACGAGAAGGCAACCAGGTTGATGTTGACCGACAGGAGGATCAGTTCGATCGACATGAGGATGACGATCACGTTCTTGCGGTTGATGAAGATCCCGAAGATCCCGATCGTGAAGAGGGCGGCAGCGACCGCCAGGTAATGGCCAAGTCCGATCTCCATGGTCAGAGCCCCTCTCCCGGCCTTACCTTGCGCAATTCAACGGCTTCTTCCCGCTTGCGGCCGATCTGGGCCGAAACATCCTGGCGCTTGACGCCTTCACGATGGCGCAGCGTCAGAACGATGGCGCCGATCATGGCGACCAGCAGCACCATGCCGGCACCCTGGAAGACGTGGACGAACCGGGTGTACATGATGAGGCCGATCGCCTCGGTATTCGTGGTGTCGGCGGGCGTCGGGTACCTGGCTGCGGTTTCCATCGCGGGTGACAGCACCCAGCCAAAACCGACAGCCGCCAGTTCGAGGAAGAACACGGCGCACAGCAGGCCCCCCAGAGGGGCATATTGCAGGAAACCCTGCCGCAACTCGGCAAAGTCGATGTCGAGCATCATGACGACGAACAGGAAGAGCACCGCCACGGCGCCGACATAGACAACAACGAGGACCATGGCCAGGAACTCGGCCCCGAGCAGCACGAACAGGGCGGCGGCATTGAAGAAGGCGAGGATCAGGAACAGGACCGAGTGAACGGGGTTGCGCGCGGACACCACGAACAGCGCGGAGCCGATCAGCACGGTCGCGAATACGTAAAAGGCTATTGTCGCTGCCAGCACGTCTGTCGTTCCTTCCTGTATCTGCACCCGCGCCTAGCGGTAGGGCGCGTCCAGTTCGAGGTTGCGGGCAATCTCGCGTTCCCAGCGGTCGCCGTTGGCGAGGAGCCTCGCCTTGTCGTAGAGGAGCTCTTCGCGCGTTTCGGTCGCGAACTCGAAATTGGGACCTTCGACGATGGCGTCCACCGGGCAGGCTTCCTGGCAGAAGCCGCAGTAGATGCACTTGACCATGTCGATATCGTAGCGGGTGGTGCGGCGCGAGCCGTCGTCGCGGGGCTCGGCCTCGATGGTGATGGCCTGCGCCGGGCAGATCGCCTCGCATAGCTTGCAGGCGATGCAGCGTTCTTCACCGTTCGGGTAGCGGCGCAGCGCGTGCTCGCCCCGGAACCGCGGCGAAAGCGGACCCTTCTCGAAGGGATAGTTGAGGGTCTTCTTGGGCCGGACCAGGTACTTCAGCGCCAGCCAAAAGCCGGTGAGGAAGTCGACCATGAATATCGTGCGCAGGAATTGCATGTGGATCAACCCGGCAGCTTGTCGAAGGCCAGAAGGTAGCCTGCGGTCACGACGACCCAGAGAAGCGAGAGCGGCAGGAAGAACTTCCAGCCGATGCGCATCAACTGGTCGTAGCGGTACCGCGGAACGATTGCCTTGACCATCGCGAAGAGGAAGAAAATGAACCAGATCTTGAGGATGAACCAGAAGACGCCCGGCACCCAGTTCAGGGGCGCCACGTCGATGGGCGGGTGCCAGCCACCGAGGAAGAAGATTGTCATCAGCGCGCACATCAGCACGATGCTGACATATTCCGACAGCATGAACAGCAAGTAGGGCGTCGACGAGTACTCGACCATGAAGCCCGCGACCAGTTCGGATTCGGCCTCGGGCAGGTCGAAGGGCGGGCGGTTTGTTTCTGCCAGCGCCGAGATGAAGAAGACGACGGCCATCGGCAGGAGGTGTGAGAACAGGTACCAGTTCTGGATGCCGCCTTCCTGGGCCGCCACGATCTGCGAGAGGTTCAACGACCCGGCCGTCAGCAGGACCGTGATGATCACAAGGCCGATCGAAACTTCGTAGGACACCATCTGTGCGGCCGAGCGCAGCGCGCCGAGGAAGGGGTACTTCGAGTTCGAAGCCCAACCGCCCATGATGATGCCGTAGACGCCCAGAGACGACACGGCGAAGATGTAGAGTACGCCGACATTGATGTCAGCGAAGACCCACCCGGCATTGACGGGAACAACAGCCCACGCGCCGAGGGCCAGTGTCGTCGTAATCAGCGGGGCCAGAAGGAAAACGCCCTTGTTGGCGCCCGCCGGCATCACGAATTCCTTGAACACGAACTTGAACAGGTCGGCGAAGGACTGCAGCAGGCCGAAGGGACCCACCACGTTCGGACCGCGACGCATCTGCACGGCGGCCCAGACCTTGCGGTCGAAGAGAAGGATGAAGGCGATCATCACCAGCAGCGCGACGATGAACAGCAGCATCATTGCAGCCATGCCGGTCACGTCGAGGAATGTCTGGTTGGCCGCGTAGAACCCCTGCCACCACACCTGCCAGGCCTGAACGCTGAAGAAATCCATCGCCCTACTCCGCCGCCGCCGCTTTTGGCGGCTTTACGAACTGCGCGCTGCATTCGGCCATCACCTGGCTCGCGCGCGCGACAGGGTTGGTCAGGTAGAAGTCCCGGATCGGGAATGAGAACGGGGTCGCCTCGATCGGGCCTGGCGTTCCGATGCTGGACCAGACCGGCGCCTCGGCACCGGGGCAGACCGGTGCCTGGTCAAGCGCGCTCCACGACGGCGCATCGTTCAGCATCTGCTGGCGAAGCGTGGTCAGGTCG
Organism: Alphaproteobacteria bacterium; assembly: GCA_018969785.1. Lineage (GTDB taxonomy): Bacteria > Pseudomonadota > Alphaproteobacteria > Micropepsales > Micropepsaceae > SZUA-430. The sequence goes on from JAGWXR010000079.1 coordinate 8,053, forward strand.
TCATAGGGAAGCTTGCGGCCGAGCACGTCGGAGAGAGCCCTGAGGATGGTCCAGTCCTCGCGCGCGTCACCCGGCGGGAACGCGGCGCGGCGTGCAAGCTGCACCCGCCCTTCCGTGTTCACATAGGTGCCGTGCTGCTCGGTGTAGGCTGCGCCGGGCAGGATCACGTCGGCGCGGTGAGCGCCGGCGTCGCCGTGCGAACCCTGATAGATGACAAAGGCCTGGCCAAGCTTCTGGGTGTCGATCTCGTCGGCGCCCAGCAGGTACAGGACATCAATCTCGCCCTTGGCCGCGCCCTCGAGGATGCCCTGCGTGTCCTTCCCGCCCTTGTGGGGCAGGAAGCCGACATCAAGGGCTCCCACGCGTGCGGCGGCGGTGTGAAGGACGTTGAAGCCGTTCCAGCCGCTTTCACCGCCCGGCCCGATCATGCCGGTGTCCCGCGCGATCTGCGCACACGCCGCGAGGATGGCGGCGCCATCCTTGCGGGAGAGTGCGCCCTGCCCCACGATCAGCATCGGACGCTTGGCGTCCTTCAGCATCTGGAAGACAGCGTGACGGCCCGCTGCAATTTCGTTCAGCGTGGCGGCGTTGTTGCCAAGATCCTCGACGGCATAGGTCAGATCCTTCGCAGGGCCCAGGCGCGCAATCTTCAGGCCGCCGCGCAGCCAGGTCTTGCGGATGCGGGCGTTGATGAGCGGCGCCTCCCAGCGCGGATCGGTGCCCACCAGCAGAAGCGCGTCAGCGCTTTCGATCCCGGCGATCGTGGTGTTGAAAAGGTAGCCCTGGCGCGGTCCAAGCCCGATCTTCGCGCCGTCCTGACGGCAGTCCAGATTGGCCACACCCAGCGAGAGCATCAGATCCTTGAGTGCCTTGATGGCTTCCGTGCTCGGGAGGTCGCCGACCAGGGCAGCCATGCGCTCGGGCTTGGTCGCGCGCACGCGCTCGGCGATGGCTGCAAAGGCTTCCGGCCATGTTGCCGGCTGCAGCTTGCCGTTGCGGCGCACATAAGGACGATCAAGGCGCTGGCGGCGCAGGCCGTCCCAGACGAAGCGGGTCTTGTCGGAGATCCACTCCTCGTTGATGTCCTCGTTGACACGCGGAAGAATGCGCATGACCTCGCGACCACGCGTGTCGACGCGAATGGCCGAACCAACGGCATCCATCACGTCGACGCTTTCGGTCTTGGTGAGTTCCCATGGCCGCGCGTTGAACTGGTAGGGCTTGGATGTGAGGGCACCGACCGGGCACAGGTCGATGACATTGCCAGACATTTCCGAGGAGACGGCGTGCTCGAGATAGGTCGTGATCTCCATGTCCTCGCCGCGACCCGTGGCGCCGATCTCGTCGACCCCCGCGACTTCAGCGGCAAAGCGGACACAGCGCGTGCAGTGGATGCAGCGGGTCATGATCGTGTTGACCAGCGGCCCCATGTTCTTGTCGGTGACGGCGCGCTTGTTCTCGTCATAGCGATTGAAACGTGCGTGGCCATAGGCCATCGCCTGGTCCTGCAGATCGCACTCGCCGCCCTGATCGCAGATGGGACAGTCGAGCGGGTGATTGATGAGCAGGAACTCCATCACGCCTTCGCGGGCCTTCTTGACCAGCGGCGAGGCCGTCTTGACCTCGGGCGGCTCGCCGTTCGGGCCGGGACGGCAATCGCGCACGCCCCAGGCGCAGGAGGCGACGGGCTTTGGCGAACCCTTCACTTCCACAAGGCACATGCGGCAGTTGCCTGCGATGGAGAGGCGCTCGTGGTAGCAGAAGCGCGGGATTTCGGCGCCGGCGGCCTCGCAGGCCTGCAGCAGCGTGAAGTCCGCGGGGACTTCGATTTCCTTGCCGTCGACAATGAGCTTGGTCATGGCTTCTACTCCGCCGCTACCGGGCTTGCCGGCTTGCCGGCACGGCGCGCGTTGATGCGGCGTTCAACTTCAGGCCGGA
>JAGWXR010000080.1 GCA_018969785.1 Alphaproteobacteria bacterium
ATGGCGGCGGCAACGGTGGCGGCAACGGCGGTGGCAACGGCGGCGGCAACGGTGGCGGCAACGGTGGCGGCAATGGCGGTGGCGGCGGTGGCAAGGGCGGCGGCCACGGTGGCGGTGGCGGCGACGATGACGATGACAAGGGCGGCAAGGGCGGCGGCGACTAACTAGCGGAATGGTTGCCTGGTGCTGTTGCCCGCAATGGGCTGGCACCAGGCGTCCGCTTGTGCGGCCGGGGAGAGCGGTTCGAGACGGTTGATGGGTCGGACCAAGGGGGGACAGTGGGGAGGGCAGCGCGACGCGTGCTTGACTGGATGAGAGGATCGCTGATCGCGTTCCTTGTCTGCCTTGCCGTGTCGGCTGTCGCCCTATCAGGTGTCTTCAATCCGCTTTCGCTTGCTTTGCGCGACTTCTGGTTTGGGGTGTTCAAGCGTCCTGCCTCGGGCGAGATCGTGCTTGTCCACATGGACTCGCGCAGTATCCAGGAATTGCGCAACTGGCCCTGGCCGCGCAGCAACTATGGCAGGGTGGTCGACAAGCTGAATGAAGCCGGCGCCGACCTGATCGCATTCGACGTCGACTTCTCCTCGCCAAGCCAACCTGACCAGGACAAGGCTTTCGCCGGCGCCATCGAGCGTGCAGCCGGCAAGGTGCTGCTTGCCTCCCTCGTGCAGCCGCTGAGCGCGGACCGGCGCGAACTGACCATGTCGATGCCGCTTGACATTTTCCTCGAGAACGCCCTGTGGGGCGACGTGAACATCATGCCGCCCAGCGGGCTGGCGCGCGTTGCCAGCGTTGCCCGGGTCTACGAGACGGATGAACCCCGGCCGGGCTTTGCCGCGATCATCGCCCAGAATGGACCCATGTCGGCCTCGGAATTCGTGATCGATTATTCGATCGACCGGTCGACGATTCCCTTCCTGTCCTTCATTGACGTGCTCAAGGGCCGGTTCGATCCGGCGCGCGTGCGGGGCAAGCGCGTCATCATCGGCGCGACAGCGATCGAACTGGGTGACCGCGTGTCGGTTCCCAAATGGGGCGTCATTCCGGGTGTCGAGGTCAATGCCCTGATCGCCGAGTCGCTGCTGCAGAACCGCACGCTCACGGATGCCGGACTGCCGGGGCAGTTTGCCCTCATCCTTCTTGTCGTGCTGCTGCTCAATCCGACACGGGTCAGTTGGGGTGTCCGGACAATCATGGTGCCTCTGTCGGTAGGTGTCGGCACATCGTTGACGGCCACCATTGTTGCCTTCGTGTATGGCGGCGTGCTTGTTGATCCGCTGCCCGCCGGCGTGGCGGTGGTGGCTTGCGTGTTCTGCATCGGCCTTCTCGAGCTTGCGTCGCGGTCGAATGCCGTGATGCGCGAGCGGACGACCAGCAGCATGCGCCAGGCCATGATCACGCGCATCGTCGAGGACAGCTCGGATGGTATCCTGGTTGTTCGGGACAATGGCCGCATCGAGCTGTGCAACGAGCAGGCTGCGCGCCTGCTCAATGTCACCCAGAGGACGCTGACCGGGCGACCGATCCGCAACCACCTGCCGGTGTTCGAGGACGTGGGTGCGGAAGATTCCGCTGCTTCGCTCTCAAACCGGTCATGCGACCTGAAGCTTGAGGGTGCCGAGGGTGAGGTTCTTGTCGAGCTGTTTGTCCGTCGCACGCAGGTAGGCGGACTTGGCAAGAAGGACAATCTGGGGACATGCTTTCTTGACGTCTATACGCTTCGCGACGTGACTGCCGTTCGCAAGGCCCGTGAAGCCGAGATGCGTGCGCAGGAAGAGCGCCTGGGTGCCGAACGGGCCAAGACGAACTTCGTTGCCAACATGAGCCACGAGTTGCGTACCCCGCTCAATGCGATCATCGGCTTTTCCGAGTTGCTTGCCAACGAGATGCTTGGGCCGGTGGAGCAGCGTGCCTATGTCGAGCATGCCGACATTGTCGTGAAGAGCAGCCACCAGCTCCTGTCGGTGGTCAACAATGTCATCGACGTTGCCAGGCTGGACAGCGAGCTGTTGCAGGTCAGCCTGGCCGAGGTGCAGCTGTCGGATGTGGTGGATGGCGCGGTTGACCTGGTCAAGGCGCTGAGTGTCTACCAGAAGCACGACATACGCATTTCAATCGCGCCCGAGGCGTCTTTCATCATGTCGGACGGGCGGCTGATCCGGCAGGTTGCCTACAACCTGCTTTCCAATGCCGTGAAGTTCAGCCCCGAAGGCAGCAGCGTGTCCTTCTCTGCCTGGATCGAGGGTGCCGATGCGGTCATCGAGATCGAGGACCATGGCCGCGGCATCGAGGCGGATGCCTTGCCGCGGCTGACCGGTCTTTTCGGCCATGCCGAAAGTGCCTTCAACCGTGACCACGATGGCCTGGGCGTTGGCCTCTATCTTGTCAAACGCTGCCTCGACAAGCTGAACGGAAGGCTGTCCTTCAAGACGGCGGTGGGCGAGGGCACGACAGTGCGGGTCACGCTGCCTTCAGCGGCGATCGTGCAGCATGAGCCGGTCGGGCTCGCTGGCGCTGCCGACTGACGCTCGTCGTGCGGGTGTCCTCGAGGGTCAGCGGCTTGTTGCCGGAGCCTGCTTGAGCCGCTGGCGAGCCGGCGCCTTGGTGCGCCGGGGCCTGGCGGCGCCCAGACGCGTCACCTTGCGCAGCATGGCGCTGGCAAGTCCGCGCCAACTGTTCAGCCGCTGTTCGAGTTGCTGCACGTGCATGCGCTCGAAGCGCAGGTCCTCCTCGATGCGCCGCGCGCGTGCGGCGATGTCGGTTCCGTCAAGGGGGATTGTTGCCGGCAGCTGTGCCGTTGCGCCCATCGGTTCGTTGGGCTTCAGGTTGCCGCCCATGGCCCACGCTTCGGCCAGTTCGGCACGCAGTTCGGCGATTTCGGTGCGCGCGGCGTCGCCTTCGTCCTGAAGGCGGCGCATCTGTTCCCGGGCGAGCGCGAGCGCCTCGGCCTGGTGTTGCGCCTCGGCCGAAAGCTTGATCGCCTTCTTCTCGTGCAGGTGCAGCTCTTCCTTTGTGGATGCAAGTTCGCGCGACAAGGTCATGGCGTTTGCCAGCGCTGCCTGGAGTTCGCCTGACAGGGACATGATGCGTGCGTTCGCCGCGTCTATGTCGGCACGCGATGGCTTGCTGCCGGAGGTCTGCTTGCGGATCTCGCCCTCGATCCATTCCGTGCGGCGCGAGACGCTTTCGGCCATGGCCTTGAGCGAGGAGGCGTCCGCAGTCATGCGGGCCAGCGTCTGGGCCATCTCGTTGCGGTTGCGCTCGAGTTCGGCGATGTCATGGACCAGGGTTGCGGCATTCTTCTCGGCTGCCTCGGCGCGCCGCTCGGCGGTTTCGGCGCGCTTGCGGGTTGCCGTGGTGGCGGATCCGAGGTCTGCCATTTCCTGCTTGAGCCGCGCGAGTTCGCCCTCGCGGGTCTGGGCGCGCTGTTCTGCGACGGTCGCGCGTTCGGTCGTGGCGGCGAGGCTTGCCTTCGTGTCGTTCGCCTCGCGGATCAGGGCCTGGTGCTGGGTTGCAAGTTCGGACAGGGCCGCACCTTCGCGCGCGAGTTCCCGGCGCAGCGCGTCGGCGGCATCGGCGCGGGCGCGTGCCACGGCTACGTCGGCACCCGCCTGCTTCAAGGCCTCTGTCTGTGCGAACGCGACGACGCCAAACATCTTCGCGCTCTCGTTGAACATCTGGCGGATGCGGTCGAGTTCGCGCTTGGGGTCGTTGGCGCGCGGCTCGTCGCACAGCGTGTTCAGGGCCCGATAGGCCAGTTTCACGGAACTGGGGACTTCGGTGTGGGACTCCAGTTGGGCCATCGTGGCGCGATGGTTGTGCAGGTCGCGGTCGATGAAGTCGGCAATGTCGGCTGTCGCATCGTGGATGCTGCGGGGCCACTGGACGCCGAGCCGCCCGGCGGTCTGGGCGACGATGTTGCGGAAGTCGAGCAGCAGCATGTCGAGCGACATGATGTTGCGCTGCATGTTGCGCGTGGCGTGTTCGGCGTCGAGATAGTGGCGCAGCCAGAGCAGCATGGCCTTCTCGAAGGACATGCCGTCGCGCTCGCGCAGGGACTCGGCCACCTCGAGGGGGTTGCGCACGATAATGACGGGAGCCACCTTGCAGTTCGCCTTTTCGAGGACCGACAGCCACAGGGGCAGGGTGCGGCAGATGCGAGGGTCCTTGAGCACCAGCATGGGCGCGGGCGGGTATTCCTCGTCGAAGGCCTGGACGATGCGCGTCGCGATCGCGGCGGGCGGATCGGTGTCGCGCCAGCGCAGGTTTGCCGCGCGCCAGTCGTCCCAGCCTGAGTCGATGGAGGCGAGGAGCTGTTCGTGCAGGTCGACGAGGCGCGCAGGTTCCCAGTGTCCGGTCGGGTTCGAGGCGTTGGCCGGCACGAGCTGGCGGGGGAGGGCCGCGCCGAGGAAACTGGCGATGCGGGTCAGCAGCGAGGTTCCGCTGCGATGCATGCCCAGGACGAGCAGCACCGTGCGCTGGGGCGCCGGGCCACGATCGGGTCGCTTGGCCATCATTGCAAACTCCACTGGCAACGCCGCCGTGCGCCAACAGGGCGACCGGCCGGTCGCGCGGCGCCCGCTGCCGCCGCACGAATCAACTGAGGCCATGATGGCTGAACGCACGGCATTCGGCAGGGAAACCTCGCGGTATCCACAGGGGGTGGGTGCAGATTGCCGGGCTTGCTGGAAACGAGCCGGAGCCGGCACTGGCGCGACCCTGCGGAAGGGGGGGGCGGGGCACAATCTGCGGCTGTGGCGCGCGCTTTATTGGAGCGGCACGTTGTGGTTTAAGGAGGCGAGGAGTTTGTCATGCGCGTGAAGGTGATTTCGGCTGCCGTCATTCTCTGCGTTTCGGCGGCTGCCGGCGGGGCCATGGCCTCGGGCAACGACAAGGCCATCATCGAGGCGCTCGGGATCGACGGGCGCTGGGCTGAAAGTTGCCGCCAGCCCGCCTCGTCTGCAAACCCCTACCTTGTGTTCGAGACATTCCGGGAGGGACCGCCCGTCCAGCGACGCGTTGCGCCGCCGGACGAGGATGGGCAGACGCAGGTTCTCGATGTCGAATGGAACAAGAAGCTGCGCCAGATCACCTGGGTCATTCCCGAAGGAGAAGTGATGCTGACCGTGACTTCGCAGATGGACGGAAACCGGATGCGTGTCATGTCGGTCGTGACGTCCGATGGCGTCAACCTCGTCGATGGGGCGCGTGACGCCGACGGCAAGGCGACGCCCTGGCTGACCAAGTGCGAGACCAACTGAAGCCAATGCTCAGGGCGTGGCCGTGTAGCGGACCTCGCATTCGTAGGTGAATTCCCATTGCGGGTCATAGATCAGGCTTGAGCCTGTCAGCGTGCACTTGCGGCCCTGTGCGGCGAAGTAGGCCTCGACCGCGGCCGCGAGCGTGCGCTGGCCGGTCGCGTTGTCGACCTCGCCGAAAGTCGCGCCGCGGATCACGGCATTTCCCATCGCCATCGACAGGCTGGGCGTGATGATCAATCGGCCCGCGCTGGGCTTGTCGAAGATCCGGAACGACCTGTTGTCGTGCGAGAAGCTGGTCAGGGGAATGTAGCGATACTCGTCATTGACGTATTGCGGGTAGGCGCAGCCCGACAGCGCGAGCAATCCCAGCGTGATGTGCAAAGCGGTTCTGGCCTGCATTCCCCTGTCCTTATGCCTGCATTTTCCGCGAAGCGATTCGGTCCTGCCAGTTTCGGGCGAAACGATGAAACATTTGTGCAACAGGTGGGCTGTTTCGGGGTGTGGTCCGCGCGGTGTGTTTCGCGGCGGGTCATGTCCACGGCATTGGGTGATGCGGCGCATGGTGATACACAGCGTCCATGTTCCTTCGTCTTGCTGGAGCAAGTGCATGAGTGAAAGTGAATCCCAATCCGCCAGCCGGTTCAAGTTGCCGTCTTCGGCGCGCGAGTTCTGGGCGCTTGTCCTGGCTGTGCTTGGCGTGTTCCTGCTGGTCCAGCTGGGTGCGCCGATCATCAGGACGTTTGAGTTCCTGGATCCAAAGCTGCGTGACTATTTCATCGGCATGAGCTTTGCAGCCTTCCCCTTCATCCTCGATGGGTCGAAACGGCTGATGCATCGCGTCCAGCTGGGCGAGCAGGCGGTGCTGCCAGGTTCGCCCGCATGGTACGTCACAGGGACGCTGGCGGGGGCGTTGCTCTTTGCCTGGAACCAGTTCGTGTCCGGGCTTGCGTGGGTTTCGCTGCTCACGTTCGCCTCGGCATTTCCTGATCCGTCCACGATCAACGTGCCGGCTGAGGTGCTTGTACCGCTGCAGATCATGGCGGTGCTGGTCGTGATCGTGCCGATGTGCATCATCGCCGCGTTCTTCGCCGGCCTGCAGCTCAACCGATACACGCGCTCACATGTGCCGTGGGCAGTGCTGGTGTGTGCCGTATTCTTCTTCGCAGCCAACATGATGGTCAATTTCGTGACGAACCCGGAACTCACGCAATCTGTCCTTTCGATGATCGCGTCGGGCGGGGCCGGGAGCCTCAGCGTTCTGGCCGGCATGTCGGGGATCGGCATCGTGGTGCTTGCATCCGCCGCAGCCGGTGTGATGGTGTCGCGCCTGCGGCGCGAGCGTCCGTTGGGCCAGATCGTCGAGGCCGTCCGTGGGCTGCCGCGTGCGCAGCGCGACCAGCTGGCGCAGGAGGTGCTGCAGCGTATCCGGGCAGGCGCCATGCCGGCTGTCGAGGGGCGATGAGCGTGGTTCGGCCGCTCCAGGGCCTTGTATTGCTGGCTATCGCCTGTCTGGCTGTGGCCTGCGAGCGGCTGCCGGCACCCACGGGAGCGGCGGGACCCCAGGTCCTCGTGAGCACGGGTCTTGTGGGTACCTGGTCCTTCGACTGCGCTTCTGGTGCCAGCCGGGAGAACCCCTATATTGTCTACACGGTGCCGCAGACGGGGGAGCCTGCCGAGCAGTTCATTGCCCGCGATCCGAAGCTGGACCGGGTCACGCCCCTGCGCAACATCCGCGAGCTGGAGGGCAATTTCGTGGAGTGGACGCAGCGGGTTGCCGACAAGTCGGTGACAGTGATCGTTCAGGTCGAGGGACGCCGGCAACGGCTGTGGCGGTCGGAGCTGTCGGATGGCACGATGTTCGCGTCAGCCGGTGCGTTCCGGAGTGGCGCGCAGACACCGTGGTTCAACAAGTGCAGTGGAGGATAGATCTCATGCGGGAACCGGTACTTGGAAGGCTGCTGGCGGCTTCGCTGCTGGTTGCATCGACCGGCGCGGCACAGGCGGCCGTGAAACCGGCAGGCAGCAGCACGCTGCTTTTCGTCGGCGCGGGCGTCGTCGTGGTCATCGTGCTGTGGCTGGTCATCCGTGGCGCACTCAGCCTGTCGGGCAAGGGCGAGAAGGATGACGACGGCGGCTTCGGCGTGATCGAGGACATCGACGACGAGGATGACGATCGCAAGAAGAAGCGCTGACGCTTCTTCCTGCGTCAGGAAAAGGCCTGGATGCCCGTCTGCGCGCGTCCGAGGATCAACGCATGCACGTCGTGTGTTCCCTCGTAGGTGTTCACCGTCTCGAGGTTCATGACGTGCCGGATGACGTGGTATTCGTCCGAAATGCCATTGCCACCATGGATGTCGCGTGCCGCGCGCGCGATGTCGAGCGCCTTGCCGCAATTGTTGCGCTTGAGCAGCGAGACCGCCGGCGGGGCGGCCTTGCCCTTCTCGATAAGCCGGCCCAGCTGGAGCACGGCCGTCGTGCCCAGCGTGATTTCGGTCTGCATGTCGGCGAGCTTCTTCTGGATCAGCTGCGTGGCGGCCAGTGGTCGTCCGAACTGCTTGCGGTCGAGCGCATACTGTCGCGCGCGGTGCCAGCAGAATTCGGCTGCGCCCATGACGCCCCACGCGATGCCGTAGCGCGCCCGGTTCAGGCATGAGAACGGTCCGCGCAGTCCCTTCACGTTCGGCAGCTGGTTTTCTGCCGGGACAAAGACATCCTCGAGCACGATCTGACCGGTGATCGAGGCGCGCAGCGAGAACTTGCCCTCGATCTTCGGCGTGCTGAAGCCTTTGAAGCCGCGTTCCACGATGAAGCCGCGGATCTGGTCGTCGTCGGTCTTGGCCCAGACAACGGCGATGTCGGCGATGGGCGAGTTCGTGATCCAGTTCTTTGCGCCGTTGAGCATGAAGCCGCCAGGCACTGAACGGGCGCGCGTGATCATGCTGCCGGGATCGCTGCCGTGGTCGGGCTCGGTGAGGCCGAAGCAGCCGACCATCTTGCCCGAGGCCAGCTGGGGAAGGAAACGCTTGCGCTGCTCTTCCGAGCCGAACGCATGGATCGGGTGCATCACGAGGCTCGACTGGACGCTCATCGCCGAGCGGTAGCCGGAGTCCACACGTTCCACCTCGCGCGCGACGAGACCGTAGGCGACATAGCCAAGGCCTGCGCCGCCATAGGCTTCGGGGATGGTGATGCCGAGCAGGCCCATCTCGCCCATCTCGCGCATGATCTCGTTGTGGAACATTTCCTTGCGATTGGCTTCGAGCACGCGTGGCATGAGGCGGCCTTGCGCATAATCGTTCGCAGAGCGGGTGATCATCCGCTCTTCCTCTGTCAGTTCTCCCGCGAGAAGGAGGGGGTCCTCCCAGCTGAAGTGTCCGTTGTCGAGATCGGCTTTTGGTGAAGAGGCCATGTGGACGTGCCCGGCTGAATGGCGGTTGGAAACGCTGTCATGGATAGCCACAACCGGTGCAAATTGCCATGGGGCCGGTCGGCACGGTTGCCAGTGTCGAACAAAAGCGGAACTTTACCGTGTTGCAGCGCCCGGATTTTGCAATTGCCTTAACGGGCGTAGTAGTAATGTCGGGCGCGTTGGTTCGACGGGCGAACGCTGAAACAGGGTCGGGACATGGCTGCGAAGACAAGGACCAGTGGCAAGTCGGCAAAGAAGGTCGCAGCGAAGGCTCAGGCTGACGTTACGGGACCCGCGTTGTTTCGCGTGACGCTGGAGGTCAACCATCTCGAGCGTGCGAAGGCGTTCTACGAAGAACTTCTTGCGCTCAAGGGAAAGAAACTCCCCGGCCAGCGCCTGCATTTCGAGCTTGGGGGATGCGTGCTGGAGATCAGCGATGTTTCGTCCTCGGGGCCGTCTCATCCCTGTGCGAAGTCGATCTGCATCTCGGTGCCCGGTATCGACGCCGTTCACAAGAGGGCGCGCAAGCTCAAGTGCCTGTCCATCGAGCTGGTACAGGACAAGCCCGGCGGCGCAATCCATGTGCGTCCTTGGGGCGAGAAGTCGTTCTATGTGGACGATCCCTGGTTCAATTCGCTGTGTTTCGTGCAGGCCGGGAGCGAGTACAGGGGCTGATGCGCTGTTCCTGACGTCGCGGTTTGCATTCAGCGCCGGATCGCGTCACAACAAGGCACATGAGTAACGTGTTTCCCGCCCGGCTGCGGGCCTGTCCCGTGATCCATGACCACTCCCGCGCCGCGCGGGTGCTCGAGGCGCTTGGCGAGGGCGTTGTGCCGGA
>JAGWXR010000081.1 GCA_018969785.1 Alphaproteobacteria bacterium
CGTCAAGCCTGTCATATTCCGCAAAGCTCATGATGCGTCTCCTCAGTTCCAGATGGCAGGATGGCGGTTGGCCCACGGGCGAGCCTGCTCGAGCTGCCCGGCCAGCCGCAGCAGGGTTGCTTCATCGCCGAAGCGCCCGGCAAAATGCAGCCCGATCGGCAAGCCTGCCTTCGATGTTGCAAGCGGCAGCGAGATGGCCGGTTGCCCCGTCACGTTCTGCAGGGGCGTCACGGGCAGATAGCCAAGCAGGGGTGCCATGGCCTTGCCCACGTCGCTCTCGTTCATGTCGAGCGCCCCATTGCGCAACGTCGTCTGGCCCAGCGTCGTCGTCAGCCACACGTCATGGGTCTCGTGGAACTGCGCAACCTGCCGGCTCATCGTCTGCAACTGGTACCAGCACATCAGGTACTGCGCCGCGGTCATCTGACGCCCGAGCTGGTAGAAACCCCATGTCAGGCCCTGGAAATCCTCGGGCTTTGGCGTCGTGCCGGTCAGCATGGCAATCCCGTCGACCAGCATGGCCACGCCCGAAGCCCAGATCGGCGTGAAGCACATCGAGAACTGTCCCCCGTCGATCGGTGGCGAGGCCTCTTCGACCGTATGGCCGAGGCTTTCGAGCAGCTTGGCCGTCTCCTGCACCGCGGCGATGCACTCCGGATCGAAGGGCAGCCCGACAATTCCCTTCGTCGCGAAAGCGATGCGAAGGCGTCCCGGTGGCCTTGAAACCTCGGCCAGATAGGACTCCGGCTGCGGCGGCGCCCAGTAGGGATCGCCCATCTCGCAGCCCGCCGTCGCATCGAGCGCAGCCGCCGTGTCACGCACGCTGCGCGAGACAACACCCTCGCAGACAATGCCACCCGTTATGTCCCCGAGATCAGGCCCCAGCGGATTGCGCGCCCGCGTGGGCTTCAGCCCCACAAGCCCGTTCGCCGAGGCCGGAATGCGGATCGATCCGCCGCCGTCATTGGCATGCGCGAGCGGCACGATGCCCGCCGCCACCGCGGCCGCCGACCCGCCCGAGGAGCCGCCCGTCGAATGGTCGAGGTTCCACGGATTGCGCGCTGGCCCGTACATCTTCGACTCGGTGGTCGGAACGAGCCCGAACTCCGGCACATTGGTCTTTCCCAGCGAGATCAGTCCCGCCGCCGTGAAGCGCCGCACAAGCGTGGAGTCGTGCGGCGATGGAACCGGCGGCACGAAAGTCGTTCCCTGTCGCGTCGGCACGCCCTTTTGCGCACCCAGGATGTCCTTGAGCAGGAACGGCACGCCGCCGAACGGCCCGCGCTGCGGCAGTAAGGCAGCCGAGCGCGCGCGGTCGAAGGTCCGGTAGATGATCGCGTTGAGCCTGGGATTGTGCTTTTCGATCCGCGCGATCGCCGCCTCGACGAGCTCGAGTGGCGAGACCTGCTTGCTCGCTACAAGCGCGGCAAGCCCCAGCCCGTCATGCTGGGAATATTCGGCAAAGCTCATGATTCGTATCCGTCTGTGGCGATGCGGGTCACTCTATCCCGGGCAGGCCGGGCAAGTCACGCAAAGGCCCCCCCGATACCGGCTCACCCCTCAGCCGAAGGGGAAGGCCGGCGTGCCCGTGAAGACCGGCCCGGTCAGCTCCGGATCCTGCCCGGGCGTCCACGCCCTGAGCGTGAAACGCGCCTTTCGCAGCACCGGTGCCCCCGCCGCCCCGTGGTCGACAAGCGGGCTTGCCACGGTGACCAGATTCGCCTCGACGCGTCCCGCATTCACGTTCAGCAAACCGTAGCCATTGGCGTTGGTGTCGGCATAGCGCACGCCCGGGTTCGCCTGGTCGTTCCAGAACAGGTCGGAGATCCAGCTCGATCCGGTCCATGACCGTGCAAGCGCCGCGTTGACCCCGCCGATCAGCGCGAGGTTCATGTTCTCGACCTGGGTGCCGCCGCTCTCGTGGGTGACGATGGCATGGAACACGCTGTTGTCCTTCGAGGCCCTGACCGCCGACCCGAACAGCGAACCCGACGAAATCCCGCCAACCGCAAACTCGATCGCAACGGGGCTGCGAACGTCACCGTGGAGGTCATCCATCAGGAGGCCCGCGAGATGCATGTGATGATCCCCGGCGCATGCGACCAGGTTGCTGATACCGTTGTCGCGCACATAGGTCATGAGTTCCGCAAGCTCTGAGGGATAGCCGTTCCAGCCATCCAGCCCCAGCTTGGAATCCTTCACCCCGGCAAACCAGATGCTGCCAAGGTCAAGTTGCACGGGCAGGGCCGGGAACGAGTTCGCCCAGATCTTCCAGCGCGCATCCGACGCCGACAGCACATCCTTGAACCATTGCTTCTGCACGGGCCCCAGCACTGATCCGGGCGGACTGCCGCGGCGCGGGTTGTCGACCTCGGTGCCGGGGATCTTTGCCGGCGGATCGCCACCATTCGCACTGCGCCCCTGGTCGAGCACCAGCACCGTGTCGATGGCGGGAAGTGCCTGTCCCTCGATCTTCGGCGGGATGGGCGGCGGTGACTTGTAGGACCGGTTGTCGGTCAGGATGAGCTCGAGCGTCTTGCCCCAGCGCACCGTCCGGTAGATCGTCATGGACCCCAGCGCACGCTTGTTGTCGGGATTGGGATCGATCCAGTCGACACCGGGCCCGAGATACTCGGTATCCTTGACGTCCACCCACGTGAAGTCCTGGGCCGGGTTTGAAATCCGGCCCGTGCCCGGCAGTCCCGAAAGCATCGCTGGAATGAACTCGAACCAGGCCTGGTTCGCGGCCACCTTGCGCGTCTGCGCCGGCTTTCCACCCTCGCCAAAATAGGTGTCGTGCGACTGCCAGGCGTCATTCGTGAACTCGTGGTCATCCCACGTCGAGATGAAGGGCCAGCGTGCCCGCGCCGCCTGCAGGTTTGGATCGGTCAGGTACAGCTTGTAGAGGAACCGGTAGTCCGCAAGCGTCACCGCATGCGTGGCCCCGCCATGGCGGTTCCAGCTCGAGGGCGGCCAGGGCTTGGAGCCGTCGGGGAACGGCGGCACCGCACGCTCACGCCCATCCGCACCTTTCAGCCAGTTCGGCTTGAGCATGTTGGTCTCGGGCCGGTCGCCGCGCACCTCGTAGATGAAGTCGCCGAGGAACAGCACGAAGTCGAGCTGCTGCTCGGTTGGCGCATTGAGGTCGTCGGCCAGCATCCGCGCCCAGGCCCCGTAGAACCCCTGCTCGAAGCTCTGGCAAGAGGCAAAGGCAAAGCGCGTGGGCCTCTCGACGTCCGGCGGCGGCGCCGTTCGCGTCCGCCCCAGGCGCGACTGGTCGCCCGCGACGACGAAGCGGTAGAAATAGGTCGTGTCCGGCTCAAGCCCCTGCACGACAAGCCTGATCGTGTGGTCGCTCGCGGAGGTTGCCGTCAGGCTTTCGTCGAGCACCACGCTCGCAAAGTCGGGCGACTTGGCGATCTGCACGCGCACCGCGACCGGACCGCTCGACAGATCGATGGCCTCGACCCGCGTCCAGAGCACCATCCCGTCAGGCCGCGGATCAGCCGAGGCGACCCCTTGCGGGAAGCGATAGCGTCCGGTCGTGAGCGCGAGCGGCGTCGCCGCCGCGGGGCCTGCTGCCGTGGCCATATAGGTCCCGGCAAAGCCGGCGAGGGCCTTCAGGAAGTGGCGGCGATCGATCTTTACCATGGCAACGCAAACAGGCTCCGGCGGATGACAATGTCGTGAACCTACAGCACTTCAGGCCGTCCGTCCCGCGCACGCCTGCGGAAATCCTGTTGACCTGAGGCGCGTCTGCAATAGGACCCGACCCCGGTCTGGGCTAGGCTTGAAGCCTGCAACCGAAAAGGATCCGCATCATGTCGAAGATACCCGTCTTTGCAACCGTATCGCGAACCTACGGGTTCCTTCTCGGTGACATCGCCACCGTGTTGCAGGTTGCGTGGCTGCCGATGGCCGTCGCGGCGGGCCTGAACTTCTATTATGGCCAGTCGCTCAATCCGGCCGAGATCGTCAAGGGAGGTCCCGAGGCGGCCATGCAGGCCTCGGCCCTCAGCTTCGGTATCGGCATCGCGTCGATGGTCGCAAGCCTGATGGTCACGGTCGGCCTCCTGCGCGTTGTCATGTACGGACAGCGCCCAGCGGCACCGTTTTACCTGTGGTTCGGCATGGCCGAGCTGCGCCTCCTGCTGGCATACACTCTTCTGGGTATCGCGTTTATTGCCGCGATCCTCGCTTTTGCCCTTGTCATGGGCATCCTTGGCGCCGCGGTCGCATCGACGCCGGCAGCCCCCTTGGTCGCGGTGGCAGCGGGGGCATTTGTGATTGCGATGTTCTGGGCGTTGATCCGCCTGACACTCATACCGGCCGTCATTGTTGCCGAGAACAACCTTGGCGTCGAGCGCGCCTGGGCACTGTCGGGTGGAAATGCCCTTCGCCTGCTGGCGATCCTGATCCTGACCTATCTGCCCTTCGCGGTCATCATGGTGTTCATTACCTTCACGATGGTCGGCTTGCCCTTCCCGGACTTCGCGGGCCTGGGCGGCGACAGCATGGACGCCAAGGCCATCGAGCAGGCAGTGCAGGCCTGGCAGAAGTCGTTCATGGATACGATGTACGCCAACTGGCTCACGATCTCGATCCTGAACTTCATCAGCTCGATCGTCAGCGCCGTCCTGTACGCAGGCATCGCCGGCAACGCCTACATGGCCGTCGCCGGCGACCAGTCCCACGCGGAGTAGGGCGTCAGCGTCGTCCACCCATCAATCCCTCGATGGCCGGTCGCACGCCAGTGCGCACCGGCCAGCCGGGGATGATGGGCAAGACGCGCAACGATGCCGGGCGCGCGCCCCTACCTGAACGGATTGGGAATATCCGGCAGCGGGATCGGCGACTTCGACTTCAGCTTGTCGATCTCGCGCTGGATCATGTCTTCAGCCTTGCGGTGGACATAGTCGCGCACGCCACCGATGAACACGCCTTCCGCGTCCGCCAGCACCGACTGGCCCGCCAGCACCGACAGCACCTCGCGCGTCACATTCGAGACAACCTCGGCCGCACCCGAGATCGTGCTGAGCTCGGTCGAGCCATCCTCGTAGACATCGATCGCAAGCTCCGTGCCACGGATGCCGATGCCCACTGTCGGCGTGTTGATCCGCATGTTCTTCTCGGGCATCTGCCCCGACAGGAACCGGAACGCGCCCTTGGCCAGCATCATGGACGAGCGGCTATTGGCACCCGCAAAGACATAGTCATCGATCGTCATGTTGGCGTTGGCCCCCAGCGACAGTTCCGACTGGTCGACGAATTTTACCGTCGTCGCGCTGTCCTCGCCTGTCTCGAGCTTCTGGTTGCGATAGACCGACGCCGCCATCGACAGGCTCGCGCGCGCGGCACCAACCCGCGTGCCCCAGGCATCATTCTCGAGCGCCGCGATCGCACCCACGCCCGGGTCCGCCAGCGCAAGCCGCACGCCAGCGATCATCATCACACCCTGGGCTACGCCGAGGCGCAGCATGCTTCGTCGCGACAAGTGCATGGACGCAAAAATCTCCCGGTATGTTCCGCGGCCCCCGGACAAGGGACACACCATTTGTGCAGATTTTGCGGGCTTCATCAACTGAGGGACCGCGCCAGTATTGCCGGCAGGCGGGCCCTTGACGCGCCCGAGGCGGATGAGCCTCACTCCCGGGGCAAGGGAGACACCCAAATGGCCGCCTGGGCCGCTGACAGCTTTTCAAACGACGACGCACTCGACTGGCTCGAAGCCTTCACGCAAGCCCCGACGCTGGAGATGCTGCGCGACACGCTCGACAGCATCCTCGCCGAGGACGAGGATCTGGAAGCACCCGATTGCTCGGAAGCGATCGTCGCCGCCGAGATCGTCGCCAGCCTGAGCGGCCGCCCATCCCCGAAGATCCCCGACGACCTCAGGGACTGGCTCGCCACCGATCACGGCCTCGACACCAAGGCCATGGCTCCTTTGGCCCGCAAGGCAACGGCGCGCATCCTCGCGGGATCAGAACTGCAGGAACTCTGGGACCAAAGCGACAGCAAGGCCGCGTGGCGTGCGGAGATGGCGGACCTGGTGACAAGGTTGGGCTAACGCCCGGACGGCAACGCCACCGCGCCCTCATCAGCAACAATCATGCTCGTCATGGCCGGTCGCACGGCAGTGCGAACCGGCCACCCAGGGATCATGGGCATCGCCCTCGCTGCATCCCACCTTCGCGCCAAATCCTGAAACACTTTGCGCCCGTCAGCAAAGCCGAGGTTCCTCTGGGTGGCCGGGCTGCGCTGCCGCGCACCCGGCCATGAGAGGAGTGTGAGGGGACATGATGAAAACAGGGCTGAGTAATGCGTGAGGCCTCTTGGCGATCTTGGTGGTTCAAAATGAATTCAACCACCAAGACCACCAAGCCGCCCACGCCCTCTTCAACACCCAAAAAGGCTCGTCATGGCCGCACAGCGCAGTCACGCAAGCACCTATTCCGCCGCGCGCACGCGCTTCCCGCGGCCTCCGGACGCTGGTGCAGTTGCTGCGGCCGGTTTGCCAACCTTCTTCAGCAGGGGCTTCAGGAACTGCCCCGTGTGGGACCGCGCGACCCTGGCCACGTCCTCCGGCGTTCCCGCCGCCACGATCTCACCGCCGCCGTCGCCGCCCTCGGGGCCAAGATCGATGATCCAGTCGGCGGTCTTGATGACCTCGAGATTGTGCTCGATGACGACGACCGAGTTGCCCTGCTCGACAAGCTCGTGCAGCACGTCAAGCAGCTTGCGCACGTCGTCGAAGTGAAGGCCGGTCGTAGGCTCATCGAGGATATAGAGCGTGCGCCCCGTCGAGCGACGCGAGAGTTCCTTCGACAGTTTCACCCGCTGCGCCTCGCCGCCCGACAGCGTGGTCGCCTGCTGGCCGACCTTGATGTAGGTGAGGCCCACGCGCTTCAGCGTGTCCATCTTCTCGGCAATGCTGGGCACCGAACGGAAGAAGTCGGCCGCGTCCTCAACCGTCATGTCGAGCACGTCGGCAATCGACTTGTCCTTGAACTTCACCTCGAGCGTCTCGCGGTTGTAGCGCTGGCCCTTGCAGACATCGCACTGCACATAGACATCCGGAAGGAAGTGCATCTCGATCTTGATGACGCCGTCGCCCTGGCAGGCCTCGCAGCGCCCGCCCTTGACGTTGAACGAGAAGCGGCCCGCCTCATAGCCGCGCGCCTTCGCCTCGGGCAGGCCCGCAAACCAGTCACGGATCGGCGTGAACGCACCGGTATAGGTCGCAGGGTTCGATCGCGGCGTGCGTCCGATGGGCGACTGGTCGATGTCGATCACCTTATCGAGGTGCTGCAGGCCCTCGATGCGCTCATGCGGGGCAGGGGTCTCGCGTGCCCCATTGAGCCGCCGCGCGGCAGCCTTGAACAGCGTCTCGATCACAAGCGTGGACTTGCCACCGCCCGACACGCCCGTGATGCAGCAGAACGTGCCGAGCGGGATCTCTGCCGACACGTTGCGCAGATTGTTGCCGCGCGCGCCGATGACCTTGATCGACTTGCCGTTGCCCTTGCGCCGTTCGGACGGAACCGGGATCTGCCGGAGGCCCACGAGATATTGTCCCGTCAGGCTTGCCGGATTGCGCATGATCTCGTCGGGCGTGCCTTCCGCGACGATTTCACCGCCATGGATGCCCGCACCCGGCCCCATGTCGATGACATGATCGGCGGTGCGGATCGCATCCTCGTCATGTTCAACCACGACCACCGTGTTACCCAGGTCGCGCAACCGGCGCAGCGTGTCCAGCAGGCGCTGGTTGTCGCGCTGGTGCAGCCCGATCGAGGGCTCGTCGAGCACATAGAGCACGCCCGTCAGCCCCGAGCCGATCTGCGAGGCGAGCCTGATGCGCTGGCTCTCGCCACCCGACAGCGTGCCCGACCCGCGTGACAGCGTCAGGTACTCAAGCCCCACGTCGTTCAGGAAGCGAAGCCGTTCGCGGATCTCTTTCAGGATACGCGCGGCGATTTCCTTCTGCTTGGAATTGAATTTGGCATCGATGGTACGGAACCACTCATCCGCCGCGCGGATGGAAAGGTCGCAGACCTCGCCCACATGCTTGCCGCCGATCTTCACCGCCAGCGCCTCGGGCTTCAGGCGGAAGCCGTTGCAGGCCTCGCAGTTGCTCTGGTCCTTGAACTTCTCGAGCTCCTCGCGCATCCACGCCGAGTCCGTCTCGCGATAGCGCCGCTCGAGGTTCGGGATCACGCCCTCGAAGGTCTTCTTGGTTTCATAGCGCCTCATGCCGTCGTCATAGACGAACGCGATCACGTCATCGCCCGACCCGCGCAGCACCACCTCGCGCGCCTTCTTCGGCAGGTCTTTCCAGGCGACCGTCATCGGGAACTTGTAGTGGCGCGCCAGGGCCTCGAGTGTCTGCCCGTAGAGGGTCGATGTCGCCTTCGACCAGGGCGCGATGGCACCTTCTTTCAGCGACAGGTTTTCGTCCGGAACAATCAGCGCCTCGTCGAAGAACATCTGCGTGCCCAGCCCGTCACATTTGGGGCAGGCGCCATGCGGCGAGTTGAACGAGAACAGGCGCGGCTCGATCTCCGGGATCGTGAAGCCCGAGACGGGGCAGGCAAACCGCGCCGAGAAGATCAGGCGCTCCGGATCGCCGTCCTTGGTCTTGCGGTCGGCAAACTCCACGACGGCAATGCCATCGGCGAGGTTCAGCGCCTGCTCGATGCTGTCGGGCAGGCGGTTGCCAAGGTCTCGCCGCACGGCGATGCGGTCGACCACAACGTCGATGTCGTGCTTCAGCTTCTTGTCGAGCGCCGAGACCTTGTCGATCTCATGATAGGCCCCATCCACCTTCACGCGTTGGAAGCCGCGCTTCTGCAGGTCCACAAGTTCCTTGCGGTACTCGCCCTTGCGCCCGCGCACGATGGGCGCGAGCAGGTAGAGCCGCGTGCCCTCCGGCAGCGCCAGCACCCGGTCGGCCATCTGGCTGACGGTCTGGCTCTCGATCGGAAGCCCCGTGGCAGGAGAGTAGGGCACACCCACCCGCGCGAACAGCAGGCGCAGATAGTCATAGATCTCGGTGACGGTGCCCACCGTCGAGCGCGGATTGCGCGACGTGGTCTTCTGCTCGATCGAGATCGCGGGCGACAGGCCCTCGATGTGGTCAACATCGGGCTTCTGCATCAGTTCGAGGAACTGGCGCGCATAGGCCGAGAGGCTCTCGACGTAGCGTCGCTGCCCTTCGGCATAGATCGTGTCGAACGCGAGCGAGGATTTTCCTGACCCTGACAGCCCCGTCAGGACCACGAGCTGGTCTCGCGGCAGGTCGACATCGACATTCTTGAGGTTGTGCTCGCGCGCGCCCCGGATCGAGATTTTCTTGTGCATCAGAGGCTTGTTCGGTTGTCCCCGGGCCACGGTTCACTGCACTCCACAGATTTCACGTTTCTTCGCTTGACTTTTAGAACGGAACAGGAACACATTACCACGGCAACGGTGGCGGCGTCCCATGTCCAGTGGTTAAAACGCCAA
>JAGWXR010000082.1 GCA_018969785.1 Alphaproteobacteria bacterium
CTTGGCCTCTGCGTTGGATGCCCTGTCTTCGGCATCCTTCAGCCGCTTCTCGAGGTCCTTGATCTTCTGTTCATAGTCTCCGCGCAGCGACTTCATCTCGTCGCGGATCTGGGCGATGTCGGATGCGGTGTTGGCGCTGGCTTGCGGGACGGCAGTTCCGGCAAGGGCGAGCGCGATGGTGCAGGCGGCAGTGCGTGTAGCATTCATGGGTATGGTCCCTCACATGAATCAGTCAGCTGGCGAAATCATAGAGCAATCACGGGCTTGCACAGTGTTTGTGCAACGTAAGAAGCTCCGGGCCGGCGGTGCCGCCGGCGTCTCGGGTCACGCGGCCGGTGGCGCGCGACTGAGCCAGCCAAACGAGGAGATCGCCGAGGGCGCGATCCCCGACGCCAGGCGCAGGGGCTGCGCGTGGACGTATCCGGGAGAGACGGGCAGGCATGCATCGGGGGCAAGCGCGTGGCCCGCGGATGCGGCCTGCTGGCAGAACACGCAGGGCATGTCGCCCCGCTTCTCGTGCGGCGCAGGAGGCTTCGTGCCCTGCGTGACATCGCGCGTGACGGACGCATCGGCATGCTGCGTGTGGAAATGTCCCGCCGACATGCCTGCCTGCAGCAGGAAGCTCACGATCACGAGCCATGACAGCCCCGCCCGGCGATGGGCAGTCGCTGCCGTCAGGAAGGCCTTGATGGATCGCGCAACAGACATGGGGACAATTCGAAAGCCAATCCATGATAGGGTGTTGCGAAGGCAGTCCACAACCCACCCGTAGCTGTACCTCGGGCATCGTTTCAGCTTTTTGGGATTGCGTGTCCCTCGCGCGCCACAAGCAAAGGCGCCGGACATCTCTGTCCGGCGCCTGCCGAAATCGCGGGCTTGCCTGTCGATCCCCTACACGTAGCGCAGATCGATGACCCGTCCGTCGTAGGGATTGACCCGCAGCATCACCGGGCGGCCGCGGCGGTCATAGGCATAGGCCCTGAGGCCCCAGCTCCAGCGCGACTCGCGCAGCCCGCGCACGCCGTAGAAGCCCTGGCGCTCGATGCGGCGCACGATCTGCCAGTAGGACAGGGTGCGGTCATGGTGGCGATAGTCGCGATCGCCGCGTCCCCAGCCACGCTCCCAGCGATCAAAGCCGCGATCGTGCCGGCTGAAGTCGCGGTACTCGTCGCGGTAGCCGCCGCGATCGCCATAGCCGCGCCAGTCATCGCCATGCCGGAGCTCGTGCTGGTCCTGGTTACCGTATTTGTCGCTGTACTGGTCCGCCATGGCCGGGCCGGCCAGGGCCATGATGCCGAGGGTTGCGGCGGCTGCTGCCGCGTTCACAAACTTGCGCATGATGTTTAACTCCTGCTGAAAAAGGGCCGAAACCCAACCCTTGCAGCAATCCTCGCACCCCGCGGCTGAACGGGGTCTGGACATATTATTCATGTCGGGTTCAGCGACTTTGCGCTATTTCATTCCCATGCGCGGAACCCTTCGCCAGTCCCTGATCGCCTTGCTGCTCGCCGCCGTGCTGCTCCAGCCCGTGGCCGCGCAGGACTGGACGCCGCCTCCGGACGGCCCTGGCACGGAATCAATTCCCCGGGACGGCCCCGGCGGTCCCCGCGGCGACCGCTTCCGGCGCGACCGAATGCCCGAGGACGTGCGCGTGGTCCCCCTCGACATGGTGATGAGCGGCCTCATGTCCCAGTATCCGGGCAAGCCGCTCGACGCCCGCGGCCCGATGCGTCGGGGCGCACAACTCATCTACGAAGTCGTCTGGCTGACCCCCGATGGCCGCCAGATCGTCGTCATCGTTGACGCCCGCTCCGGACAGGTGCTGCGCGTCCGCGGTCTTGGCTGAAGAAAGGAAACGGGATGAGGATCCTCGTTGTCGAAGATGACCCCGACCTGCGGCGCGTCCTGACCGACGCGCTCAAGGACAACGGCTACGTCGTGGACAGTGCCGGCGATGGTGTCGAGGGACATTACCTGGGCGAGAACGAGCCCTACGACGCCGTTATCCTCGATCTCGGCCTGCCCGAGATGGACGGCATCAAGGTCCTCGAGAAGTGGCGCAAGGCCGGGCGGACGATGCCGGTCCTCATCCTGACGGCCCGCGACCGCTGGAGCGACAAGGTCAAGGGCCTCGACGCCGGCGCCGACGACTATGTGGTCAAGCCCTTCTTCACCGAGGAAGTGCTCGCGCGCATCCGCACGCTGCTGCGCCGCAGCGCGGGCATCTCCACCTCCGACATCGAATGCGGCCCCTTGCGCATCGACACGCGCGCCGCACGCGTCACCGTCGAGGGCAACCCGGTCAAGCTGACCTCGCTCGAGTACCGACTGCTCGCCTATCTGGCCCACCACAAGGGCCGCGTCGTGTCGCGCACCGAACTCGTGGAGCATCTCTACGACCAGGACTTCGACCGCGACTCCAACACGATCGAGGTCTTCGTCGGACGCCTGCGCAAGAAGCTCGGCATCAGCCTGATCCAGACCCTGCGGGGCCTCGGCTACAAGCTCGACGAAAGCGCGGCAGAACCCGAGGCCAATGCTGCCCACTAGCAATTCGCTCGCCCTCAGGCTCGTTGCGATCGCCGCGGGCTGGGGCGTGATCGGCCTGGTTGCGGGCGGCCTGCTGCTGTCGAGCCTGTTCCGCAGCGCGGCCGAGCGCGGCTTCGACCAGCGCCTGTTGGCCGACCTTGAAGGCGTCATCGCGGTCGCCGAGATCGATTGCGGCGGCACCTTCGTCATGCCCAAGCCCCTGATCGCCGAGCGGTTCACCCGCGCCTTCTCCGGTTCCTACTGGCAGGTGGCGACGATGGCGTCAGGCCCGAACACCCCCTCGCAGCCCGTGATGCGCTCGCGTTCCCTGTGGGACAAGACCCTTCCCCTCGGCAAGGGCACGCGCGCCGGCGAGATGGTGCAGGGCTATGCCCCGGGGTTCCTCGGCCAGCGCCTGCGCTATGTCGAGCGCATCGTGTCGATCGCGCGGCCGGACACGGACGTCCCCGACGCCGCCTGCGTCGGCAGTCGCCTGTTCCGCATCGCGGTTGCCGGCGACCTGCGCGACGTGGAGGCCGAGATCGAGGGCTTCGAGAGCACGCTGTTCTGGTCGGTGATCGCGCTCGGCGGCAGCATGACGCTGGCCATGGCCCTCTTCGTGCGCCTCGGCCTGTCGCCGCTCGAGAAGATATCCGTGGCGCTGGCCGCCATCCGCGAGGGCAGGGCTGCGCGCCTCGAGGGACGCTACCCGAGCGAGATCCAGCCCCTCGCCGACGAGCTCAATGCGCTCGTCAGGCACAACGCCGACGTCGTCGCGCGCGCGCGGACGCATGTCGGCAACCTCGCGCACTTCCTCAAGACGCCGCTCTCGGTCCTCGCGAATGAGGCGAGGGCGTCAAGCTCGCCCCTCGCCGATGCCGTCAACAAGCAGGTTGGTGTCATGCGAAGGCAGGTCGACCATTACCTCGCCCGCGCGCGCACGGTCGCCTCGGCCGGCGTGATCGGCGCGCGATGCGACGTGGCCCCGGTCATCGCAGACCTCACGCGCGCCCTCACGCGCATCTACGACCAGCAGGGCATCGCGATCAGCGCCGACGGCGCGGAAGGTTTTGTGTTCCGCGGCGACCGCGCCGACCTCGAGGAGATGCTGGGCAACCTGCTCGACAATGCCTGCAAGTGGGCCGCCGAGCAGGTCTCGATCAGGGTCTCGCCATCGCAGGTGCCGGGCCGCCTGCGCATCGTCGTGGAGGATGACGGACCGGGCTTGTCGGACGAGCAGAAGAAGCGCGTGCTCGAGCGGGGCGAGCGCCTCGACGAATCAAAGCCCGGATCAGGCCTTGGCCTTGGCATCGTGCGCGAGATCGCAAGCCTCTACGGAGGCACCTTCGCGCTGGGCAGGTCCGCGTCCGGAGGGCTCAGCGTGGAGCTCGACCTGCCGGCCGTCGATCGCCCGGCGTGATCGGGGGGCCTTGTCAGGCTGCCTCGGCCTCGGAAGTTTCTTCCGTGACGCGCGCCTTCTTTCCTTTCCCGGACTTCCTGGCGCTGCCCTTCTTTTCCTTCTCGGCCTTGTCCTTCTTGTCTTTCTTGCCCTTCTTGTCCTTCTTTTCCTTTTCGGGGCCATGATAGTCGTCGACGCCGATCAGGATCGCATAGCAGGCAAGGCGGACCACGCGCGGGATCTTGACAGGCTCGCCGTCGCGCTCGCCCTTCTCGTAGTACTGGACCACGCGGCGCTTCAGGCCGAGCGCATCGGCGGCATCCTTCTGCGACATGTCGAGCGACTTGCGCCAGCGCTTGAAATCATTGCCCTTCATGCCTGCAGTCCCCGTTTTCCATGACGGGCAGAGAAAACGTTACTGCGTCCCCAAAGGCAAGCGGTTGCCGGCGCGTTAACCATGATCTCCCATTACCGTGCAGGAAAATGTTCACAGCGCCTGCCGGCCGCCCGCCGTGCCCTCTCAAGCCGTCGGGTGATTCGCCCCTGCGCGTGGCCGATGGCCGGACCCGGCAGGCGCAACGCCGCCCGCGGCGGTGGCGGCCACGGCGGCGTCAGGTTTTCCCGTGCCTCCCGCGTCGCCAGACGCTCGTCCTGCCATTGAAGGAAGCACCGGGACTGCGTAGAGTCCCGCTGACTCTCTCGTGTTCGGCAGTCAGTGCACGTCCTGCGTGCATCTGCTGTCCCGCCCCCGGAAGCTTGAAAGGCCCGACCATGCGTTTCTGCACCCTCGCCGCGGCGCTCACGGCGCTCCTGGTTTCGTCCATGCCTGCATCCGCCGAGAATGTCGGGCAGGCCACCCGCGTCGCGCGGTTTGCCTACCAGACACCACCGCAGACCCAGCGCGCGCCGCTCTACCGGTTGAACCCCGTCGTGCGCAACAGCCGGATCGAGACGGTCCCGCAAGGCGCGCTCGAGGTCACCTTCATGGATGGCAGCCGCCTCACGCTCGGCAGCGCTTCCTCGGTCGTTGTCGACAACTACGTCTATGCCGGCCCGCAGGGCGCAGGCCAGCAGACGCTGAAGATGACAAAGGGCGTCTTCCGCTTCGTGTCCGGATCCATGCCGAAGGACCGCGTGCGCATGGAGACACCGACCGTCTCCATCGGCATCCGCGGCACGATCGTGAAGATGGAAGTCAACGAAGACGGATCGGGCACGATCAACTTCGAGAAGGGCAGCGGCTTCATCGACAACGGCAAGGGACAGAACGTTCCCATGTCGGAAGGTGATGTGGTGACCATCGCTGCCGACGGAACGATCGGTACGCCGCAGCAGCAGGGCTGGACGGCGGGTGACGCGGCCGTCGACGAGGGCATGAACCCGTTCAACCGCAGCTTCGGCGGCACAGAAAGCGGATCGGGTGGCGGCGACGGCGCCGGTTCGTCGGAAGGCGGCAGCGGAACCTCAAACCCCGGCTGACGTTCGCAGCAGGCATTCAACGTATCTTCAGGAAGCCTGGCATCGGAAAGACGCGTTCGACAACAGCCCGACGCCCTGACCCGGACTGAACAGCCTCGCCTGCAAGCCATAAGGTAGCCAACCGCATCCCCGGATCCATGAGCTCACCCGCCCGCGAGCACGAACTCAGGAACTTCCTTGCAGCCTTGCCTCCGGAAAAGGCAACGCGGCTGGCCATCGCCATCGAGCGTGCGCGACTGACGGGCGAGAAAAGCCTTCCCTCAGCCCTGATCCTCGAGGGGCTGAGGCCCGCCCTTCGCCGTTCGGCGCCGCGCCGCACGCCGACAGCCCAGCGCCTCTTCTGCGAGCCCTTCAGCGACTTCCTCGTTGACGAGCGTGACTTCAAGCAGACCGGCCGCATCTCCCGCTCGACCATCAGCGCCGTCTGGCAGTGGCTCGCCCGCGAGGGCCTGCGCGAGCGCCTCGCCCAGCGAGAGGCCGCGATCGTCGCCGCCGTGCTCGCCCGCGACAGCGCCGAGGAGGAAAAGCAGGTCCGCCAGCTGCAGCAGGAAGCGGCATCGGCCCTTGCCGTCGCCTTCAACCGCGCGCAAGGCGGCGGTCAGGAACTGCGCGCCCTCTCATCGAGGCTCGGGGGCGATGATGCGCTCGCCGACGCCCAGGAGATCG
This sequence comes from Alphaproteobacteria bacterium, assembly GCA_018969785.1. Classification (GTDB taxonomy): domain Bacteria; phylum Pseudomonadota; class Alphaproteobacteria; order Micropepsales; family Micropepsaceae; genus SZUA-430. The sequence continues at coordinate 6,074 of JAGWXR010000082.1, forward strand.
CGCTCCTGCTGTCGGCTTCAAGCGAGCTCATGCCGCTGCGCGGCCTTCTGCCCCGCCGCATCGACATGCTCAGCGAACAGAACCAGGCGCTCGTGCGCGACCTCTACGAGGAACTCGCCGCCCGCAAGCCTGAACTGTGTCCCTATGTCGGCCTGCTCGTGCTCAGCCGCCTGCGCCGGCCGTGGGAGGTGCTGCGGCTTGCGGCCATTCGCGCGACCCACGCCGACGAGCCGCTGTTCCGCCAGCAGGACATGGCGATCATCGGCGACATCCTGCTCGCCGACATGGAGCACCTTGCGCTCGACATCGCCTCGATGCGCCCCGATGCGATGGACACCGACGCGCTGCTCAACCGGCTTGACCGCTTCACGCAGATGTCGAGCGGGCTGGTGCGCGAGATCGGTTCCCGGCGTGACGGCAAGTGGGGGCAGCGGCTGATCAAGATCCGGCAGCTCGCCTCTGACGCCATGGACATGCTGATCGCGCGTGTTCCGCGCGAGATCGCAGCCGCGCTCCCCATGCAGAAGGCAGGCGGCATGTCGGGACGCGGCCCCGGACGGGCTGACCTCACCCGCGAGCCGGAACTCGCGCGCATCGAGCGCGCGCTGGCCTGGGGCCGCCTCCTTGCGGGAGCAACGCCCTATGCCGGTGCCGGCGGGTTTCACAAGTCCCACAAGCAGTCGTTCGAGGAAGTCTCGGCCTACCTGACGGGCTATTGCGAAAGCGCGACGGCAACCCTGCGCACGCTCGATCCTTCGCGCCGCCCCCGCGCGCAGACCTATCTGACCCACGCCCAGGCGCTGTCGGCCACCATCCTCGGCCACGAGGAAGCCGAACAGATGCGTCGCCGCTCTGGTACGGGCCTCGCCGAATAGCAGCGTGCCCGGCTCACGCCGGCGGCATGCAGCGGCAGCGACGGGATCGCGTCAGATCACGCCGTCGCGCCGCAGGCTCTCGGCTTCTTCACCGCGGATGCCGAGTTCGGCGAGCAGTTCTTCCGTGTGCTGCCCGAGCACGGGCGGGGCTTGCGTGATGCGGCCAGGCGTTTCCGACAGGACGACCGGCGTTGCCATGATGCGCGCGCCATCGGCAAGGCCGGGGAAGGACACTGGCGCGAAGAACCCGGCCGCATTCACATGCGGATCATCCAGCAATTGCTGCGGCGAAAGCACGGGCCCCGCCGGCACCTTCGCGCGCGCGAGCGCATCAAGCGCCTCGGCCACGCTGCGCGTCCGGCACCAGGCTGCCGCCCGCGCCGACAGCACCTCGCCATTGTCACCGCGCGCCTCGTCCGAGGCAAAGCGCGGATCCTCGATCCACGCCTCTTCGCCGACCATCCTGGCCCAGCGCCGGAACAGGGGGTTGCCATTGATCAGGATCGTGATCCACCCGTCCGTGCAGCGGAAGATGTCGGACGGCCCCGCCGTCTGTCCGCGATTGAGCGTTGCCACCCGGTTCTTCGCCAGCACGTCCTGCTCGATCAGGGTCTGGCTCATGTAGGTCACCGCCGTGCGCAGCAGCGCACCTTCGACGTGCTGTCCAAGGCCCGTGGCGTTGCGCGCGTAGAGCGCCGTCATCGTCCCGAACGCCGCCAGCGACGCCGTTCCGAAATCCACCCACGAGGCCGCCGCGCGCACCGGTTGCTCGGGCGTGCCCGACATGTAGACCGCACCCGACATGGCCTGCGCCACGCCGTCAAATCCCAGCCGCTCGGCATAGGGCCCGCCCGACCCGAAGGCCGAGACCGTCGTCAGCACCGTGCGCGGATTGATGGCATGCACGCTGTCCCAGTCGAGGCCGAGCGAGACGAGGGTCTGCGGCGGCAGGTTGACCACCACGACATCGGCGGTGCGGATGAGCTTCCTGACGATCTCCCGCCCGCGCGGATGCGCGGGGTCGAGCGTCATGCCCTTCTTGTTCCGGTTCATCTGCAGGAACAGCGCCCCCTCGCCGGGATTGCCCTCCGCATCGTGGATCACCGGCACAAGCGCCCGGTCTTCCGAGCCGTCGCGCTTCTCGATGCGGATGACCTCCGCCCCCATGTCGCCGAGCAGCGCAGCGCAATAGGGCCCCGCGATGTAGCGCCCGAAGTCGAGAACCCTGATGCCTGAGAGAGCCGTTTTCATGCGCCTGTCCGCCTTGTGCCGCAACACCCGACTCATTCCATTTTTCCGGGGGGATCGACAAGCCCGTTGCGCGCCGCGGCCGGATCAAGTCAGATGGCCCGCATGACGCAAGGCCCCTTTCTCCTCGATGCCCGCCTCGCCGCCGACACGGTCCCCGTCTGTGACTGGCCGCTCTGCAGCGTGCTTCTCATGAACGACAGCCGCTATCCCTGGCTCATCCTCGTGCCGCGCAGTGCCGGGGCCAGCGAGATCTTCGACCTCGCCCCGGCCGAACGGCAAACCCTCTGGCAGGAGGTGAGCCGCGCGGCTGAACGCCTGAAGGCGATCACCGCCTGCCGCAAGATCAATGTCGGCGCGCTCGGCAATGTCGTCGCGCAACTGCATGTCCACGTCGTGGCGCGCGAGGCCGGCGACTTCGCGGGCAACGGCCCCGTCTGGGGACAGGGTGCCGCGGTACCCTACGCCGACGCCGCGCGCGAGCATCTGCTGCAGCGCCTGCGCGCTGAACTGCAACGCGGCGTCGTTTAACATCCTGTTAGCAGCCGGCTCACGCTGGCACGCGCCTTGCGAGCAGGTGTTCACCATGCTCGACCGCAACCCCATGTCAGCCCCCGCGCTTCGCCCGACGATCTCCCCGTCGGCCGACCTCGTCATGGGCGCGCTGCGGGGTGCCGCCGACCGCACGGGCACGGATTTCGACTACCTCCTGACCACGGCAATGCGGGAATCCAGCCTCAATCCCGAGGCCAAGGCATCGACGTCCTCGGCCACGGGCCTGTTCCAGTTCATCGAGCAGACCTGGCTCGGGACCATGCGCCAGCACGGTGCGGCCCACGGCCTTTCGGCCTACGCCGAAGCCATCAAGCCCGGCAAGGATGGCCGGCTCATGGTTGCCGACAAGGCCATGCGCCAGGAAATTCTTGCCCTGCGCAAGGACCCGGAAATTGCCGCCATCATGGCGGGTGAAATGACCAATGACGCGCGCAACCACCTGGAAGGCGCGCTGGGACGAGGAGTGTCGGCGGGGGAGCTTTATGTCGCTCATTTCCTCGGGCCCCAGGCGGCGGTGAAGATGATCAGGGCTGGGGCTCAGACGCCCTCTCTTCCCGCCGCCTCTCTCTTTCCTGAAGCCGCCGCCGCCAACACCCGCATCTTCTATACGAAAGGCGGCGAGGCGAGGCCGGTTGGCGCCGTTCTCGA
>JAGWXR010000083.1 GCA_018969785.1 Alphaproteobacteria bacterium
GGGGCGTCGCCCCATTACGGCGTCGATCACGTGATCGAACAGTTGGCGACTGCGCGGCAGAAGCGGCTTGCCTATCTTGAAACTGTCGAAGAGCAGCTGTCGAATTTCCTCAAGCTGTCGCGGCGGGACGAGATCGGCTATCTGAACGCGACGGCTGCGGGGATCCTGACGAAGCCCGACGGACCGCGCGAACTGCTCGAGGCGTGGGCGGCGGGCGATCCCGGTCGGCTCGAGCTCCTGATCGACGATGGGCTCGCCGACGTGCCGCAACTCAAGGCCCTGCTGCTGACGGCGCGCAACCGCAAGTGGATGCCCGCCATCGAAGGCATGCTCAAGTCGGGCGAGGTCCATTTCGTGACCGTGGGCGCGGCCCACCTTGTTGGGCGCGAGGGGATTGTTGGCATGCTGCGCGCGCGCGGGTACAAGGTTTCGGGTCCTGCAACAGATGCAGGACCCGCGGGAACACGATCATCGCGCTGACAGAGAGGATTTAGCATGCGCCGCTTCCTGACTGCCGCGATCATCCTGTCCATCCTGTCGGGATGCGCGATCTATGAAGACATGATGAAGCAGGACGAGGACGCTGACCGCCAGCGCCTGTCTGCCGAAGACACCTCGCGTATCGCTGAGCTTTACATTGCCACGGGGCGCTACGGCGTGATGCTGTCCCAGGCACGCGACATCCTTCGCCTGCCCGACATCACGCCAACCGCTGACGCTGCCGTTGTGCCGGCGGGGGATCCCATCCAGGAGCTCAAGGGCATTGCGGACCAGCAGGTCCGCGTTGCGCGTGAACTCGGCGGCGACACGGCCGCAGCCTGCAGCCGCCCCGGCGTGCCGGACGACGTGCGGAAGTTGGCCTGCGAAACGGCGCGCGGTGTTCCTGCTTCGCTGCAGCAAGCGGTTCCGGCCCAGGTCGCCGCGGTTGCCGCGCGCGACCAGCAGCTTGGTGATCTTGTCATGCGGTGGTGGGAAGAGGTGTGCGCCACCGCGCCGAAAGCCGGGCCGGGCGAACCTCACGCCTGCTCGATCGAGTAACGGGGTTCCGGTCGCCCTGGAGCCATTTTTCCCCTTAAATCTGCCATTTTCTTGCGGCGAAAAGACATAAAGACATCTTTATATGCTCCTTGAGGTGCCCGGATTGCGGTGCTATAGAGGCGCACATTCACAGGTGCCCACGAGGCGGCGCCCCCAAACCCGCAAAGGATCATTCATGGCCAACGATTACGTCGTCGCCGACATCAAGCTTGCCGACTATGGGCGCCGCGAGATCGCGATTGCCGAGACCGAGATGCCCGGCCTCATGGCGACGCGTGAGGAATACGGCGCGTCGAAGCCCCTCAAGGGCGCGCGCATTGCGGGTTGCCTTCACATGACGATCCAGACCGCCGTCCTGATCGAGACGCTCAAGGTGCTCGGTGCCGACGTGCGCTGGGCGTCCTGCAACATCTTCTCGACGCAGGACCATGCGGCCGCGGCGATCGCTGCCGCCGGCATTCCGGTCTTCGCGAAGAAGGGCGAGACCCTGGTCGAGTACTGGGAATATGTGCACCGCATCTTCGAGTGGGCCGATGGCGGATCGCCGAACATGATCCTCGATGACGGCGGTGATGCGACACTGCTCTGCGTGCTCGGCCCGAAGGCGGAGAAGGACCTTTCCGTGATCTCGAAGCCTGCGAACGAAGAGGAAGAGGCGCTGTTCGCGGTCATGCGCAAGACGATCGACCGCAAGCCCGGCTGGTACACAAAGATCGCGGCCGCGGTGAAGGGCGTCACGGAAGAGACGACGACCGGCGTGCACCGGCTCTACCAGATGGCCGAGCGCAAGGAGCTTCCGTTCCCGGCCATCAACGTCAATGACAGCGTGACGAAGTCGAAGTTCGACAATCTCTATGGTTGCCGCGAGAGCCTTGTCGACGGCATCCGCCGCGGCACGGACGTGATGATGGCGGGCAAGATCGCCATGGTTGCCGGCTTCGGTGACGTGGGCAAGGGTTCGGCGGCCAGTCTGCGCAACGCGGGTTGTCGCGTCATCGTGTCGGAGATCGATCCGATCTGCGCGCTGCAGGCCGCGATGGAAGGTTATGAGGTGGCAACGATGGATGATGCGGCGCCGCGTGCCGACATCTTCGTGACCGCGACCGGCAATGTCGACGTGATCACCGTCGATCACATGCGCAGGATGAAGGACCGTGCGATCGTGTGCAACATCGGCCACTTCGACTCGGAGATCCAGGTCGCGGCGCTGAAGAACTTCAAGTGGCACAACGTCAAGCCGCAGGTCGACGAAGTCGAGTTCCCGGGCGGCAAGCGCATCATCCTGTTGTCGGAAGGCCGGCTTGTGAACCTCGGCAATGCGACGGGGCATCCGAGCTTCGTGATGAGCTCGTCGTTCACCAACCAGACGCTCGCGCAGATCGAGCTGTGGCAGAACGGCGCCCAGTACGCCAACAAGGTCTACACGCTGCCCAAGAAGCTTGACGAGAAGGTCGCTCGCCTGCATCTCGCGAAGCTTGGCGCCAAGCTGACCGAGCTTTCGACGAAGCAGGCCGAGTATCTCGGTATCGGCGAGGCGGGTCCGTTCAAGCCGGATCACTATCGCTACTAGGCTGACGGGAGGTCGCATGAAGTCGTTGCTTGCATTGGTTCTGGGCGGGTTGATGGTCGCCGTCGGCGCTGCCTCCGCCTCAGCACCGGCGGCTGCCCCGGGTTGCGAGGCATCGGTCGGGGCCGTGTGGACGCCTGCGGCGGGCCAGCGGCCTTTCCGCGTGGAAGCTGTCTCGCACGGGCCCTCGTGTGACCGGGCGATCGTCGTGCTCACGGTGCGGGGGCCTGACGGCAAGCCGCTGTGGGTCGATGCGCGGGTGGGGCAGTTCGTGATGCTGTTCGCCGGGGTCAAGAACACCAAGGCCATGAAATCTGCCCTCGGTGACTGGATCCGGCAGGGCCCGCAGCTGAAGAATGCCGCGAGCCTGCCGTCCTGGCCTCCGGGTGCCGAGCGCCCCGCGAGTGGCGAGTTCCCGTTCCTGCCGGATGAGGCGGTGGACCGGGACTTCTATGAGTCCGCCCGCCGCGCCAAGCTGCCGCTTTTCTGCTACGTGCAGGGCATGGAGAGCATGGCGTGCGTCGTGCTCAAGGATGGCGGCATGATGAAGCTCGGGGTGCAGCTCTTCCCGGGCTGAGTGCCGGCACATCGACCTGACGTTTATCGAGGGGCGGTCGTTCAATGCGGCCGCCCTTTCCCGTTTCCGGCGCCACGTCGCGGGCGATCAGCCGCGCGCCTCCTGCAGCGGTCGGCAGAGTGTTATCTGTTCGTAAATATCCTGCACCCATCGGTAATGAATTCCCGGGGCATCTTCGTTTGCCAAAGAGCTATCGCTTTTTGGCAACACTTCATGCCGCGAAAGAGGTTGAGGGCATCGCTTTCAACCGGTGTGAAGCATTCAGCGCATCATCTTGATCGGGCTCGATGTTTTTCCGGCTGTCGATGTGGTCCCGCATCGTCGGCAGCCACATCCCGGCGCCCCTGCGGCAATGCGGGTGACTGCGCACCCAAAAGGACAAGGCTCCGGCCTGTTCCTATCATCAGCAGACAGAGTGATTCTCGCATATGGGGTTGCGAGCGCAGAACAGTCTCAGAGGGGGTTGGCCGGGAAGAAGTCCGATGTCGGGTTGCTGTTGCATCAGCGCCTTGCGATCGTCGCGTTTCCGTCCTTTGCCAGCTTTCGAGATTGTCGGTGTCGCCTGAACCTCCTGAAGCAGCATGGGGCTGGCCTTGGATCTGACTCACGACATTGGTGTTTGGTTACCGTTCGGTGTGACACTGGGGGCGATTGCCCTTGCGGGATCGCTGGCGCTCGTTGTCATTGCGATGCGTGCGCGGGCGGATGCGCTCCTGCGGCGTGCGACGGCGCGCAGCGCGCGTGCCGAAGCCCGCTTCCAGAAGGAAGCTGCGATCGTCTCGGCTGAGCCGGGCTCGCTTTTTGTCTGGCGCAATATCGGTGGGGATCCCATTGCCCGGACCGGTTCTGACAGCGTGCTTGCCGGCGTTCTTGATGCCGACGAGACCGGGCAGTTGCAGGATTCGATCGAGCGGCTGGGCGCCGGTGGATCGATGTTCTCGCTGACGGTCCCCGGTCCCGATGGACGGGTCTTCCAGGCCTATGGAAAGCCGGCGGCCGGACAGACCGCTGTCTGGCTGCGTGACGTGACGCCGGACGACGAGGCGAACTACAACCTGACCGTTCGCCTGACGGCGAGCGAGGAGGAGCGTTCGCGGCTCGGCGACCTGCTCGACGCGGCGCCGATGCCCGTGTGGCGGCGCGACAGTGCCCTGAACCTTGTCTGGGTAAACCGGGCCTATGAGGAGGCCGTCGATCCGCCGGTTGGCGGCGATGTGCTGGCCGACCAGATCGAGCTTGATCGCGACAGCCGGGAGCTTGCCTCGCGGGCGCTCGAGACCAAGCAGGTCCAGACCGAAACGCGTTACGTCGTCGTCAGCCGCCAGCGCCGGGCCTTCGAGATTTTCGCGATCCCGATGGACACGGGCGTTGCGTCCTATGCCATCGATGTCACGGATATCGATGAGACCAAGCGCCTCCTGCAGCAGCATATCGATACGCATGAGGAGACGCTGCACCGGCTTCCGGTGGCCGTTGCCATCTTCGGCGATGACCAGCGCCTCAAGTTCTCGAACAAGGCGTTTGCGCGGCTCTGGGACCTTGATGAGCGCTGGCTTTCGACCCATCCGTCGGATGGCGAAATTCTCGAGAGCCTGCGCGGCGCACGCAAGCTGCCGGAGCAGCGGGACTTCTCGTCGTGGAAGCGCGAGCGGCTTGCGCTCTATAACACCCTCATCAGCGAGCGTGAGGAGTACTGGCACCTGCCGCGCAATGTCACGCTGCGCGTGACGTGCCAACCGCATCCGCGCGGTGGCCTGATCTTCATCTATGCCGACGTCTCGAACCAGATGGAACTCGAGCGGCGGTTCAACCAGCTTTCAAGCGTTCAGCGCACGACGATCGACCACCTGACCGAGGCGCTCGCCGTGTTCGGCACCGATGGGCGGCTCAAGCTGTTCAACAAGGCGTTTGCCGAACTCTGGGACATCGAGCCCGTGGTGCTCGGCGGCCAGCCGCGCTTTGCCGAAGTGTTCTCGTCCTGTCGCGGCAAGCTTGCCGACGAGGGGCACTGGAGCCAGATGACCATGCTGATCACCGGCGCAACCCAGGAGCGCCGGGTGAAGATCGACCGGCTGTCGTGTTCGGACAGCGTGGAGCTGAGCTGCAGCACGGCGCCGCTGCCTGATGGATCGCTGCTGCTGTGCTATCGCGATGTTACAGACACGGTCATGCGCGAAAAGGCCCTTGAGGAGCGAAACGATGCTCTTCTTGCGGCCGACAAGCTGAAGTCCGACTTCATCTCCAATGTTTCCTATCAGCTGCGCACGCCGCTGAATTCCATCGCGGGATTTGCCGACCTGCTTCGGCACGGCATTGCGGGCAAGCTCACCGATAGCCAGAGTGCGTATCTTGCCGATATCCTCAGTGCCTCGAAGACGCTTGAAACCCTGATCGACGACATTCTCGATCTTGCGCTCATCGAAGCCGGGACAATCGAGCTCGACCGCAAGGATGTCGAGGTTTCCGAGGTCCTGGCCGGGGTCATTCCGCTGGTCGAGGAGCGTGCGCGCAAGGCGCAAGTTGAAGTCGTCAATGAGGGCCCGCGGCGCGGCTGTGAGCTTTATGCCGACCAGAAGCGCCTGCTGCAGATCGTCTATAATCTCGTGATCAACGCGATCGAGCACACGCCGCCCAGCGGACGCATTGCCTTCGGGGCCGAGCTGTCGGCTGACGAGGTGCGCATCTATGTCAGCGATTCAGGTGCGGGGATCCCTGCTGCCCACCAGGCTGAGGTGTTCGACCGCTTCCAGTCGCGCACCCGCAAGAAGGACGCACGGCGTGCGGGCCTCGGGCTTGCGCTTGTGCGCAGCTTTGTCGACCTGCATGGCGGAAGGGTGGAGCTGGATTCCGTCGTGGGGCGCGGGACGCGTGTCACGTGTCATTTCCCGCGGCGGCTTGCTGTGGCGACCGGCGCGAAGGGTGCCAGCGAAGCGACGGGCTGAATTGGATCGCGCGGCTTCGCCCGGCCTCAACCGGACGAGGCCCGCGGCCGGAAGGCTGTCAGTGCTGGCTCTTGGGCATTCGAACGGTCATGCCATCGAGGGCTTCGGTGACCTGGATCTGGCAGGAGAGGCGGCTGGTTGCCTCGACGCCTTCCGCGAAGTCGAGCATCGTCTTTTCCATTTCCTGCATGGGCTGGATCTTTCCGAGCCACGCGCTGTCCACGTAGACGTGGCAGGTTGCGCAGGCGCAGGCGCCGCCGCAATCCGCATCGATGCCGGGGATCATGTTCCTGACGGCGCCCTCCATCACGGTCATGCCGGGCTGGACGTCGATGACGTGCTCTTTTCCGTCGTGTTCGATGTACTTGATCTTGGCCATGGGGCTATCTGCTTTCGTTCCTTCAGGTCATGTCTTTCATAGGAATGGCCCTGTCCGCAAGGCGTTCCGGCGCGACGCGTGCGCGCGCCGCGATGAGCCTGCGGCCCATCATGTATTCCGGGGCTGCGTTTACCGCCTCGACCGACGTTACGGTTCCGTCCCGCAGGTGGAAGGCGGCAAAACTGCGGCTGGCCCGGTCGCCCCGCACCACGATCTGGTCCTGCGGGGCCGACAGGCCGGCAATCTGCAGCTTCAGGTCATACTGGTCGGACCAGAACCAGGGCACCTCGTCATAGGCTCTCGGGCGGCCGACAATGGCGAGGGCGGCGTGCTTGGCCTGGTCGATCGCGTTCTGCACGGATTCCAGCCGGACACGGCCCTGGAGGGCGAAGGAATTCGGGAGGTTGGCACAGTCGCCGATCGCATAGATGTCCGGGTCGTCGGTCTGGGCGAAGGCATTCACCCTGATGCCGTTATCGACCTCGAGGCCCGCGTCGCCTGCGAGCTCGGTGTTGGGCAGGATGCCGACGCCGATGAGGACGATGTCGGCCGGCACTATGCCCGAGGAGGTGTTGATCGCGAGGGCATCCCCCACGCGGTCGATCGATTCCGTGCGGACATAGCAACGCAGATCCACGCCGGCCCTGCGGTGTTCATCCTCGAAGAACTCCGAGACCTGTGGCGAGGCGGCCCGGGCGAGCACGCGTGGCGCTGCCTCGATGACGGTCACCTTGAGGCCGCGCTTGACTGCCACGGCAGCAACCTCGAGCCCGATATAGCCCGCGCCAATGATCGCCAGACGGGCGCCCGTCACCATGCGCGGGCGCAGCGCGTCGACGTCATCGATGCCGCGCAGGTAGCGGCATGACGGGTCCTCGGCACCCGGCAGTGGCAGCTTGCGCACGCGTGATCCAGTGGCCAGAACGAGTTTCGTCCATGGCAGGCGGCTGCCATCCGACAGCGTCACGGACCGTGCCTTGCGGTCGATCGCGGTTGCGCGGGTTGCCAGCTTCAACGTGCAGCCGGCGTCGCGATAGAAGTCGGGCGGCTTTATGAAGAGGCGGTCGGGTGCGATGTCGCCCTTCAGGTATGCCTTGGACAGCGGGGGGCGCTGGTAGGGGATGTGGGTCTCCTCGCCGATCACGGTGATGCCGCCCGCGTAGCCTTCGCTGCGCAGGGAGGCCACGAGTTGGGATGCGGCCTGGCCAGCGCCGACAATCACCACCGAATCGCTCATTTCCTGCCTCTTGCGGGAGGTCTCCCCCGGGCGTGCGTTAGCATGGACAGTATCCGGCAATCAACCTCGCTAAGACCTTGATTTCGCGGGCATCCTTCAGCATTGAACTGCTCCGGCTCCTGAGGGTAGTAAGGGGCGCTCCAAGGACGGACATGTCATGGCCTGCGACAGCTACATGGTGCAATTGACCCTCGATGGCATGCAGGCGACCGAAAGGCTGGCCCGCGTCCTCGCAGGCTGCCTGCGCAAGGGCGATTTCATTGCCCTGGCGGGGGCCCTGGGTGCGGGCAAGACGACGCTGGCGCGCTGCCTCGTGCAGACCCTTGTGCCCGGCGAGGAGGTGCCCAGCCCCACGTTCACGCTGGTCCAGGCCTATGATGCGCCCGGGTTGCGCATCGCGCATGCGGATCTTTACCGGCTGCGCAGCGAGCGTGAAATCGTCGAGCTCGGCTTTGACGAGGCGCTCGAGGCCGGTGTCCTCATCGTCGAGTGGCCAGACCGGATGGGCGGGCTGATGCCGGCGGACCGGCTCGATATCATCCTTGAAGTCGATGACGGCGTGGAGGAGCGGCGCACGAAGATCATCGGGCGTGGCGCGTGGGCCGAGCGGCTGCGGGGCCTTCACCGCGCGAGGAGCCTGTCATGAGTGCTGCTGGCGAGGCCCGTCACGGACAAGCGCTTGGGTTTCTTGCGCGGGCGGGCTGGGGTGATGCCGCGCTGCAGGCGCTGCCCGGCGATGCGTCGACCCGCCGCTATGCACGGCTCAGGCGCGGTGGCTCGAGCGCGATGCTGATGGACCAGCCGCGTGGTGCCGAGACGGCATCGTGTCCCCCTGATGCGACGGCGGCGGAGCGTGAGACGCTCGGCTACAATGCCATGGCCCGCCTGGCAGGACCGGATTGCCGGCCCTTTGCCGCGGTCAGCCAGTATCTGTCGGCGGCGGGGTTGAGCGCGCCTGCGATCCTTGCCCATGATTACGAGGCCGGTTTCCTGCTGATCGAGGACTTCGGGGACGGCCGCATGGCCGACCTGATCCAGGCCGGTCAGGCGGAAGTTCCCTTCTACGAGACAGCGATCGATGCGCTGGCGCACCTGCACCGTACGCCTGCGCCGCAGGCACTTGCCGTGCCGGGCGGCGGCGACGTGCGGCTGCTTGCCTATGACACGCTGGCGATGCTGGCCGAGGTGCGGTTGTTGCCGACGTGGTTCTATCCTGCGGCCACCGGCCGGGCGCTGCCAGAAGAGGCGCAGGCCGCGTTCGATGCGCTCTGGCGCGCCGCGCTCGGCCAGCTCCAGGTGGGCAGGCCTGTCATGATCCTGCGCGACTATCACGCCGAGAACCTCATGTGGCTGCCCGCGCGCACCGGCGTGGCGCGGGCCGGGCTGCTCGATTTCCAGGATGCCTTGTCCGGGTCTGCCGCCTATGACGTGATCTCGATGACGGAAGATGCGCGGCGCGATGTCAGCCCGGAACTCGCGGATGCGATGATCGACCGCTATATCGAGCGCCGACGCGCGGACGAGGCGGGCTTTGATGCCGAGGCCTTCCGGTTTGCGGCGGCCCTGCTTGCGGCACAACGCAACACCAAGATCGTCGGCATCTTCGCGCGGCTCTGGAAGCGTGACGGCAAGCCGCGCTACAGGCAGTTCCTGCCG
>JAGWXR010000084.1 GCA_018969785.1 Alphaproteobacteria bacterium
CCCGTCTCGACGCCCTCGCAGATGAGGCGCACGATCGCGGCAATCGCGCCTGCCGTCCAGTAGCCGGACGGATGACCATGCGTGATCGCCGCCGCACGGGCCCCGAGCTCAAGGCACTGTTCCGGGGACAGGGAGCGCACAAGCCCGATCGGTGCCGTGCGCATGACACCCCCACACCCCTTGCTGTTGTTGGCGGGCCGCTCGAGGCTCCCGCGCCCGCCGGCCGACAGCGCCGTCAGGCAGGTATGTCCCGGATCACGCTGCGCCCAGAGCGCGCGAAACGAGGCAAGCCTGTCGGCCCCGGCTGCCGGATTGAAGCGACCCGTCTGCGTGGCAAGCCAGCTACCGTATGCCTCGCGCAGCCTTGCCAGCGCATCGCCGCCGCGGCTGAGCCCGTCAACAAGCCCCTCGACCGTGAACAGCGTCATCTGCGTGTCGTCGCTGACCTCCCACTGCTCACGGTCGTTCAGTTCCGGCCCCGCAATCCCCTCCGCGCCATAGGTCCGCCGGATCCGCGACAGGCTGATGAACTCGACCGGATAACCGAACGCATCGCCGATGGCCCCGCCCATGAGGCAGCCCAGCACCCGGTCGGCATGCGCGCCATCCCCAGCGGCACGGCAGCCACGCACATGGGCCTCCTGCGCCGGCGTCTCGATGGCGCCGGGTCGCGCCGCCCGCACCGCGGCCATGGCTTCCTCCGGCGCAGCGCCCAGCTCGACCAGCAGGCGCGCCGCGATCATGCCCGACCGGCCAAGCCCGGCCCGGCAATGCACGAGCACGCGCCCGCCCGCCTGCAGGCGCCGGCGCAGCACGTGGCCATGATAGGTCCAGTCGCGCTCGAACGCCGCGTCCGGTACCTGCATGTCGACGATCGGCAGGTGATGCCGGTCAGCCGAACGCCGCCCCGGCGCAGCCGCGAAGCCCGGGCGTTCGTCCCCCGCAACCTCGACCAGGCTCACCAGCGAGGCCGGGCCCCAGGCATCGATCCGGGCGAGGTCGGCCGCGAGGCTGCCCCCGCCGCTTCCGGGCTGGTGGGTGATGCCGATCAGGCCCGCCGCCGCGGGGATCTCGGCGATGGCAACAGGCGGCGACGGATCGTTGCGTGCGGTCATGGTCCCCCTTTTTTGGCAAAAGAAATTCTGCCCGCCGGCGGCAGGCCTCGACTTCCGGACGAATTGTGGGATTGTTAGTGTCTTGAAGACATTATATAGGTTCAGACTTCGTGTTGTAAAGGCTCTAAGTGAAAAAATGTCGGAAATACGAGCAAGATTTCACTACGATCACCCGCGGCCCGGCGTGGCGACCGACATGGTCCTGTTCAAGGCGCGGCAGGGCGAGGTCCACGTCCTGATGATCGAGCGGGGCGAAAACCCCCATAAGGGCAAGCTCGCCCTGCCCGGGGGATTCCTGCGCCCGGACGAAGACCTCGACACCTGCGTCCTGCGCGAACTGGCCGAGGAAACCGGCGTCACCCATGTCACGCCATACCACTTCGCCAATTTCAGCACGCCCGGCCGCGACGAACGCTGGGTCGTCTCGGCCGCCTACTTCGCGCTGCTGCCCCACGACGCCGAACCCGTGGTCCAGCCCGGCAGCGACGCGGCCACCGCCGGATGGTACAGCCTCGAGGAAGCCCGCGCCCGCAAGCTTGCCTTCGACCACGCCCGCATCCTCGAGGCCGCCGTCACCGCGGTCGGCGCCAGGCTCGATGACCCCGTGATCGCGAAGGCCGTGCTCGGCATGATGCCACCCGCCTTCACGCTCTCCGACGTGCAGCGCATCCACGAGCAGTTCCGCGGCGAGGCGCTCGACCGCGGAAACTTCCGGCGCAAGCTGAAGATCATGCAGCTCATGGATCTGATCGAACGCACCGGCGAAACCCAGCGCACCGACGAAACCGGCAAGGGCCCGAGGCACCGGCCCGCAGAATACTATCGCCTGAGGAAGAAACCGGCTTCACTGCCACGGCCGCAGCGAGCACGCCCATGATCACCATCACCCGACTGTCAACCGAGCACCGCGCCGAATGGCAGCGCCTCTGGCAGGGCTACCAGGCCTTCTACCGCGAGACCATCGACGAGGCGACAACCGAACGCTCATGGCAGCGTCTCGGGGATCCCCACGAGCCGATGTTCGCCTTCGTGGCGCTCATCGATGGCAAGGTCGTCGGCATCGTGCACGCGCTCTACCACCGTTCCACCTGGACGCAGGGCGACGACTGCTACCTGCAGGATCTCTTCACTGATCCGGCTCATCGCAACAGGGGCGTCGGTCGCGCCCTGATCGAGGCGGTCTATCGCGAGGCCCGCCAGCACGGGGCTGCCAGCGTCTACTGGCTCACCCATGAAACCAACGCCACTGGAATTGCGCTCTACGGCAAGGTCGCCAGCCGGACCGGCTTTATCCAGTTCCGCCACGAGCTATGAGGAATTACAGTGACCGTGCCCTTTGTTCCTGGAGAAGTCTGCCACCAACCAATGAGGTCATGCACGACCAAAGTGAACTGTCACCGTAATTCGGCCCGCATCCTCGCAATCACAGCACTTCTGTTGGCAGCCCCTGTGGCCGAAGCCGCGCAAGAAACCCCGGGCATCGCAACACAGTACGCGGCCGATGCACAGGCCATGTGTGACCTCGTCCCGAAGGTTTACGCATACGCGGCCCGGTCCCGCATCCGCACCGGCGCAGACGACATTCCGCCCGCGCGAATGGCGTGGGCACTCAATGCGGCAGCGGCTGGCCATCGCGGCCAGACACGCAAGATCGTCTTCCTGCGGGGCCGCGAGCGCATCACCGTGGAACTCGGCGATCCCCCGCCCCCGGACATCGCCACGTCGGTCACGGCCCGCATGATCGGCGATATCGGCTACATCCGCTTCAACGACAGCCTCGGCAACAGCGACACCGTTGCGGCGTTCGATGCCGCCGTCGAAGGCATGCGGACGGCAAAAGGCTGGATCGTCGACCTGCGCGACACCCCGAGCGGCGGCTCCACGGACGTGGCCGAACCGGTGATGGGCCGCTTCGTTGCAAGGCGTGCCGGCTATCAGGTCACACTGCCCCTGCGCGCTGCGGCCTCCACGCGCCAGGTCGAACCGCGCGGACCATGGACGCTGTCAGGACCTGTCGTGGTGCTCGCAGGACACTGTCCCTGATCGCAGCCGCCGCTTTCGCCCCCATGGCCCTTCCAGCCCGCGGGACATCCCCGGGTGACGCAGACCTTATCGTCATCGGTGCCGGCCTCTCGGGCCTCTACGCCGCACGCCTCGCCGCTGCCGCCGGGATGACGACCATCGTGCTCGAGGCGGCAACACGCGCAGGCGGCCGCGTCCTGACAATGGACGATGTGCCCGGCAAGCCAAATGCAGGCGCAAGCCAGGTCGGCGCCGGATACCTGCGCCTTCGCGCGCTTGCCGCCGGCTTCGGCCTCGAGATGGCCAATGATGCCGGCGAAGCACGCGATATGGCTTTGTCCGTAGGGGGACAATTGCTGCGCAGCACCGATTGAGCGACGTCATCCGCCAATCCGTTCCCGGCATCACTGAAGCCCGTGACACCCGGCGGCCTGCTCTTCCGCCTCGCAGGCGCGGCGAACCCGCTCCGGACGACGGACGACTGGCGAGGTCCCGCCGGAAGGAACGCCGACATCGCGGCACGCGGATTCCTCATGGCACAGGGTCTCGGCGAGGACGGCCTGCGCCTCGCGGACATCGGCCTGAACGCGAATAAGCTTGCAAGCTATTCGATGATCAATGTGTGGCGGACGCTAATCCTGTTCCGCCAGGACGCCGCCCTCGGACCGCCCGGCGGCGTCCGCGGCGGCGCCCAGCTTCTCACCGACGCCCTCGCCGGGGCGACCTCTGGCCTGCGCCTGGGCAATGCCGTCTCAGCCATCGAGACGACCGCGTCCCATGTCGAAGTCACGCTGGCCGACCGCAGCCGCGTTCGCGCACCCCATGCCATCTGCACGCTGCCCTTCAGCGTGCTGCGCCGGATTCCCGTCGCCGGCACACCCCTGGCGCAGCGTGCGGCCATCGATGCCATGCCCTACACGCAGATCGCCCACGTCTACTTCGAGCCGGCGTCACGTTACTGGGAGACCGACGGCCTGCCGCCGGACACCTGGACGGACGGACCGCTCGAGCGCGTCTTCGCTGTGCGCGACCGTGAAACGGGACAGCCCAACGGCCTCTTGCTCGCGTGGCTGAATGGCGACGGGGCCGCCTGGATCCGCGGCAAGTCCGACAGCGCCATTGCCGAGGTCATCGCCCGCGAGCTGCCCAAGGCAAGGCCGGCCGCCCAAGGCCCCGTTCGGGTCGTGCGCACGGTCAGGTGGACAGACGAAAACCCGCTCGCCGGTGGGGCCTACATGCACTATGCGCCAGGCCAGGTCGCCGCCTGGAGCGACAGCCTCTCCGCACCTGCCGGACGCCTGCACTTCGCCGGCGAGCATCTCTCACGATTAGCCACCGGGATGGAGGGCGCACTCGAGAGCGCTGACGCAGCCATCGCGACAATCCTGAGTTTGAGGCCCGGGAAGATGCCTTGAGTCAAAACGCCATGTCACTGAAATTCGGGGGCTCGAGTGCTCAGCCATCAAGCCGATGCACCTGCACCCCGATCGCAAAGGCCCGGAACCCCTGACCCTGCTTGAGGACCCGGATCTTGTTCACTGCCTGCCCCATCACCACGGGCGTCCAGCTCGCGCCACCATCGCGCGTCTCGAAGCCGGTGGTCGAGGTGCCGACCCAGCCCCTGCTCTCGTCGACAAACCCGATACCGAACGCGCGAACGCGCGCATCATCGACGAGGGGCAGCTCACGCCACGAGGCGCCACCATCCTCGGTCTTCACAATCACACGACGGGTTGCTCCTTCTTCATAGTTCTGCACCGTCGCATAGCCGACACGGCGCGAGGGGAAGCTCATCTTCCAGCAGTTCTCGAAACTGCGCGCCGAACGATAGGCTTCGATCCACGTCGCACCGCCATCGCTGGTCCGCAGGATCACGGCATTGGCCTGCGCCGTGTCGCCCGAGGACGCGGCACAGACAAGGCCATTCTGCGCATCGAAGAACCTGACGTCGAGGATCATGCCCGCCTGCGCGCGCAGGTCGATGACGGACCAGGTCTCGCCGCCATCCACCGAGCGCAGCATCGTCGCCGGACCACCAACCCGCCCGGCCGCATGGATGACGGTGACATCCCGCAGCGCACCCTGGAAGATCCGCCGCTCCTGCAGGATATCGATGCCGCAGATGCCCTTGACGATGCCGATCCCGGGCGCATCAACGGGTGTCCACGTCGTGCCCCCGTCGCGCGTGCGATAGAGAGGCCGCGTGTCCGTCACACCCGGATAATAATCTGTCCCCACATTTCCAAGAAAGCCGTTCAGCGCGTCGACGAAGCCGAGCGCACGGATGAAGGTGCCGGGCTGTTCCCACACCTTCTCCCAGGTCTCGCCGCCATTTGCGGTGCGGTAAAGCTTGCCCGCGCCATTGCCGTACCAGCCGAGCTCAGGCGACACGAACGAGATGTCATCCTGCTTGCCACGATAGGGTTCGGTCGCAAGAGCACGCCATCCGCCGGACGGCTGCGCCCGCACGGGCCCGGACATCCCGAGGACCGCACCCGCCACCAGAACCTGCCTTCGATTGATCAAACCCACGACTTGCCCCTCCTGTTGCCACGGCATCGCCGAGCCTAGGTGGCAGCCAGCGCCACCGGCAACAGCCGCGACGCCCCGTCACGCGGAAGTGATGGACACACGCGTCCCCGCGCTCCGGTCAGGATCTTGTCGGCAAATGGCTGAAAAGAATGGTCGGAGCGGCGGGATTTGAACCCACGACCCCCAGTCCCCCAGACTGATGCGCTACCAGGCTGCGCTACGCTCCGACACTTTTCGCCTGACCGCGGCTACTCGAGGGCGGGCAGGTTCAGGGGCGCGCAATATAGGCAGGAGCCGCCGCCCGATGCAAACGGGTTCAGGGGCAGAATACTGGGAAAACCCGGACTATTCTGCCGCAGAGGCCTTGCGCTGGCTGAATTGAGGACGCCGGCGCAGGATTTCGCGCAGGTTCAAGAGCTCGTCGAGCACGTTCTCAAGCCGTGCACGCTGCGCCTCGAGCAGGGTGTCGCTCGGGGCCTCGGCGCTGAGGTTGACCTGCTCGACCGTCGGCAGGACGACAGGCGCCGCCCGCTCGGCCTCGCGCCGCGCGGTTGCATCCTTGATCCCGTCACGGCCGATCTCGGCAACGTGGCGCACGCCCTGTTCGCGCAGCACCTTCTGCACGCCCTTGATGGTCAGCCCCTCCCCATAGAGCAGGCCCCGGATGCCCTTCAGAAGGTCGATGTCGTCGGGACGGTAATAGCGCCGGCCACCTGCCCGCTTGAGCGGCTTGACCTGGGGGAACTTGGCCTCCCAGAACCGCAGCACATGCTGCGGGACATCGAGGGCCTCTGAAACTTCGGAGATGGTACGAAACGCGTCGGGTGCTTTCTCGATGCGGGGACTGTCAGTCATTTATCATCGCCGGTTGTCTTGTTGACGTGCTTCGCCGCCATGCCTTCGTTGATCTGGGCCTTGAGAACATGACTGGCCCTGAAGACGAGGACGCGACGCGGGCTGATCGGCACCTCTTCCCCTGTCTTGGGGTTGCGCCCGATTCGCCCGCCCTTCGAGCGTACGGCAAACGTGCCGAAAGACGAGAGCTTCACCACTTCTCCGCGCACGAGACGTGCGGATACTTCTTCGAGCACCCTGTCGACGAGGTCGGCAGACTCGTTCCGCGACAGCCCGACCTGCGCATAAACCGCCTCGGCAAGATCCTGCCGGGTCAAGGTTGCACTCATGCTGCCTCCGCTTCCCGCCGCGCCGCCCGAAGACGTCCGCGACTCAAGGCGACTAGGGTAGGTCGGGCAGGAAATCCCGTCAATATCAGGGGGATAGGGCGCAGAGCTACCAGCGGATCAGCGCTGATCCCCACGTAAAACCGCCACCCATGGCCTCGAGCAGCACGAGGTTCCCGGGCTTGATGCGCCCATCCCCGACTGCGGTCGCCAGCGCAAGCGGCACCGAGGCGGCGGAAGTATTGGCATGATGTGCAACCGTCGAGACCACGCGCGAGGGATGCACGCCGGCCTTGCGGGCCGTCGCATCGAGGATGCGCTGGTTCGCCTGGTGGGGCACGAACCAGTCAATGTCGTCGGCCGAAACGCCGTTCGTCTGCAGTGCCGTGTCGATCGCCTCGGTGAGGTTCACGACGGCATGCCGGAACACCTCGCGACCCTCCATGCGAAGGAAGCCCGTCGTGCGCGTCTTGGAAGGGCCACCATCCACATAGAGAAGGTCGTGCTGCCGTCCGTCTGAAAAAAGATGCGTGGACAGGATGCCACGATCAGCGCTGCTCCCCTGCCCCGTCCCCGCCTCGAGCACGACAGCACCGGCGCCATCCCCAAAGAGCACGGCTGTCGTGCGGTCATTCCAGTCGAGGATGCGCGAGAAGGTTTCAGCCCCGATCACGAGGCATGTCTTCGCCTGCCCCGCCTTGATGAAATTGTCGGCAACCGACAGCGCATAGACGAAGCCCGAGCACACGGCTTGCACATCGAACGCAAATCCGCGCGTCATGCCAAGCCGGGCCTGGACAGTCGTCGCCGTGGCAGGAAATGTTTCATCGGGCGTGGCTGTCGCCAGCACGATCATGTCGATGGATGCAGGCCTGACCTGTGCTGCGCGCAGCGCATCCTGTGCCGCCGCAAGCGCAAGGTCGGACGTCAACTCGCCGTCGGCTGCAATGCGTCGCTCGCGGATACCGGTACGCTCGCGGATCCACGCGTCGCTAGTATCAAGCCGTACTGCGAGGTCCTCGTTGCTGACGACGCGCGATGGCAGATAGGCGCCGACGCCGGCAACGTGGGACCGGATCACGCCCATCAGGAGGCAGCCGCTTCAGCCACCGGACCGCTTTCGGACATGCCCTCGGGCTTCGACCCCTCGAGCGCGCGCGCCGAGGCCGGCAGGTTGGCCATGGCATCCGCCACCCGCTGCACGAAATCACTGCCACCCATCTCGATGGCAAGGTCCAGTGCCGTGGCAAAGCCCACGCCATCCGTGCCGCCATGGCTTTTCACCACGACGCCGTTGAGACCCAGGAAAACGCCGCCATTCACCGCCCGCGGGTCAAGCTTCTGCTTGAGCACGTTGAAGCCGGGCCGCGCAAAGACATAGCCGATGCGCGACAGGAACGAGCGCGCCATGGCCGACTTGATGTAGTGCCCGATCAGCCGCGCCGTGCCTTCGGCAGCCTTGAGCGCAACATTGCCCGTGAAGCCCGATGTCACGACCACGTCGACGGTGCCGGTGCTGATGTCATCGCCCTCGACGAAACCATAGAAGCGCAAGGGCAGCCCCGACGACTTCAGGGCCGCTGCCGCCGCCTTGACCGCTTCATTGCCTTTCATTTCCTCGGCGCCGACATTCAGGAGCCCGACGCTCGGCCGGTCGAGCCCCAGCACCACCCGTGCATAGGCCTCGCCGATCAGGGCGAAATCGAAAAGCTGGCGGGCGTCGGTGTCGATGTTCGCACCCACGTCGAGCACGATCGACTGTCCGCGGATCGTGGGCCAGATCGCAGCGATCGCCGGCCGCGACAGGCCCGGCACCGTGCGCAGCTGCACCTTGGCCATCGCCATCAGCGCACCGGTGTTGCCGGCACTGACCACGACCTGCGCATCCTTGTTGCGCACCGAGTCGATCGCGCGCCACATCGAAGTGTTGCGTCCCCGGCGCAGTGCCTGCGATGGCTTGTCATCCATGCCCACGACATCATCGCAATGCACGATTTGCGCGATGTTCTTGAGGGCAGGACGTGTCAGCAGGATCGATTGCAGGCGCGCATGGTCGCCGTGCAGGAGGAACCGGGCCTTGGGATGCCGGATATGGGCGATTGCAAGCCCGTCGATGACAGCCTGGGGCGCATTGTCCCCACCCATGCCATCCACCGAGACGACGATTTCCCGTGTCACGCGCTCTTGGTCCTTTCAGGCAGCCACCGACAAATCATCGGTTCACTATGCGCCCGGACGAGCCTGGACGCTAGCTGCCCTTGGACTTCGCGACCTCGCGGCCGTCATAGTGGCCGCACTTCGGGCAGACATGGTGCGGGCGCTTGTTCTCGCCGCAATTGCTGCATTCCGCATATCCCGGACGCGCCAGGGCATGATGCGAGCGGCGCATGTTGCGCCGGGACGGGCTGACTTTTCTCTTGGGGACCGCCATGGGTCGCCTCTCCTCAAAGCGATGAAGCCTCGCCCCGTCGGACCATGGTAAACCAAGGGTCCGGGCAAGGCTCGAAACGAAGGCCGGATACAATAGGAAACCGCCCGCAAGTTC
>JAGWXR010000085.1 GCA_018969785.1 Alphaproteobacteria bacterium
TGCTGTTCCGGGTCACCTCTTCCCTCGCGCGTCAGCGGCAGGGGCGGGCAGGACACCGAGGCGCCGCCCAGCGCGAGCGCCCGCTGCAGCAGCATGGCCATCCGCGCGGCACCGGAAGCAGCACCTGCATCTGCGGACGCAAAAGGCGAATAGAACATCACCCTCATGCGACACCTGCAGCCTGCCGCAGCAGGGCAGCGATCTGGTCGTATCCGCGCGCCGCATCGAAGAGGGGCGCATTCATTTCAAGCGCCACCCGCGCCATCCGCGCGCGTTCCTGTGGCTGCCGGCAAAGGGCCTCGAGCCGGCGCGAAAGCGCCTCCGGGTCACCGCGCACCACCAGGGCGCCGGTCAGCCCGTCACGCACCGCATCCCCGACGCCACCCGCATCGCAGGCCACCACGCAAAGTCCCCGCGCCTGCGCCTCGAGCACGACATTGGGCAGCCCGTCGCGGTCACCGTCGGTGGCGACGTCCGCCGGAAAGACAAGCAGATCAGCTCCGTCCATCGCAGCAATGATATCGCCATGCGGCCGCCCGCCATGAAGCGTCACCGTGTTCTTCAAGCCCCGCGACGCGACGTGCTCCCGCAGCCTTCCCAGCAGCGGCCCATCCCCGAAATGCTCGAGTTCGACATGAACCCGTCCCGCCAGCCGCGCCACCGCCTCAATCAGATGGGGCAATCCCTTCTTCTCGACCGCCCGCGCGACCGCAAGTAGCCTCACCGGCGCACCCGCATCCGATCCGTCGCGCGTCGAGGGAGAGACCGATGGCACCACAAGCCCGTCATCGACCCCGTGATGCACAAGCGACAGCCTGCAATCCGGCGAGAGCCGCAACAGCCGCTCCTGCGCCGGCGTGTTGCATGTCACGACGAAAGCCGCCTCCGCCAGCTTGTCGCGAAGATCCCAGTCCGGCGTCGTCCAGACATCCTTCGCATGCGCTGACAGGCTGTAGCCGATCCCCAGCAGTTGGGCGGCATGGCGCGTGACCGAAGCCGGACTATGGGCGAAGTGGCAATGGATGTGTCGCACGCGAGGCCCGAGCCGCTGCGCAAGCACGCAGGCCTGCCCGAACCGGCGCACCCGGGCACGGCCCGGATCACGCGCAAGGTCGCGATGCAAAGCGCGGACAGCCCTCGCAAAACCGGGCAGTCGCGCAGCCCCCATGACAGCGCGCGCGACGACGAGCGGCGCCTCGTGCAGGTATTCCGGCAGGTAATCGCAGGCAAGGCGCGGCTCGTACCGCGTCAGTTGCGCATCTGCCGACGGATGCCGCAACGCATGCAGCGAAAAGGCAATCCCCCGGCGCTGGAGCCCCGCAAGCTCGCGGGCGATGAAGGTCTCCGACAGGCGCGGGTAACCCTTCACCACGATTGCAAGCGGCGCACCGGCCACCGTCATGGGCTCACCGCGCAAAGCCCGAGTACCGAGCGGCAATGGGCAACGACATTGTCGAGACCGTCGAGAAGGCCGGCTGGCGCGTGCAGGGACGGTCGTGGCTGCGCATCCACGCCGCCAATCGCCTCGACGATCGGCCCGACGCCGGCGGGAATACCGGCCTCCGGTTCCGGAACCCAGCGCGCAAGCTTCAGCCGCTCGGCCGCCTGCGCCCGGATGGTCTGCTCGCAGCGCGGCACGCGCCGGGGAACCAGCACGGCACGCTTGTCGAACGACAGGATCTCGCAGAACGTGTTGTAGCCGCCCATGCAGACGACCGCGCGCGCATCTGCCACGAGGTGTTCCATGCGCGGCTCGAAGGTGAGGCCTTGAAGGGCAGGCAGGCGCGCCATGCGCGCCTCGAAACCCTGCCGGATGCCTGCGCTCATGAAGGGCCCGGGAACGACAAGCGCCTTCGGCAGGCCTGCGCCGCTCTGCTCGTAAGCCGAGAGGACCCAGTCGATCAGCGTCTCGCCATCGCCACCCCCGCCGGCCGTGACAAGTACCCGCTCGCCGATGTCCGGCACGCGGTGGGTCGGTCCGGAGGCCGGAAGGTTCCGCCTCAGATAGCCCGTGTACCGGACCCGTGCGGTGACAGGCGCCGGCAAGCCCAGCCCCTCGAGCGGATCATGGATCTCCCGCAAGCCATAGACCAGGATGTCATCATAGAGGCTCTCGACGGCCGCAACCGCATTCTTGCGGGCCCATTCCGCAGCCAGCGCACGCGGCTCGTCGAGGACATCGCGCAAGCCCAGCACAAGGCGCGTACCGCGCGCCTTGAGGTCGGATAAAGTCCCCTCAAGCTCGCCCCGCAGACCCAGCGGTTCCTTGTCGACGATGAAGAGGTCGGGCGAGAAGCTCAGCGCCGTTTCCCGGATCAGGGTCGACCTCAGCGCCGTTGTCGATTCGATCGGGCCATGCGCACCCAGGGGCACATAGTCGCCACTGCGCAGCTTGATGATCCCCGGCACCCGCACGAAGTCCACGCGGGTCTTGAAATCGAAGCTGCCGATGATCGGCGAACCCGATACGATCAGCACCCGAAGTTTCGGGATGGCCTCGGCAAGGGCATGCGCTATGGTCCGGCAGCGTCGGATATGGCCCAGCCCGAAACTGTCATGGCTGTAGATCAGGACGCGTGCCGCAGTCGATGTAATGATGAACCTCTCGGGACGTTGTCTGTTGCGCCAATCCGGATCATTATTTCACCAACGGGCGTATCGGCAAGGCGAACCCTGCCGCAACGCATCCCGGCGACGCGGAGAGCCGATCGGAACCTGATGTCCAGCCACCAGTCCCTCTACAGCTATATATGGCAGCACTCCCGCCGCGACCAGATCGTCATCCTTCTGATCGCGCTCCTCGCACAGCCATTCTACTTCCTGACCCTGACGCTCCCCAAGCACATCATCAACGGCCCGATCCAGGGCGGCGGGTTCGAGGAACAGGGCGCGACGCAGGCCTTCCTGCAGATGTCCTTTGCGTTGCCGGGGTTCCTGCCGCCCGGGCTGGCCGGAACATGGCACCTCTTCAACGGCATCCCGCTCGAGCGCCTGCCGTATCTTCTCGCGCTGAGCCTGACCTTCCTCGCGCTGGTGGGCTTCAACGGCTTCCTGAAATTCCTCGTGAACACGATGAAGGGCCGGCTGGGAGAGCGCCTGCTGCGGCGCCTGAGGTTCGAACTCGTCGACCGCATTCTTCGCTTCCCGCCGGCTCACCTGCGCCGCGTGAAGCAGGCCGAGGTCGCATCCATGGTGAAGGACGAGGTCGAGCCCCTCGGCGGCTTCACAGGCGACGCAATCGTCTGGCCGGTGTTCCTGGCCGGCCAGGCGATAACGGCGATGACATTCATTCTCGTGCAGAATGTCTGGCTGGGACTCGTCTCGGGCGCCATCGTCGCGGTTCAGGCGATCGTCATTCCCTATCTCCGCCGGCCCATACTGCGGCTGGGCAAGCTGCGCCAGCTGCAGGCGCGCGAACTCGCGGGCAGGGTGGGCGAACTCGTGGACGGCGGCGCCGATATCCGCAGCCAGGGCACCGGCAACTGGGAACGCGCCGAGATCATCTCGAGGCTCGGGCGCATCTTCGACATCCGCTTCGAGCTCTACCAGCGCAAGTATTTCGTCAAGTCGCTGAACAATTTCATCGCCCAGCTTACGCCCTTCATATTCTACGCTGCCGGCGGCTATTTCGTGATCATGGGCCAGCTTGACGTGGGCCAGCTTGTCGCCGTCATCATCGCCTACAAGGACCTGCCGGGACCGATCAAGGAACTGATCGACTGGGACCTGCAGCGCCAGGACGTCGAGATCAAGTACAATCAGGTGATGGAGCAGTTCCACCCGGAAGGCATGCGCCCCCCCGGGGGACCGGCCCCGGAGGCGTCCACCCCGGGCGACGTCGACCGGATCGAGTTCAAGAATGTGAAGCTTGCCGATGATGCGGGCTTCGTGCTGCTCGATGACGTCGATACCCGCCTCGTGCCCCACCAGTCCGTGGCCATCACAGGCCCGACCGGCGGCGGCAAGGAAGCCTTTGGAATGGCCCTCTCGCGGCAGTTTGCGTTGCGCGAAGGCGTGATCCGGGCCGGTGACGCCGATTTCTTCGGGATGGATGACGCGATGGCAGGCCGACAGGTCGCCTATGCCGGCGCGGAGGCCTTC
This sequence comes from Alphaproteobacteria bacterium, assembly GCA_018969785.1. Lineage (GTDB taxonomy): Bacteria > Pseudomonadota > Alphaproteobacteria > Micropepsales > Micropepsaceae > SZUA-430. Next base: position 4,102 of record JAGWXR010000085.1, read on the forward strand.
TTCTTCCCCGTCGATATACGGGCGAACCTGCTCTATGGCTTGCGCACCCAGCCAAGGTCCGTTGACGCCGCTGGTGCGCCTGACAGCCGCCGGCTGCTTAGGGAACTTCAGCGTTCCGGCAACCCGCCGCTCGACGCGCGGCAGGACTGGACCGACTACAGCGCCCTCGGCACAGCCGACGCCGCGGGCATACTCGACCGCATCATCGAGGTACTCTCGATTGTCGGTCTCGAGAACGATGTCTACCAGTTCGGGCTGCAGTCGCGCCTCGACCCGGCGGCCAACAGCGACGTCGCCGGACGCATCGTCGAGGCACGCATCGCCCTGCACGAGCGCCTCGCGCAACCCGGCCTCGAAGGCCTCGTCGAGCGATTTGATCCGGACACCTACAACCGCAACGCCTCGATCGCCGAGAACATCCTGTTCGGGACCAGTCTCGACCCCGCCTTGCAGCCCGCAAGCCTGCCGATGCTGCCACACTTCAGGCGTGCCATGGCGGAAGAGGGTCTCGAGAAGCATCTCGTCGCCATGGGCCTTTCCATTGCCGAGACCATGGTCGAGATGTTCTCGACCTTGCCGCCCGATCATCCGTTCTTCGAGGAATACGGCTTCATTCCGGCAGCAAGCCTGCCGCAGTTCCAGCAGGTCATCAGGCGCGCCCGCGCCGGCACATTGACCTACGCCGATCGCGCCGCGCTGGCGGGCCTTCCCATGCCCTACGTGGACGCCCGCCACCGCCTCGGCATCCTGACCCCCGAGATCACCGAGCGCCTGATCGCGGCGCGGCGCACATTCGCCGAGACCCTCCCGCGCGAACTCCAGGGCCGGATCAGCTTCTACAACGAGGAGGCCTACAATCCTGCCGCCAGCATCCTCGACAACATCCTTCTCGGTCGCATCTCCCACGGCGCGGCTCAGGGCAGCGAGAGGGTTGGCACCCTTGTGCGCGAGACACTGGACAGGCTCGACGTGCGGGATCTCATCATCGATGCGGGCCTCGGTTTCAATTGCGGCGCCGGTGGCAAGCGCCTGTCCACCGTGCAGCGCCAGAAGCTGTCACTGGCCCGCGCGCTGATCAAGGATCCGGCCTTCCTCGTGGTCAACGGTGCCCTCGCCAATCTGGACGACGCACAAAAGGCGCGCATCGTCGAGAGGGTGCTCGCCCACCGCCGGTCCAGGGCGACGCTGTGGGTCCTCACGCGGGACGATCTGGCCGACAGGTTCGAGCGCACGCTGCTCTTCGAGAACGGGCGCCTGAAGGCCGACAGCCTTGCAACCGGGGCAGGGATCCTGTCATGACAAGAAGGGGCAGAAGCAAATGAGCATTCACGCCGAGGTGGAAGCGCTGCGCAAGGTGCCGCTCTTCGCCAGCATCGACACGGCCAAGCTGAAGCTGCTCGCCTTCACGAGCGAGCGCCTCAGGTTTCCAGAAGGCGCAGTGCTCTTCCGCGAGGGCGAGCGCGGCGACAGCGCCTACCTGCTGCTGAGCGGGCAGGTCGAAGTGACGCTGCAAACACCACAGGGTCCTTTCGTCCTCGCTACGATTGGCCAGCACAACATCGTGGGAGAAATGGCCCTGCTCGGAGACATGCCGCGCTCGGCGACGATCACCGCACGCGAGCCTGTCGAAGCCCTGCGCATCGGCAAGGAGCAGTTCTTCCAGCTGTTGCGAGACCTCCCGCAGATGACGCTCGAGATCATGCGCGAACTCGCCCTGCGCCTCAGCAACGCAAACCGCGAACTCGCCGCCGCCCATGCAAGCAGGGCCGGCAAGGAGACGAGCTGACATGGCCATCGACCGCTCCAACCCCTCGGCCTATCCGCCGAACATCCAGGCAATCCTGAAAAGGCCCGCACCGGCGGCCGTCCTGCTCGGGCAGGAACTCCTCGACGTCGACGTGGCAAGAGGCTGGGTCCGGGTGGCCTACACTGTGTCCGACCAGCTTGCCAACCGCTTCGGTGCCCTGCACGGCGGCATGACGGCTGCAATGATGGACGACGTGATCTCGCTCGCCGCAGGTCTTGGCATCCAATGGGGCCAGATCACCCCGACCCTTGAGATGAAGGTCAGCTACATCAGGCAGGGAAAGCCCGGCACGCGCCTCGTGGCCGAGGCCAGCACCATCCGCCGCGGAAGCTCCGTTGCCTTCCTCGAGGCGGAACTGCGCGATCCCGAGGGCGCATTGGTGGCAACCGCCTCCTCGACGATTGCGATTACGGCCATGAAGACACCCAAGGCCTGAGCGCAGGAAGCGTCGCCGCTGTCAGATGGAAATGCGCGCCATGACGGGGACATGGTCAGAGGGCCGCTCCCAGTTGCGCGCCTCCCGCAGGATCAAGTGCTCGCTCGCAGCCTCTTTCAGCGCAGGGCTGACCCAGAAATGATCGAGCCGGCGCCCGCGGTCGGACTTCTCCCAGTCGGAATTCCGGTAGCTCCACCAGCTGAAGACCTTCTGCTCCGCAGGTACCACGGAACGCGTCAGGTCGATCCAGTCATGCGCCGCATAGATCGACATCATGCGCTCGGTTTCGGCCGGCGTATGGCTGACGACGTCGAGCAGCTGCTTGTGGCTCCAGACATCGTGCTCGAACGGCGCGACGTTGAGGTCGCCCACCACGATGCGTCGTGCCGCCCGCTTCGACTTCATCTTCGAAAACAGGCCCTCCATCTCCTCGAGGAACTGTAACTTGTGCGCAAACTTGTCATTGGCCTTGGGGTCGGGAATGTCGCCGCCCGCCGGCACATAGAAATTGTGAACCTCGATATCGCCCGGCAGAACGACCTTCAGGTGCCGGGCATCCCCCTTCGAGCAGAAATCGCGCGCATCAACTTTTGCCAGTGGAACGCGGGAGAGCACCGCCACCCCGTGATACCCCTTCTGTCCGTTGATCGAGCAATGGGTAAATCCGAGCCGCTTCAGGTCGGCGCTGGGAAACTCAGCATCCGCGACCTTGGTTTCCTGCAGGCACAGCACGTCAAGGGGGTAAGCGGCCACCAGCTTTTCGATCAGGGGCAGCCTGAGCCGCACGGAATTGATGTTCCAGGTCGCAATGAGCAGGGATGTCATGGGCTGGGAGCGGAAATGGTTGTCGGGGAGGGGGTGAAAACGAAAGGCCCCCGGCTGTGCGTCCAACCGGGGGCCAAAACGCGCTTTGACGCGCCACGTGTCAGGAGGGGATTATCTGACACTTAAGATGGTCAACTCCGGCTCCGCTAGCGGGGGGGGCGATACGGAACCGAGGTCATAACGACCATCTGCAGTGACTATATGCGCAGAAGTCACAGTCGGCAACTTTTTTTTGGCCTCTTACACAAACTTAATAACTATAACCTTGGCGCCACACTTTCCATTCGTGCCGTGGTGAAGATGCCACGGAAGGGCACAACCTATTTCGTAGGCAGCCCGAGCTGTTTCGCGGTCTGGTCGAAACAATAGCGTGCCAGGCGAACAATCTCGTCCGCCTGTTCGCGTGTGAGGATCAGCGGCGGCGACAGGACCATTGTGTCGCGGATCGCCCGCATGACGAGACCGTTCGAAAAACAGTGGTTGCGGCACATCGTTCCCACATCAATCTGCCGGTCGAAGAACGTCCGCTGGCTTTTGTCCTTCACCAGCTCGATCGCCGCCAGAAGCCCCTTGCCGCGGACCTCGCCGACAAGTGGATGGTCGGCAAGGCTGGCCACGGCCTTCTGGAAATAGGGGCCGATATCGTCATGGACCCGCTCCACCAGCCGCTCACGCTCGATGATCTCCAGGTTCTTGAGCGAAACTGCACATGCCACCGGATGCCCCGACCACGTGAACCCGTGCACGAGTTCCTCGTTGGCCGTGGCAAAGGCATCGCCCATCCTTTTGCCAAGGGCCACCGCCGAGATCGGCTGGTAGCCCGAGGAAATGCCCTTCGCCATCGACATGATGTCGGGCGCGATCCCGTAGGTATGCGAACCAAACCAGCGCCCCGTACGCCCGAAGCCGGTGATCACTTCATCGACATGAAGCAGCACGTCATATTTCCGGCAGATGCGCTGGATCTCCGGCCAGTAGCTGTCGGGCGGGAACATGAGGCCGCCCGCGCCGTGGATCGGCTCGGCCGAGAACGACGCCACCTTGTCGGGCCCGAGCTCCAGGATCTTTTCCTCCAGCTTGCGCGCAACCGAAATCCCGTAGGCATCCGGATCCTGGTCACCGCCAAACCCGTACCAGTAGACCGTGGGCACCTTCACGAAGCCGGGCAGGGGCAGGTCGAACTGCGGATGCATGGGCGTCAGCCCCGACAGCGACGCCGCCGCCATCGTCACGCCGTGATAGGCATATTCCCGCGAGATGTGGATCTTCTTGTCCTTCTTGCCCTGCAGGTTCCAGTAATAGCGGATGAATTTCAGGGCCGTGTCGTTCGCCTCAGACCCGGAATTTGCATAGACGATCCGGTCCAGCCCTTCCGGGAGGATCGAGGCCAGCTTCGCCGCAAGCTCCGTCGCATAGGGGTTCGTCGTCTGGAAGAAGGCGTTGTAGTAGGGCAACTGCCGCATCGCCTGCGCAGCCGCCTCCGCAAGCTCCGCCCGGCCATAGCCGACATTCACGCACCACAGTCCCGACATCCCGTCGATGAGCCGGTTGCCCTCCGAGTCCCAGAGATAGACGCCATCAGCCTTCACGATGACGCGCACGCCCTTCTTGTTGAGGGCCTGTGTTTCGGTGAACGGATGGATGTGATGCCGGGCATCAAGCTCCTGCCAGTGCTTGGTCAGGTTATGGGTCGCGGTCGTGCTGGACATGGCGTTTGCTCGCAGTGGGATTGGAAAAAGGGGGGCAGGCGTCAATAAGCCTGCAACAGAAAGGACAGCAGCGCTCGCCTCAGGGATTGTAGCCAATCCGGGCGCAAAGAATGAGCAGCTGGTCCTTCGAAGCCATGGCGCAATCCTACCAAAGCTTTTCCAGCCGCGCCAGACGGGCTTGAAAGCTGTTGCTGCCCTTGTCACACATGGTCAATGCGCCGGTCAGAAAAAGCAGAGCAGATCTTCGCCCGCCTTGCGCGGGCCAATCCGTCCCCGAAAGGCGAACTGGATCACGTCAACCCCTACACGCTGCTCGTGGCCGTGGTCCTCTCGGCCCAGGCAACCGACAAGGGCGTCAATCGGGCGACCGCGGCGCTCTTCAGGCAGGTAACCACCCCCCAGCAGATGCTTGACCTCGGCGAGGCCGGACTGATCGAGCATATCAAGTCAATCGGCCTGTTCAGGGCAA
>JAGWXR010000086.1 GCA_018969785.1 Alphaproteobacteria bacterium
TACCCAAAGCCGGTGGTCGCGCTGATCGACGGCGTGACGATGGGCGGCGGCGTCGGCATCTCCGTGCACGGCCCGTTCCGCATCGCCACCGAGCGGACCGTGTTCGCCATGCCGGAAACCGGCATCGGCCTGTTCCCGGACGTCGGCGGCACCTATTTCCTGCCGCGCTGCCCGGGCGAGACCGGCATGTACCTCGCCCTCACGGGTGCGCGCCTCGATGTCACCGATGCCCGCTATGCCGGCATCGCAACCCATGTCGTGCCCCACGCCCAGCACGCAAGCCTTCTCGACGCGCTGTGCAACAGCGCCGACCCGCTCGAGAAAGTGCTCGCCGGCCACGCCGTGTTAGCGCAGGACAAGCCGAGGCTCGAGGGCCTGCGTCCCGCGATCGATTCCCACTTCGCCGGATCATCCCTCGAGGCGATCTTCGCGTCCCTCGCGGCGGGCAAAACCCTGTTCGAGGAGCAGGCCCTGAAGACCCTGCAGACAAAGTCGCCGACCAGCCTCAAGGTGGCCTTCCGCCAGGTGCGCGAGGGGGCGAAGCTCGGCTTCGAGGACTGCATGCGCCTCGAGTTCCGTCTCACCAACCGCTTCATGCGCGGCTCCGACTTCTATGAAGGCGTGCGCGCGGTCATCATCGACAAGGACAACACCCCGCGCTGGAACCCGCCCGCCATCGGCGAGGTCGATACGGCCGACGTGGATCGCTATTTCGCGCCGCTCGAGGGCGGCGACCTCGAACTCGGATGAACGGCACGAAAGGGAGTGCACGCACATGAAGATCGGTTTCATTGGCCTTGGCAACATGGGCGGGCCCATGGCTGCCAACCTCGCAAAGGCCGGCCATGACGTCACGGCTTTTGACATGTCGGCCGCGGCGCTCGACAAGGCGGCAGCTGCCGGCATCACCAGGGCAACGACGGCCGCCGGCGCCGCTGCAGGTTCTCAAGCCGTGGTCACAATGCTGCCGGCAGGCCAGCACGTGCGCAGTGTCTATCTAGGCGACACCGGCATCCTCGCAGGTGCCGCACCGGGAACGCTCTTCATCGACTCCTCCACCATCGACGTCGCCACCGCGCGCGAGGTGCATGCAGCCGCAGGCGAGCGTCGCGTCAGTTTCCTCGACGCGCCCGTGTCGGGCGGCGTTGGCGGCGCGGCCGCGGGCACGCTGACCTTCATGGTGGGCGGCGAGGAAGCCGCCTTCGAGCGGGCACGTCCGCTCCTCGAGAAGATGGGAAAGAACATCTTCCACGCCGGTGGCGCGGGCACGGGCCAGGCGGCCAAGATCTGCAACAACATGCTGCTGGCCATTTCGATGATCGGCACCTGCGAGGCCTTCGTCCTCGCGGAGAAACTCGGGCTGTCGCACGAGACGCTTTTCCGCATCTCCTCGACCGCGTCGGGCCAATGCTGGAGCCTGACCAGCTATTGCCCGGTACCGGGCCCCGTTCCCGCATCGCCGGCCAACCGCGACTACCAGGCGGGCTTCACGGCCGCCATGATGCTCAAGGACCTGAAACTGTCCCAGAATGCGGCACAGGCCTCGGGTGCAGCCACCCCGCTCGGCGCGCAGGCCACGGCCCTCTACACGATGTTCGAGGCTGCGGGCGCCGGAACGAAGGACTTTTCCGGCATCATACAGATGCTGCGCGGCCGCCTCGGATCTTAACCCCGTCTTTGCCACGTCACTTAGAAGATCCTTAGCGCCCACTCACTACCCTTGCGTTCGAATGCAAGGGGGCAAAAGGCCCCGGCATGTGGTTACGGGTGGGATCATGACCGTCACGGCAAATGCGCGCGTACAGGGCGAGCTGACGCAGGAAAGCGTCAGGCAGCGCTATCTTGAATGCCTCAATCTCGTGGAGCGGCTGCACCGCCAGCTGCTTGACGTGATCAAGGATGAGCTCGAGCGCGTGGGCCAGGGTGACGTGAACAGCGTGCAGGCCCTGCTCCTGTTCAACATCGGCTCGCAGGAGCTGACTGCGGGCGAGCTGCGTACGCGCGGCCACTATCTCGGCTCGAACGTCTCGTACAATCTCAAGAAGCTTGTCGAGGCGGGCTACATCAATCATGTGCGCTCGGAAAGCGACCGCCGTTCGGTGCGCGTCAGCCTGACCGACAAGGGCAAGGCGATTGCCAGGATCGTTGCCGGCCTCTTCGATCGTCACGTCCAGCTCGTCGAGCCCGCCGGTGGCCTCGAAGTCTCCGAGTTCGCGTCCCTCAACCGGGCCCTGCAGCGCCTCGAGCGCTTCTGGCTCGACCAGGTGCGCTACCGGCTCTAGGGACAGCCTGCCTAGCCGCAGAAGATGACGCTGCGCTTGCCCCAGCGGTTCCGGCGATAGGCCCGCACGATCGCGACAGCCTCGGCCGGCATCTCCGTGCTCACGTTCAGCCCAAGCCTGCGGGCATGGGCGTAGGTCACGGGGAACCCGTGGGTCAGCGTGCCGTCATTGAGCGTGTGGGCGATGCGCTCGGCAGTGGTGCGGGAATACGTGCCCTGCATCAGCGCCAGTGCCGAGGCATGGTCCTGCGTCACGGACCGCTTGCACTCGATCCCAAGCTCGACCAGCTCGTCATGGATCCGGCTGCGCCGCTTGGCAGCGCACAGGTCCAGCACGGCACGCGCCGGCATCATGCGCTTGAGGTGCTGTACCGGGAACTGCGTGTCGATGGGCCCCAGCACGGCATGCGGCGCCAGCACGATCTCGTCGGCCGCCAGCGAGATCACCGTGCCGCCCGACATGGCGAAATAGGGCACGAATACCGTCTTGCGCCCGCGATGCGCCTTGACCGCCAGCGCGATCTGGTGCGCCTGGTAGGAGTAACCACCCGGCGTATGAAGGATGATGTCCAGCGGCTTGTCGGCCGGCGTCGACTGCAGCGCCGTCAGCACGTCCTCGGTCGTGACCGTGTCGACCGAGCTGCTCTCCATGCCCGGCTGGTGGATGATGCAGACCACGCGGCTGCCGCGGGCCTGTTCCATGGCGGCGATCAGCGGCCGAAGCGTGATGTCGCAACTCTCGAGCGCAACGCCGTGCGGATCATCTTCTTCCCCGTCGGCCTCTTCGTTGCCATGGACGAAGCCCTGCGGCATGCGAAGCGCCGCATCGAATGTGGGCAGGATCGCGCCATGCGCCAGCACCGTTTCCATGTCATGCGCCATCAGCAGGCCGGCCCGCGCGGGGCTCACATGCCGATCGACCGTCCGTACGCCCTGGTCGCGGGCGGGGGCGGACCGGCAGGCCTGCAGCAGGCGGAACAGCGAGGCCGGCATGTCGGTCGAGACGGGAAGACCCATCGCGCGCGCATCGCGCGCCGTCAGCGGGTCCCATGGCGGCCGCTTTCCGCCCACAAGTTCCCTGACCACGCGGCCGGAGGATGTTCCCCCCAGCATTTCGCCCACGAAGGCGCGCAGTTCACGCCCGTGGTTGCGGGCCATCGTCAGGCGCATGATGGTCAGGTCCTGTGCCCGGTTCACGCCCTTCTGGCGGATCACCTGCTGCAGCAGGCCGTCGGCCGGCTCGAGGAAGGAAAGGGTGGCAGCCGGACCCATCACGATCCGGTCGCCGGCCAGCGCGATGAGCGTGGCAAGGTAATGCGCATAATGCGGCACGAAGATCGTCGTCTCGCCGGGATGCGCCTTGATCGCGCGGGCAATCTGCTGCACGGGCAGCGAGAAGCCGCCGACCGCATGCAGGATGATGTCCAGCTTTGCACCCGGTGGCACCTGGGCGATTGCGGCCATGAAGTCCTGCAGGTGGTGTTCGCCGATCATGGCGTCGAAGAACCACTGCTCCCACGTCTCGCGCTCGTGCTGGTGGCGATGGATGAGGCCGATGACATGCGAGCCGCGCTCGGCCTGCAGCTGCCGGACGATCTCGTCGGATGCCGAACTGCCCTGCGTTCCGAAGATCTGGGGCTCGCGCGGCGCGAAGGCGGGACCGCTGAACGCGTCCGACGGCCCGCGCCGAGGTCCGGCAGTCATGCCGAACAGCGTCTGCCTGAGCTTGCCAAACATCACACCCCGGTCCCGGCACACCACATCGCATGAAATTGGTCGCACGGATTTGTGGCCGGGCCAAGGCGGCTCGACATCTGGTGTCCGGGCGAATGGCGACGAATGAATTCCCCTGTGAGGGGAATATCGCGGTTTCTAGCGGCCTTCGCCGGTGTCGGCTGGCTTGAACAGGACGCTGCCCTTGCTGCCCGAAAGGGTGAGTTGCCCCGCCGCCGAGATCGACCACGTCTCGGCCCCCGACAGAGCGTCGAGAAACGCGGCCTCGGTCTGCATGGCGCCTTCCTCGGCGCAGGCCATCTTCGTCGACATGAGGGGCCCGAAGCTGATGCGGTCGGGGGCAAGTGTCACCGTCGCCGAATAGCGGTTGCAACCGCTGCGACCCGAAGCCTGGCCATCCGCGATGGCAAGCGTAACCGGTGCCGGCGTGGCAACGGGTTTTCCACCCACCTCAGTGGCTTCCCACGTCACGCCGGTCAGCCGCCCGACATCGCCCGCCGGGGTCGCAGCGCCACAGGCACTTGCAGTCAGCACAACCAGCAACGTCGCAATCAGGTGTTTCGGTGACATGGAAACCTCATCGCTTCAGAAGTGAACCCAGAACGCCGCGCACCAGTGCGCGGCCGAGTGACGATGCGATCGAGCGTACCGCACTCTTCGTGGCAGTCTCGGCGAGGGTCTGCCGGTTCGAGGCGCGCGGTGCCGGGCGCGGGGCAGGGGGCTCGCCCCACGTGCGCCGCTGTGCCTTGCGCCCGCTGCCCCGGCGCGATGGTTCCTCGGGTGCGGCCGCGGCACGCTCGCGCAGGATCTCGTAGGCCGTCACGGCATCGACCGTCTCGTCATAAACGCCCTTGAGCGGGCTCAGCTTCATGACACCCGCGCGCTCCTCCGGCGTGATCGCCCCCATGCGTCCCGTGGGCGGCACGACAAGGACGCGGTCAACAACGGATGGGATGCCCTTGGCATCCAGCGTCGACACCAGCGCCTCGCCCACCGCCAGTTCCTGCACGGCATCGGCCGCGCTGAAGGCCGGGTTCTCGCGGAAATTGTCGGCCACCGCCCTGACCGACTTGCGGTCCTTCGGCGTGAACGCGCGCAGCGCATGCTGCACCTTGTTGCCAAGCTGCCCCAGCACCTCGTCAGGCACGTCCAGCGGCGACTGGCTGATGAAATAGACACCCACGCCCTTCGACCGGATCAGGCGGACGACCTGTTCGACCTTGTCGACCAGCGCCTTGGGTGCGTCATCGAACAGGAGATGCGCCTCGTCGAAGAAGAAGACCAGCTTCGGCTTGTCGACGTCGCCCACCTCGGGCATCTGCTCGAACAGCTCCGACAGCATCCACAGCAGGAACGTGGCATAGAGCTTTGGGTTCCCGAACAGCTTCTCGGCCGCCAGCACATGGATCGCCCCGCGACCGTGTTCGTCGGTGAAGAGCAGGTCATTGAGGTCCAGGGCCGGCTCGCCGAAGAACATGTCGCCGCCCTGGTTTTCGAGCGTCAGCAGCGCCCGCTGGATCGCCCCGACGCTGGCCGCCGTGATGTTGCCGTAGGAGAGCGTGTACTTGTCCGCATTCTCGCCCACATTGACCAGCACGGCACGCAGGTCCTTCAGGTCGACCAGCAGCAACCCCTGCTCGTCGGCAATGCGGAAGACGATGTTGAGCACGCCTTCCTGCGTGTCGTTGAGCTGCAGCATCCGCGCCAGCAGGGTCGGCCCCATCTCGCTCACGGTTGCCCGCAATGGATGGCCAAGCTCGCCGTAGAGATCCCAGAAAACCACAGGATGGCCCTCGGGGGACCAGGGCGGGTTGCCGATCTTTCCAAGCCGCTCGGCGATGAACGGCTTCGGCTCGGCCGGCATGCAGAGCCCCGCAAGGTCGCCCTTGATGTCCGGCGCGAAGACGGGAACGCCCGCCCGGCTGAAACCTTCGGCCAGCACACGCAGCGTCGCCGTCTTTCCCGTGCCCGTCGCCCCGGCAATCATGCCATGGCGGTTGGCCGTCGAGAGCAGGAGCTGGCTGTCTGCCGTCCCCCTGCCCAGGTAGATGCCGGCGTCAGCCATGCTAGGCCTCCGGTTTGTGAGATGGGTTCGCACCGTCGCTGTCCCGCGGGGCAACCGCCTTGTGACCCTGCGCGGTGATGCGGTCAAGCACGGCCAGCGCGAGGGCCGACGCGATGAACATGCCGTGGATCACGATCTTCCAGTAGATGTCGCTGTCGCTGTACTTCTCGTGGTCCATGAAAACCTGCAGCAGCTTCACCGCCGAGATGGTCAGCAGCGCCGTGGCCACCTTCACCTTGAGCGAGCCGGGATCGAGCCGCCGCAGCCATTCGGGAGAATCGTCCAGCGCCTCGTCGCCGAAGCGACCGACGAAATTCTCGTAGGAACTCAGCATCACCATCACGATGAGGCCCGAAACCAGCGCCCCGTCGATCAGTTCGAGGATTGGCATGACCATGTTGACGGTCTCGCCCTTGCCCTCGAACGGCTTGAGCGAAAGCTCGGCCACATGCATGACCTCGAAGACAAAGGAGATAGCATAGGCGCCCAGCGCAAACGCCAGTCCCATGTAGAACACGATCAGGATATAGCGGCTGTAGAGGATGATCCGCTCGATCGCCGTCTGGAGCCTCAGCAAGGGATCGATCGAAGTCCGCCTGGACGGCACCTTGGGCGTCTCGCCCGGGCTAGCTCCCGTGGTTGCCATGGCGGGCCTCCTGTTCGATGTCCTTGCGGCCGGGTTTGTTCATCCAGAGGATCAGGTAGCGCACCGGCACCACCCAAGCCATGCCGGCGACGGCATAAAAGATGAATTCCGCGATTCCCCGCGCCTGAGGCAGCACATCCACCGCCACGCGCATGACCAGCAGTGAATAGATGGCGATGAACCCGATCAGGATGAACACGCCGAGGAATTTCTTGACCCGCATTCGCATGTGGACTGCTTACCAACTCGCAGGCCCGAGGGCAAACCCCGCCGATCGCTTCAACCTGCCTGTGGACATCCCCGCAGATCACGCCGCGCGCTTCTGCTATAAGCGCCCGCCACCCCGACGGAGCAAACCCCATGATTTTCCGGCAGTTGTTCGACCCGGTGTCCTCGACCTACACCTATATCCTCGGTGACGAGGCCTCGCGCCAGGCCGTCATCATCGATCCGGTCTTCGACCAGGTGCATCGCGACGTCGCGCTCCTGCGCGAACTGGGCCTGACCCTCGCAGCCTCGCTCGATACCCATGTCCACGCCGACCATGTCACGGGCGCCTGGCTCCTGCGCGAGGAATTGGGCAGCCGCATCGCGCTCGCGGCGTCGGGTGGTGCCACGGGCGTCGACCTGCCGCTGCGGCATGGAGATCGGGTGGCCTTCGGTGCCCGCAGCCTCGAGGCCCGCGCAACACCGGGTCACACCGACGGCTGCATGACCTATGTGCTCGACGACCAGGCGATGGCCTTCACCGGCGATGCGCTGCTCATCCGCGGCTGCGGTCGCACCGACTTCCAGCAGGGCAGCGCGACCCGGCTTTTCCATTCGGTACGCACGCAGATCTTCAGCCTTCCCGACAGCTGCACGATCTGGCCCGGCCACGACTATGCCGGCAACACGTCATCGTCGGTGGGCGAGGAAAAACGTCACAACCCGCGCCTGGGCGGCGACGTAAGGGAAGAAGACTTCGTCGTCTACATGCAGAACCTGGGGCTTGCCCATCCGCGGATGATTGACGTTGCGGTTCCTGCCAACCTGCGCTGCGGCGAGCCCGAGTTCGAACCGGGATCGCTGCAGGACTGGGGCCCCGTCCAGCTCACCTTCGCGGGTGTCCCCGAGATAGCCCCCGAGTGGATTGAGGAAAATGGCGAAAAGGTACACCTCATCGACGTGCGCGAACCACACGAGTTCAATGCCGAACTCGGTCATGCACCCGGCGCCATCCTCATGCCGCTTGGCACGCTTCCGCAGCGTCTGGGCGAGATCGGAAAGGACAAGCCCGTCGCGTTGATCTGCCGCTCGGGTGCGCGCTCGGCGCGCGCGACATTATTCCTCAGGCAGAACGGGTTCGACAGGGTTGCCAATGTCAGCGGCGGCATGCTGCGGTGGCGCGCGATGAATCTGAAAGTCGAGTAGCACGCGATGGCCGAGCAATCCCGACGAACCCTGGCGATCTGGCTCTTCTCCGTTTGCGCACTGATTGCGCTGATGGTTGTGGTCGGAGGCCTGACGCGCCTGACCGGATCGGGATTGTCGATCACTGAATGGAAACCGATCCACGGCGCACTTCCGCCGCTTTCCCACGCCGAGTGGATGGAGGAATTCGACGCCTATCGCCAGATCCCCCAGTACAAGATCCTGAACAAGGGCATGTCGCTTGACGAGTTCAAGTACATTTTCTGGTGGGAGTGGGGCCACCGCAACCTCGGCCGCCTGATCGGCATCGCCTTCCTCGTGCCGTTCCTCTTCTTCCTGTTCCGGGGACAGGTCGAAAGGCCCCTTGTGCCCAGGCTTGTCGTGCTCTTCATCCTGGGCGGACTGCAGGGCTTCATGGGCTGGTACATGGTGGCCAGCGGCCTGACCGAGCGCGTCGATGTCAGCCAGTACCGACTTGTCGCGCATCTCGGCCTTGCCTTTGTCATCTTCTCGGCCATCTTCATCACAGCCTTGCCGCTCTGGCGGGGCGAGTGGCCGGCGCGCCGCGATCCACACCCGCTCTACAGGTGGTCCCACATTGTCGCGGCGTTGATCTTCGTCCAGATCCTGCTTGGCGGTTTCGTGGCCGGAACTGACGCGGGCCTGACCTACAACACCTGGCCGCTGATGGACGAGGCGATCATCCCGCCTGGCGCCTATGCCTCGACGCCGCTCTGGCTGGCCCCGTTCGAGGACATCACGACGATCCAGTTCAACCACCGCATGATGGGCTACGCCGTGTTCCTGGCCGTGGTCGCTCTGTTCGTTGCCGGCTGGCGCCAGCGCCTTGCCGGTTGGCAGCGCACCACCAGCCTGATCCTGCTTGCCGCCGTGGTTCAGCAGGTCGTCATCGGCATCTCGACCCTGGTCGAAGTCATGCCCATCCACCTCGCCGCCCTCCACCAGTTCGGCGCCGTCGTCCTTATCGCGACCGCCCTCCTGCACGTCGACGCGTTGAGGGCACCGCAGGTTCGGTAACCGCGCAATAACCACCTGCACCCTCTCTCCAAAAAATCTCTTTCGTCATGGCCGGGGGCGCGGCAGCGCAACCCG
>JAGWXR010000087.1 GCA_018969785.1 Alphaproteobacteria bacterium
GCTTGGCCTTGCGGCGCTGGTGCGGCGCGGGGATGTGAGTGCGGCCGAGGTGCTGGAGGCGGCGATCGCGCGGGCCGAGCGGCACAATGGAACGCTGAACGCCATCGTGCACAAGGCCTATGACATGGCCAGGGCCGAGGCGAAGGGGCGCCTGCCGCAGGGGCCGTTCCAGGGTGTCCCCTTCCTGATCAAGGACCTCGGGCTCGAGGTGAAGGGCATGCCGCGTACGGATGGCACGCACTTCCGCCCGGACGCGCCCGACACCGATGACGGGCTCCTGACGCAGCGCTTCCGTCAATCAGGTGCGGTGCTGTTCGGCAAGACGAACACGCCCGAGTTCGGGATCACGGGCACGACGGAGAGCCAGCGGCTCAAACCCTCGCGCAATCCGTGGAACCCCGAGCATATCACCGGCGGATCGTCGGGTGGCGCGGCGGCGGCGGTGGCTGCCGGGATCGTGCCGCTGGCCAATGCGTCGGACGGGCTGGGTTCCATCCGCATCCCTGCGGCGTGCTGCGGCCTCGTTGGCATGAAGGTCACGCAGTATCGTGTCCCCATGGGCCCCTCGCACGATGCCGACATCGCGCATGGCTATTCGGTGCACCATGTCGTGTCGCGCACGGTCAGGGACTCGGCGGCCATGCTGGACTGCATCGACCATCCCGAGCCGGATTCCCCCTACCCCGCCCCGCCGAAGGCGCGGGCCTTCCTCGAGGAGGTCAGTGCCGCGCCGGGCCGGTTGCGGATCCGGTTCTCCGACGAGACACCGAGCGGCATCCCCGTCCATCCGGAGATCGCTGCGGCGCTGCGCCAGACGGCACGCCAGCTCGAGGCGCTGGGGCATATTGTCGAGGAGAAGGGACTTGGCATCAATTACCGCAAGCTCTACGCGGCGAGCACGGCGGTCCTGGGCGCCAATTTCGCCCACTCGATGCGCCAGCGCGTCAAGTCCATGGGCCGCGAGCCCCGTCCGGAGGAGCTCGAGGCGCTGACCTGGCGCAACTGGAAAGGCGGGGACATGGTGCCTGGCCACGAGGCCCTGCGCGGCTGGCAGACGCTGAAGGCCATGACGCGCGAGATCTATGCCGCCTTCACGCAGTTCGACGTGTTGCTCACGCCGGTGCTCTCGACGCCGGTGCCAAAGATCGGTTTCATCGATCCGGTGCGACTTGAGCCTCGTGAAGTGGACAAGCGCCAGGCGATGACCTTCGGCTTCACACCCCCCTTCAACATGACCGGACAGCCGTCGCTGTCGCTGCCGCTGGCGCATTCTTCGGACGGGCTGCCGATCGGCATGATGTTCACGGGCCGCTGGGGCGACGAGGCGACGCTCTATCGCCTTGCCGGCCAGCTCGAGCAGGCGCATCCCTGGATCCAGCGCAAGCCGGCGATCTGGGGCTGACGGACGGACCATGACAGACAAGATGAAGCCCATTCACGTGGTTGGCGGTGGCCTTGCGGGGACGGAGGCTGCATGGCAGGCCGCGCAGGCAGGCGTCCCCGTGATCCTGCACGAGATGCGCCCGCACCGCATGACCGACGCGCATACGGGACAGGGGCTGGCCGAGCTTGTCTGCTCGAATTCGTTCCGCTCGGATGACTGGGAGAACAACGCGGTTGGCCTGCTGCACGAGGAGATGCGGCGGACGGGATCGCTCATCATGCGCGCGGCTGACCGTCACAAGGTGCCGGCGGGCGGCGCGCTTGCCGTCGACCGCGAGGCATTCTCGGCCGAGGTGGAAGCGGCGCTCGCGCAGCATCCGCGCATCACGATCGTGCGGGAGGAAGTGGACGGGTTGCCACCGCCGGACTGGGACAACGTGGTGATCGCCACGGGGCCGCTGACGTCGGCGCCGCTGGCCGAGGCGGTACGCCGTCTCACGGGTGAGGATGCGCTCGCCTTTTTCGATGCGATCGCTCCCATCGTGCACAAGGACAGCATCGACTTCTCGCGGGCCTGGTTCCAGTCGCGCTATGACAAGGCGGGCCCTGGCGGGGATGGCGCAGACTACATCAACTGTGCGATGGACCGCGAACAGTACGAGGCCTTCATCGCGGCGCTGCTGGCGGGCGAGAAGACCGACTTCAAGGAATGGGAGAAGAACACGCCCTATTTCGAGGCGTGCCTGCCGATCGAGGTGATGGCCGAGCGCGGGCCCGAGACGCTGCGCTTCGGGCCCATGAAACCCGTGGGCCTGACCGATCCGCACACCGGACGGCGCCCGCACGCGGTCGTGCAGCTGCGCCAGGACAATGCGCTGGGCAGCCTCTACAACATGGTCGGTTTCCAGACGAAGCTGAAGCATGGCGAGCAGACGCGCATCTTCCGCATGATCCCCGGCCTCGAGGAGGCACAGTTCGCGCGTCTGGGCGGCCTGCACCGGAACACCTTCATCCAGTCGCCACGCGTGCTTGACGGACAGCTGCGGCTGAAGGCCGAGCCACGGCTGCGCTTTGCAGGACAGATGACGGGGGTCGAGGGCTACGTTGAAAGTGCCTCGATCGGGCTGGTTGCCGGGCGCATGGCGGCCGCGCAGCGCCAGGGCGGATTGCTGGTCCCGCCGCCGCGCACGACGGCGCTGGGGGCGCTCATCACGCACATCACCGAAGGGGCCGACGCGAGGACCTTCCAGCCAATGAACGTCAATTATGGCCTGTTCCCGGACATGGAACCGCCGCCGGGCGTGAAGGGCAAGGAGCGCGGTCGGGCCAAGAAGCAGGCCATGTCGCGCCGCGCGCTGGCCGACCTGGGGACGTGGCTGGGTACGATCGGCGTCACGCAGGCGGCGTGAACAGGCTAGGCCGGCGGGGATGCTGACGGCGCTTCCTGGCCGCCGGCAACCGCAATCAGCTTTTCCACGCGCCGGTCGATCGAGGGATGGGTCGCGAACAGGTCGGCGAAGGTATTGCGCCTGTTGTCGATGCACATCTCCATGATGCCCGAGGGGACGTTCGGCATCTCGGACCTGCCTTCGATCTTGCGCAGGGCGCGGATCATGGCGTCGGCGTTCTTGGTCAGCTCGACCGAGCCGGCGTCGGCGAGATACTCGCGCGAGCGCGAGAGGGCAAAGCGGATGACGAGCGACAGGAACCAGGCAATCGCGATGATGACGAAAGCGATGATGATGGCAATGAAGCCGCCACCCCCGCCCTTTCGGTTGCCGCCTGACGATGAAGAACTGAAACGCATGTGGCGCAGCGCACGGAAGAACATCTCGC
Source organism: Alphaproteobacteria bacterium (assembly GCA_018969785.1). Taxonomy (GTDB): domain Bacteria; phylum Pseudomonadota; class Alphaproteobacteria; order Micropepsales; family Micropepsaceae; genus SZUA-430. Next base: position 3,220 of record JAGWXR010000087.1, read on the forward strand.
CCACCAGCGTGATCACGCCCGCGATCACGACTGCCACGACCATCAGGCGCACGTCGCCGTTGCGGATGTGGGTCAGCTCGTGGGCAAGGACGGCCTCGAGCTCGTCACGATCAAGCGCCAGCATCAGGCCGCGGGTGACGGCAATGCGGTACTGCCTGTCGTTCATGCCCGAGGCATAGGCGTTCATCACGCCGGTCTCGATCACCTGAAGGCGGGGCATGGGAATGCCGCGCGAGATGCAGAGGTTCTCGAGCAGGTTGTAGAGCTCGGGCTCTTCGTCCCGGGTCACATCCTTCGCGCCGGTCGAGCGGTCGATCATGCGCTGGTGGAAGCGATAGCCGATGAAGACCCAGATGGCGGTTGCGATGGTCGCGAAGGGCGCAAGCTGCAGGCACTGCGCGAGGGTCTCGGACAGGATGATGTCGAGGTCCTGGTCGCCGATCATCACGCCGTTCAGCAGCAGGCTGAAGGCGAAGACCAGCAGGTAGACCAGCAGGAACAGGCCCGCGATCAGGATCGCGGACCTGATCCTGTTGGAGCGGATGTGGCCGTAGAGGCCGTAGGCAGCGCTCATCAGCTCAGGCCACAGCCAGCCTTGCCGTTCAGAACTTGACCTGGGGCGGGGCCGACAGCGTCTCGCGGTCGGCGTCGCCCACGTCGAAGAATTCCTTCGGCTGGAAGCCCAGGCTGCGTGCGAAGAGCACGGCGGGGAAGGATTCGATGGCCGTGTTGAGCTCGGAGACCGCGTTGTTGAAGAAGCGGCGGGCGGCGGAGAGCTTGTTCTCGACATCGCCGAGGTCACGCTGGAGCTGCTGGAAGTTCGCGCTGGCCTTCAGGTCGGGATAGGCCTCGGACAGCGCGAAGAGCTGGCGCAAGGCGCCGGAGAGCATGTTCTCGGCCTGGGCCTGCGCGGCGGGACCGTGGGCGGCCATGGCGGAATTGCGCGCGTAGACGACGGCGTCGAAGGTGCTCTTCTCGTGGCTGGCATAGCCTTTCACCGTCTCGACAAGGTTCGGGATCAAGTCGTGGCGCTGCTTCAACTGCACATCAATGTCGGCGAAGGACTGGTTGGCCCGCTGCCGGAGCGCGACGAGGCCGTTATAGATCGCGATGACCCAGAGCACGACCAGAATGATTACGCCCAAGATGACCCAGTTCCAGTAGCCGTCCATTTGTTCGAACTCCTTCTTGCTGCGCATGGCGCGCCGACGTGTTGCCATTCTAGCACGCCAAGCCAGCATGACACCAAATGGGGGCTCTTTCCTGCGCGGACAAGTGACCGGAAACACAGGCGGCGGGGCCTGCTAGTCCTCGGGTGTCAGGGCCCGGGTAATGAATCGCGTCAGATTGCGGACCAGCGCCGCCTTGGGCCTGCTGCGCTCGAAGGACGCGAGCGAAGCCTGGTGGATCGCCCCGACAACCGCCTGCCCGACGACGGCGAAGTCGTAGCCTCGCGCCACAAGCCCCTGCCGCGCCTGCTGTTTCAGCCTTTCGCCCCATTCCTCGCCCCAGCGCTCGAGGATCGAGTTCCCGCTGCCGGCGGCGGCGATCACGGCCTCGTTCGACAGGACACTGACGAGCACGCCGGGATGGCGCTCGGCGTAGTCGTAGATTGCAAGCAGGATCGCCTCGACGAGGCCGGGCAGGTCCGTCGCCTTTGCCGCGTTGCCGAGGATCGCGGCGTCGATCTCGGCGCGGGCTTCCTCGACGAAGGCCATGAAGCAGGCCTGCTTGTCGGCGAAGTGCAGGTAGAAGGTGCCGTGGCCGAGGCCTGCCGTGCGGGAGATGTCCTGGGGACGCGTTGCATGGTAGCCGCGCTCGACGAAGAGCGCCCGCGCGGCGGCGAGCAGGCGCGCGCGGCTGGCGGGTTGTCGGGTTGCCACCCTGCCCTTCGGCCTATTCGAGGTTGTGGTCCGGGACACCATGGCCATGCATGGGTCACGCGCCTGGCGGTGTCAATCGGGCCGGTCGATACGGACCTGCAGCCCCAGAGGTGTCGCCTTCATGCAACGATGGCGTTGCCAAGTGCTGCGGGGGGCTTTCGCATTCAACCGGCGGAGGTAAAAGAGGGCATCGAATTCGCGGGTGACGAGTCGCCTGCACGTGTTCGAGGGGAGAAGAGGGCCCTGCCTGTTGCGTCCAGGCGGGGCCTTTCGATTCTGTCCCCTGCCCCGGCTGCTTCAGGCCGCCTCGAGCCGACGCAGCTTGCCAAGCAGATAGTCGAGATCGTCCCCGTCCAGGTCCTGGTACTGCGTGAGTACCCGCTCGATCACGCGGCGTGCAAAACGCTCGCGGTCATGGCCCTCGCCGTCCAGTGAGGTTTCGTGGATGACGTCGACGGCGACGCGAAATGCCGGATAGAGCGCCTCGGGGAATTCACAGCGGCTGAACAGCGCCCTGAGGCCGAGCTTGCCGGCATCGTGGATGAGGATGCTTGCCTTTTCGGCGCTGGTCCCGGCGATCTCGGCCATGGCTTCCTCGACGAACTCGAGGTCGCCCGAGCACAGCGCGCGCAGCACCAGCGAGGCCGTGAGCCTGCCGTTGGCGTGCAGTTGCTGCACGAGCGCGCGGGTGTCCGCGTCGGAGGGCGAATCAGACAGGAGGGTGAGCGTTGCGCGTTCGCGCGCGTCGAGGATGATCTCGCTGGCGATGCTGGCGGGAAGGCTGTGGCGGGTCGCGATGGCCAGCTTGAGCTTCTCGGACACGAGCGTCACGAGCCGCTCGGCGATGGTCACGGGCAGCTGCTCGCGATGGACCATGGCGCCCTTGACCGTTTCGAAGCGGCCGTAGCGGTCGAGCGTTTTCTGCAGGACGGGTTCGCTCAGATCGGCGCCCGTGTTGCCCACGAGCGTCGTGACGGCGGCGGCGTTGCCGGTATCGACGATCGCCGCCGCAAGCGTTGCGCTGACCTGCGGGCGGCGCGCGATGGCTACCTGCTTGGCCCCGACGCCGTCGGCGAGGATCGAGATAAGGTCATCGTCGGTGAGGACTGAGGCGTGCTCGAGAACCGGCACCGCCACCGAGACCTCGTCACGCGCGAGGCGCAGGGCGACGTCGTGCGGCAGGTGGCGCGAGGCCTTCATCGATTCGGCCACGGCGCGACGCACGATGAGCTCCGCGTCAGCGGCCAGCGTGCGCATGATGTCGAGCGCGAGTTGCAATTCCTGCGGGCTGAGCCGCGCGCTGTCGATGTCGGGCGCCATGCGCGCGAAGATGCGGGCGCGCTGTTCTGCCGAGGGGTTTTCCAGCAGCGCGGCGACGTCGCGCGCGCTCAAACCCGACTTTCTTTCCGGATCGCGACTGATATGCTCGATGGCCATCCGCAAAGAGTAGCCAGACCGGGTTAAGACACCGTTATGCCCTTCGACCCGCCTGCCCCTTTGGCCGCCGCGCTGGCACTCGAGACTGCGGACCATCCGCACGCCGCGATGCGTACGGCTGCGGAAACCTTATCAAACAGCTACCGGACGGGCCTTTCGATTCCCGCTCACCTGACACCATTGGCGAGGTCGGCCTATCTCGCGGTCCGATTCCCGTCGACCTATGCGGTTGCGGCGCGCGTCTGGTCGCAGGTGCGCGCGCGCATGGGTGACAGGCCGGTTCGCACGGTTCTCGATTCGGGCGCGGGACCCGGCACGGCGAGCCTTGCGCTTGCGGCCATGCAGGCGGGCTTGCGTGCCACGCTGCTTGAGCGCGATGCGGGATGGCGGCCGACGGCACTCAGGCTCGCCGGCGCCGTGGGTCTTCACGCTGACTTTGTAGCCGGTGACGCCGGCAGCCTGGGTCCTTCCGCACGCCATGACGCGGTGGTGGCCAGCCATGTGCTGAACGAGTTGCCTGCGGACCGGCGGACCGGTGTCGTGACTGCGCTGTGGCAAGCCACGGGTGACGTGCTGGTACTGATCGAGCCGGGGACACAGCCGGGATTTGCCTCGATCCGCGCCGCGCGGGACCTCATCCTGTCCCTGGGGGGGCACGCGGTTGCGCCCTGCACGCATGGTCTTGGCTGCCCCGTGCAAGGGGATGACTGGTGCCACTTTGATGTTCAGGTCGAGCGCACGGCACTGCACCGGTCGGTCAAGTCGGGAACGCTGTCGCATGAGAGCGCGAAATTCAGCTATGTTGCCCTCGCCCGCACGGCACCGCCGGAAACGCTTTCCGGGCGTATCGTGCGGCGTCCGATCCGGGCGGGCGGGCATGCGCATTTCGACCTCTGTCGTGAGGGGCGGATCGAGCGCGTGACGGTTTCGCGCCGGCAGCGCGAGGCATGGCGCGCGGCGCGGGATTCGGTTTGGGGCGACATGCTGGACAGCTAGGTCCGGGGTTCCTGCTTCCTTGCGACCTGCGCGAGCGCGGCCAGCGCAAAGAGGGCCTGGGGCATTGCCAGCAGCACGAAGAAGGCGAGCGGTCCCCACGAGGCTGTCGCGTTGGCCTGCACCAGCGGGGCGATGACGGCGCCGATGTTGAAGAGGATGATCATCCAGGCAGCGGCTGCCGTGCGTTCATCCTGGTCGAGCACTTCGCTGGCCCGCGCCACGCCAATCGCATAGAGCGGCAAGGTGGACGCACCATAGCCGAGTGCGGCGGCGAACAACGCAAGGCTGCCTTCGGCCACCAGCGGGATTGCGGCTGCAAGGGCGGCGGTGGCGGTGAGCAGCAGGAGCACGCGGCTACGGTCCATGTGGTCGGCAAGCCAGCCCACGGGCATTTGCGCGATCATGCCGCCGGCGACGGCCAGCGCCATGAACAGGGACTTGTCGACATCACTCAGTCCCAGCATCTGCAGGGTCGCCGGACCCGAGGCCATCAACCCTGCCCAGCTGAAGCCGGCCAGTGCGATGCAGCTCGTGCCAAGGGGCGAGCGGCGTGCGAGCGTGAGCAAGGCGATGTGGCGTGGTTCGCCGCGCGGGGGGTGCGCGGTGCGGCCCGAACGAAAGCAGAGTGCTGCCAGCGCGATGGCCGCGGCTGACACAAGGAACAGGGCGGTCTCGCCTGCGCTGCGGCCCGCGAGCAGGAGCTGGCCGGCGGCGAGACCGGTGAGCTGGATGAAGATGTAGGCCGAGAAGACGCGGGCGCGGATGGCGTCGACGATGCTCAGGTTGAGCCAGCTTTCCACGGTGACGAACATTCCGGTGATGGCTGCGCCCGCGAGCATGCGCGTGAAGACCCAGACCCACGGGTCGCCGGACATCGCAAAGCCCAGCGTGGTGACTGCAAGGGCCAGCGTGAACATGGCCGCAGCGGCGGCGTGCGTGGTGCGCCGGATCAGCAGGGGTGTCAGTGCGGCGCCCGCCATGCTGCCGGCAAAGAAGGCGGACAGGATCATGCCCTGCAGCAGCGGCGGATAACCCCGCGCCTCGCCCGCGATGCTGACAAGCGAGCCCGTCAGCCCGTTGCCAAGCTGGATGAGCAAGAGGGCCGCAAAGACGGTCCACCAGGTTCGAAAGATGCCTGCCATTGATCCTGTCGCGTAGGCGGATCCTTCTGGCCGCAAACGGCCGCAGGCACCATGCAGCAAGTCGTCGCTCGGGATTGTCAGGCTGTGCGCTGGCGCTGGTCCGCGTCATCGAGCGGGCCGAAGGCGCGGGCGAAGCCCGGCAGCGTATCGACCGATGCCAGGATCTGGGCCAGAAGAGGTGACATGACCATGCCGTCCATCGACAGGGCTGCCTCGAGGCTGCTTGTCGCGGGCATGGCGGGGCTGGTGTTGCCGAAGGGAAGCGTGCCGCGCAGCTCGGTCGTCTCGGCGCGGACGGGTGGCGGGTTCTGCGCCGCCCTGGGCGCGACAGCCAACCGGGTGCCGCCGGACGCGCCCTCGTGGCGGGACTTGAGCGCCTCGAGAACGGCGCCAACCGGC
>JAGWXR010000088.1 GCA_018969785.1 Alphaproteobacteria bacterium
CCCTTTTCGGGAATGGTCCACTTCCCCGCGGCATCGCGCCTGACCGTGAAGGCGCCCGACCTGGATTCGACCTCGATCGATGCCACGGCCTCGGCCTTGCCCTCGAGGCCGGGGAACATGGAGACCGCCTCGAAGGCCGTGTGACCGGCGGACGTGCGCTGCCACTGGGCGATGATCGCGAAGACCACGAGCAGGCCCGTGACGGCGGCCAGATAGGCCAGCGCGCGGATGCGACGCTCGAGAACCGGAACCAAGGGCGACTTTGCGGACGTGTTCACTTGCTGCCTCCTGCCGTCTTGCGACCCCGGCCGAACAGCCAGAGCAGGAAGGCTGTCGCGGCGATGAGGAGTGGAATGAAGAGGATGTTGATCGCGGCGAGCCAGGTGCCGAAGCGGTCGATGTCACGGCGCAGCTTGAACTGGACGTCGCGCAGGGCCTTGCGGGTTTCCACCAGCTCGGTGCGGAACTTCTCGATCTCGGCTTCCTGTTCGGGCGAGAGCATTTCCTGCGGCTGGGCCTGGCCGGGGCGGGCCTGCGCGTTGCGCTTGCCTTCAAGCTCGGCGAGCTTGGCCTGCGTCTGGGTCAGGCGCTCCTGCAGGGCCTGCTCCTGGAGGAGGAACTGCTGGTTGGCCCGGCGGCGCATGTCGTTGACCACCTCGAAGGGCCGGTTCGACGTGCCACGCGAGCGCAGCGAGATCAGCGAGGCGGAGCCTGTCAGGTTCTCGAGCGCGTTGAGCACGAAGACAGCGTTGCCGGCCACCGGTACGGCCACGCGCTGGCCCTGGAGTTCCTGTGTCTGGACCCAGAAACTGTCGTTGAAGATGTCGCTGTCGGCGACGAGCACGATGTTGACCGACTTCGCCTCGGCGATGTGCGCCGGCAGCGGGGCCTGTTCCGGCTTGTCGGCAGGGCCGCGCGGCGGGGCGCCAGCCGGGAAGGCCGACTTGACCGGGCCACCGATGCGGGCAGCGATGGTGAAGACCTTGCCGGACTTCACGAAGTCCCGCAGCAGGACATTCGGATTCGGCGCGCCCTGCACTTTCGATACCGGGATCTCCATCGAGTCCGCCGTTGTCTGAAGAAGCGGGGACAGTGTCGTCGTGGCGCCCCTGGCATGCTGGATCGAGCCGACCGTGCCGAGGTTGAGGTCGGTCAGGTCCGCGGTGACAAGGTCGGAGCGGTCCATCTCGCCGGCTGTCAGGGCGATCCAGGCCACATAGTCGGCAAGATCGCTGCCGAACTGCACGCGCAGCGCACGGTCGCGCACCCCGATGACATTGGCGGCCGGGACCGACACGCCCCAGGACTTCATGAGTGTGTCGATGCTTGCGGCGGAGGATTCGGTCGAACCCTCGAGGGTCTCTCCCGAGGGGCCGGCCTGCATGGAGATCTCGGACAGCGGGTCGAGGAACACCATGGCGCGGCCGCCGCGCATGATGAACTGGTCGAGGGCGTATTGCGTGGTCGGCGAGAGCGGCTTGGGATGGGCGACCATCACCACGTCGATGTCGGCCGGCACGCGGTCGAAGTCCTGCTCGAGGAAGACGACGTCGAAGGTCTCGCGGATCTGCTCGTAGATCATGTAGGAGCGCGACTGGCCCTGCATGGCCGCACCGAGGCCGCCGGCGCCGGTGTCGAAGGGTATGTTGGAGACGATGCCGATCTTCGGCTTCTTCTCGCGGATCAGCCTGTACACAAGGCTGGTCAGGTCATATTCGAGATATTGCTCGCGGTCCTCGAGGAAGAAGGGGATGACCTCGCGGCCATTGACCATGTTGGTGCCGACGAGGCCGAAGTAGATCTTCTCGCCGGCAGGTGTCGGGGCGCCGGTGATGCCCTGGGCGACGGCCTGGTCCTCGGCTTCGGTCAGGGGTTCGGGGTCGATGACCTCGAGCCTGATCTTGCCGCCCGAAAGGCTCTCGAAGCGCTGGAGCATGTCGCGCACACGTCCGCCGTGCGAGCGTACGCCGGCATATTTCACCGAGACAGCTTCGGAAAAATAGAAGCGCAGCGTGATCGGCTCGGGGATCGATTCGAGAACCTCGCGCGTGCCCTTGCTGACCGTGTAGAGGCTGTTTTGCGTCAGGTCGACGCGGGCGTTGGAGAACCAGACCTCGGAGGTCATGTTCACCGCGAAGAAGCTGACGATGGCCAGGATGGTGGCCGCTGCTGCAATCCTTGTCCGTGTCCAGCGCATGCTCAGTCTGCCCGCTTCAGGTCGATGACGACGGCGTTGATGAAGAGACACAGCCCGATCAGGGAGGCGAAGTAGACGACGTCCCTGAGGTCGATCACGCCGTTCATGATGGCGTTGAAGTGCGTGAGGAAGCTGAAGGAGGAAATCGTGCTGACGAGCAGCGTCGGGGCCCAGCCCTGGAAGAAGTCGAGCACCATGGTGTGGCCGGCGATGGTGAAGATGAAGCAGACCACCACGCTGACCACGAAGGCGATCACCTGGTTGTTCGTCATGGCCGACACGGCCGAGCCGATGGCGAGATAGGCACCGGCCATCAGCCAGCTGCCGAGGTAGCTTGCGAGGATCACGCCATTGTCGGGCGAGCCCAGGAAGTTGACCGTGACCCACATCGGGAAAGTCAGCGCCAGCGCGGTGCCGGCGAAGAGCCAGGCGGCGATGAACTTTCCGAGCACGGCGGCCATGACCGGCACCGGCAGGGTCATCAGCAGCTCGATCGTGCCGGCCCTGCTCTCCTCGGCCCAGAGGCGCATCGAGATCGCGGGCAGGAGGAACAGGTAGACCCAGGGATGGAAGCCGAAGAAGACGCTGAGGTCGGCCTGGCCGGTCAAGAAGAACTGGCCGAAGTAGAAGGTGAAAGAACCGATGGCCAGCAGGAAGATGACGATGAAGACATAGGCCACGGGCGTTGCGAAATAGCCTGCGAGCTCGCGGCGCCAGATGGCGTTGACGGCGTTCCAGAAGCTCATGAGCGGGCCTCCACGTTGATCTCGGCGTCGGGCGTGGTGAGGGTTCGGAAGACCTCGTCGAGGCGGCGCGAGGGCGCCCGGGCGAGGAGTTCGGCCGGCGTGCCATCGGCCACGATGCGCCCCTTGTCGATGATGATGGCGCGGGTGCAGACGGCCTCGACTTCCTCGAGGATGTGGGTGGAGATGATGATCGCCTTGGTGGCCGCCATCGAACGGATCAGGTTCCTGACCGCGTGCTTCTGGTTCGGATCGAGGCCGTCGGTGGGTTCGTCCATGATGAGAACGGGCGGGTCGTGGAGGATCGCCTGCGCGAGGCCCACGCGGCGCTTGAAGCCCTTCGACAGGGTCTCGATGCGCTGGTCGAGCACGGACTGCAGGCCGGTCCGGGCAACGGCAGCCTCGATGGCTTTTGCTGCCGCGTCACCTTCAAGGCCGCGCACGCGGGCGATGAAGGCGAGGAACTGCTGCGGGGTCATGTCGGGATAGGCCGGCGCGCCTTCGGGCAGGTAGCCGATGGTCGCCTGGGCTGCGAGCTGCTGCTCGACAACGTCATGGCCACACACCGAGATGCGTCCCTCGGAGGGGGCGAGGAAGCCGGTGATCATTTTCATGGTGGTGGATTTGCCGGCGCCGTTCGGGCCGAGGAAGCCGAGCACCTCGCCCTTCCCGACACGCAGGGAGATGCCGCCCACGGCTGTGAAGTTTCCGAACCGCCGGACCAAGTCTTCGATGATGATCATGGAAATGCTTGTGAACCCGCCAAAAAACGAGCTGAAAGACGGGCAAGCGATACGAGAAACCCCTTGCAGCCGCAAGTGGTGATTTTGCCCCTGGCGGCCGGTCAGACGCGCAGCATCAGGCCGCCGTCCACGTGAAGCCCGTGGCCCGTCACGAAGCCGCCATCGTCGGAGGCGAGGAACAGGGCGCCGCGCGCGAGGTCGATGGGTTCACCCAGACGGCGCAAGGGGGATTTCCTTGCCCAGATGTCGGCGATGTCGGGGCGCGCGTCCCAGAGCGGGGTCGTCATGCCGGTGCGGATGGCGCCCGGCAGGAGGTAGTTCGCGGTGATGCCGAACTTGCCGAGTTCCAGGGCCAGCGTGCGGGTGAGGCCCGCGACGCCCGCCTTGGAGGCACAATAGGCGGCAAGGCCGAGATCGGTGCCTTCGGCCATCACGGAGGCCACGTTGATGATGCGGCCTGCCCTGCTCTTCTTCAGGTGCGGGATCGCCTGCTGGCAGATGAGGGCCGGTGCCGTCAGGTTGACGGCGAGGACGCGGTCCCAGGTCTCGCGCTTCATTTCCTCGACGAACTCGCGGCCGGAGACGCCGGCATTGTTCATCACGATGTCGAGTGCGCCGAAAGCCGTGACGGCAGTGGAGACGATGAGGGCCGGGGCGTCGTGCCCGGTGACGTCGCACTCGAGCGTCTGGATGCCGGGCGTGCCGGCGTGATGGGCAGCGAGGTTCCTGCCAGGCACGTCAACGGCAAGGACGCGCGCGCCTTCGGCGGCAAACAGGCGGGCGGTGGCGTGGCCGATGCCGGATCCTGCACCGGTTACGATGGCGGCTCTTCCAGACAGGCGCATGAAAAAACTCCCTCGGAACATGTCCGAGGGAGTTCTACACCAGTTCGGGGAAATGCGAGGCTTGCATGAAGACCGCGATTGGCCCGGGGTGCGGATAAAGCCGCGAGGGGGCTGGGGGCTGATGGTCCGGGCCTTCGCCGCACCACCGGGCCAACCGGTATGATTGAAGATGGCCCTTCAAAGCGGCCCTGCAAGGGCTGAATTGCGGCCCGATCATGGCCGTGCATCACGCCTTCGGGACGGCGGGATGAATGGATATTCAGGGTACGGACTTCACGCGGCCGGCAGGGCCAGTCTTTCGGCGATCACGCGCATGGCGACGGGGTGCGATCCCATAATCGTGTGGGGGCTGTCGACCTCGATGTTCTCGACACCCGGTGCCTCGTCGAGGAGGCAGGACTGCCAGGGAACGATGCCGTCGCTGCGTGAATAGAAGGCGGTCACAGGCACCGGGGGATTGCGCAGGAGGTCGGGCATGCGCCGGGTGAAGCCCGGATCGAAGGCGCCGGACATGGTCTCGGCAAAGGGCGAGAGCGGGGTCTTGATCGGGAAGCGCACGGGTGTGCCCAGGGTGATGACGCGGCTTATCTTGGCGGGCGCATCCTTGGCCAGCTCGCGGGCGAAAAGCCCGCCGAGGCTGCGGCCGATGAGGCTGACCTTGCGGCCGGTCCGCCGGTTGGCCTCGTCCACGAGCGCCGCGCAGCGCGTGAGGGCGGCTGGTGTCGGTCCCCAGTTCGTTCCCCTGCCCCAGCCACGCGCGTCGTAGCCGGCGTCGCGCAGCCACTCGATCAGGCGGCGGGTGGCCCAGTCGCCGGTCATGAACCCCGGCAGCACAAGCACGGTGTGGCCATCGCCGCGGGGCACGTTGGCGTGAGGCGGGGCGGGCTGCGGGCGCAGGAGTTCGGCCACGAAGCTGGCAATGTCGCCGGCGGCGCCCATGGCGGCCCCCAGCGGACGGTCGCCCGGAAAGGAGGTGAAGGATGGTGTTGTCATTGGCGGGGAGATTTTCGAAGTTCATTGCGGAATGCAAGCGGGTCGGCCAATCTTCGCAGCCTTAACCTTTCCGGAGGACCACCGCCGTGCGCAAGGGCATCAATTTCGACGAGGCCGTGCTGAACTATGCCGTGGAGGCGGGCGTCCGGGAGCATCCGGTGCTGGCGCGCTGCCGCGCGGACACCGCGGCGCTCGGGCGGGCGGCCATGATGCAGATCGCGCCGGAGCAAGGCGCCTTCATGGCGATGATTGCAAGGCTGATGGGCGTGAAGCGCGCGATCGAGGTGGGCACCTTCACGGGCTACAGCGCGCTCAGCGTGGCGCTGGCACTGCCGGAGGACGGCCATGTCGATGCGCTGGATGTCAGCGCTGACTACATGGCGATGGCGCAGGGCTACTGGAAGGCTGCCGGACAGGCGCACAAGATCGCGGGCCATGTGGGACCCGGCAGCGAGACGCTGGCGAGGTTCGTCCGCGAGGGACGTGCGGGCACGTATGACTTCGGCTTCATCGATGCGGACAAGACTTCCTATGACACCTATTACGAGGCGCTTCTGAAGCTGGTGCGTCCGGGCGGGCTGATCGCGATCGACAACGTGCTTTGGTCGGGCCAGGTCTGCGATCCGGCCGACATGTCGGTCGAGACGGTGGCGCTGCGGGCCCTTAACGCCAAGATTGCCAAGGATGCGCGGGTCGACACGGTCCTGCTGCCGATCGCCGACGGCATTTTCATGTGCCGCCGGCGCTGAACGGGCTTGCCAAACGTGCCCTGCGGGTGAAAACTTAAGCCCTGATGGTCGATGACACGATAATCCAGTTCCGCGGCAACGAGCGCCCGCAGCCGCGGAATGACGAGACGGGCGATGCGTCCCAGCGCGGCGCAGAGGTCATGTTCGACCGTCGCGAGCTCTCGACCATCCTGTCCCTCTATGGACGCATGGTGGCTGCCGGGGAGTGGCGGGACTATGCCATCGGCGCCGGACGCGAACATGCGGTGTTCGCCGTGTTCCGGCACACGGCCGAGATGCCGCTTTACCGGATCGAGAAGCGGCCGGCCCTTCGCAACCGGCAGGGCATGTATTGCGTGGTGGCGAGCGGCGGGCTTGTCATGAAGCGCGGCCATGACCTGGCGCAGGTGCTGCGCGTGCTGGAGCCACGGCGGCCGCACGCGGTCGAATAGGCGCAAGGTTCAACCCAGACGGCCCAGATCGCGGCGGTGAACCCCGACAGAAGGACGCGCACGGGCCCGCCCTTCGAGGACAGGGCGCAGGCGCGCGGACTGCCCTGCCCTGAACGCTGCATCGATCCATGCCTGCACGAAGATATCGCGCTGGGCGTGCGAGCCGCCGATGAGGTGCAGTTGCGGCAGGAGATGCTCCATGACGGTCGCGGCGTCGGCAAAGCGGCCCTGCGCGGCATCGACGATGGCGCCCGCCAGCGGCGCGGCGACGGCGGACCAGACGCCGCCCGCGGCATCCGCCTTTTGCGCGAGGGTGCGCAGAAAGGTCCGGGTCCTTTCCATGTCCCCGTTTCTTGCGAGGGCGTGGACGTAGTGCATGTCGTGGAAGGGCCAGAGGTGCTCGTCGGCGCGGGCGGCGACATGGGCGGCGACGGCCTGCCAGCGATTGCCCACGTCCACGCCGCGCAGTTCCAGCCGCCAGAGAAGGGAGATGGCGCCGATCTGCTCCTGCGCGAATTCGGGCCAGCGGCCCCAGAGATGCGTGTCCCAGATGGCCAATGCCCGGGCGGGATCGTCGCGGTCGAGGTTGAAGAGCGCGAGGTGCCAGTAATTGTGCCCGGCCATGAAGATCGAGCGGGTGGCCCATGCCGGGGCTGCGGCTTCGAGCATCGCGATGCCTTCGTCGAGGCGGCCCGTGGTCTCGAAGACGTGGGCGAGCGCATGCTGGGCCCAGGCCTCGGATGGCTTCATCGCGAGGGCCTTGCGGGCGGCGGCTTCTGCGCGCCCGAGGTCGTGGGACTGTTCCCTTGCGAAGGCGAGCATGCCCCAGGATTCGGGGATGTCGGGACGTGTCGTGGCGACGGCCTGGCCGAGGCGCAGCATGGCGCCTGCGTCGCCGAGGTTGAAGGCAAGATACTGGCCCCACTTGGCGGCCACGATGTCGCCCGGAGCGTGGCTGACCGCGCGCTCGAAGGCCGCAAGGCTTGCTCCATAGGCCTCGGCGCCCCAGTGAAGCGCAGCCTCGAGGATGGCCTGCTCGCGCGGGGTCAGGGGGCCCTGCCCGTCGTGCAGGCGGGCAAGGAAGGGATGCGCGGCAGCATGGCCTTCGGCCGCCTCGAGCGACATGTGCAGGAGCGCTGCATAGGCCGTCGCGAGGCGGCAGGAGGGATCCCGGGTCGCCGCGGCGATGACCCCGCCGAGGTCTGGCCCGTAGGCGATCCATTCGTGGCCAAAGGTGTCGAGTGCCGCCACCGTTTCGGGGGCGGCGTTGGTGACTTCCAGGCCGAAGGCATCACGCGTGCAGGACATGCGCCCCTGTCTAGCACAGACCGGGCGGGCAAGAAAAAACCCCGGGGGCCTTTCGGCGCCCGGGGTGAGGTTGTGCAGTGGTGGTTCGATGGTGCCGGTTATTCGCGGTTGGCGAAAAGGCGCAGCAGCATCAGGAACAGGTTGATGAAGTCCATGTAGAGCCGGAGGGCGCCGAGGATGGCCTTCTTGCCGGCGGTCTCGCCGTCGTCACCCTCGAAGTACATCTCCTTGATCTGCTGCGTGTCGTAGGCGGTCAGGCCCGCAAAGACGACCACGCCGATCAGGCTGATGGCGAAGGTGAGTGCGTCGGACTGCATGAAGATGTTGACGATCGAGGCGATCAGCAGACCCACGACGCCCATGAACAGGAACGAGCCCCAGGCGCTGAGGCTGCGCGGCGTTGTGTAGCCGTAGAGGCTGAGCGCGCCGAAGGTCGCGGCGGTGATGAAGAACACGCGCACGATGTCGGCGGCGACGTAGACCTGGAAAATGTAGGCGAGCGAGAGGCCCATGATGCCTGCGAAGGCCCAGAACATCATCTGTGCGGCGGCAGCCGACATGCGGTCGATCATGCCGAAGCCGAACCAGGCGATGCCGACGGGCGCCAGCATCACGACCCAGACCAGCGGCGTGCCGTAGATCGCGTTGAAGAGGACCGGCGTTGCCGACGTCGCGTAGGCGACGATGCCGGTCAGGGCCAGGCCGACCATCATGTACTGGTAGACGCTGATCATGTAGGCCCGGAGGCCCTGATCGATTGCCTGCGCGTCAACGCCCGCGGGGGATGCGTGACGAGCCTGGTAATTGTATTCGGACATGG
>JAGWXR010000003.1 GCA_018969785.1 Alphaproteobacteria bacterium
GAGCGTCTGGCGCGCCTGCGGCTGCTGAGAACGGTATCCGTAGGTCCTGCAACGTACCACGCCGTGCTGGCGCGCTTCGGATCTGCGCGGCGTGCAATCGCGCATTGGAGCAGCATCAGCCAGCGCCTGCGCAAGGGACTGGACCTCAGGCTCTGCGCAAGCGACGCGATCGAACGCGAACTCGATGCAATGAGGCGCATGGGCGCAACCATGCTGGCCCATGATGCAGCCGATTACCCCGCCCTGCTTGCTGCCACCGAAAACCCGCCACCCTTCATCATTGTCAAGGGACGCCGCGAGTTGCTGGGCCGACCGGCCTTGGCCATTGTCGGCTCGCGCAATGCGTCCGCCATCGGACAGCGATATGCCCGAAACATCGCAACCGATATTGGAGCGGCCGGCCCCGTCATCGTCTCGGGACTCGCCCGCGGCATTGATACGGCAGCCCACAGGGGCGCGCTCGCGACGGGCACGATCGCGGTCATGGCCGGCGGCCTCGACATTGTCTACCCCCCGGAAAACGAAAGCCTTCACGCGCAGATCGCCGACGAAGGACTTCTGGTCAGTGAAGTGCCTTGCGGCCAGCAACCCACCGCGCAGCATTTCCCCCGCCGCAACCGCATCATCTCGGGTCTGTCCCATGGCGTCCTCGTCGTCGAGGCGACCTTGAATTCAGGCTCGCTCATCACGGCTCGCCTCGCAGGCGAGCAGGGCCGCGATGTTTTCGCCGTACCGGGTTCCCCGCTTGACCCCCGCGCAACCGGCACCAACGCGCTATTGCGCCAAGGGGCCATCCTGACGGAAACGGCAGACGATGTGATGATGGCACTTTCCTTCGAAACCGCGCGCCAGCGCCCTCCCCAGCCAGAACAGACGCGCGACCGGCCGCCCCCACCCTCGCTCGAGGAACTGCAGGCTGAAATCCTGGCAAGATTGGGCACCACGCCGGTCGAGACCGACGAACTGGTCCGGCAGACGGGCGCGCCAACCGCAGCAGTCACAGCTGCAATTCTCGACCTTGAGTTCGCAGGCCTGTTAACCCGTCATCCAGGTCAACGCGTCTCATCCTGAAGACCCACTAACCAACTAATTCATTGATTTTAAATATTTTTTAGCGACGCTTTTCTAACATCTTCTCACGCTCGGTTGACTTTGGACCGGGGATTGGACCACTGTCCGCCCCCCAAATGGGGCCCCAAGTCAAGGATCGAACCCGCAAGTGCCAGCCAGCAACGTCGTGATCGTGGAGTCGCCAGCAAAGGCCAAGACGATCAATAAATATCTGGGCGCCGACTACAAGGTGCTCGCTTCCTATGGCCACGTGCGGGACCTCGCAGAAGAAGACGGCTCCGTTAAGCCCGACCAGGATTTCGAGATGTCCTGGGAAATCGCCGACCGCGCAGCGAGGCACCTCAACGAAATTACCTCGGCAGTCAAGGGCGCCCGCAAGCTTATCCTGGCAACCGACCCTGACCGCGAGGGCGAAGCAATCTCCTGGCACCTTCTCGAAGTGCTGCGCCAGAAAAAGGCCCTGAAGGATGTCGCCATCGAGCGCGTCGTCTTCAACGCCATCACGAAGACCGCCGTGCAGGAAGGCATGGCCCACCCGCGCCAGATCGACCAGGAACTCGTCGATGCCTATCTGGCACGCCGCGCCCTCGACTATCTCGTCGGCTACAATCTCTCTCCCATCCTCTGGCGCAAGCTGCCGGGCTCGCGTTCGGCCGGACGCGTCCAGTCGGTCGCCCTGCGCCTGATCTGCGAGCGCGAACTCGAGATCGAGCGCTTCAAGGCACAGGAATACTGGACCGTCGACGCCCTGCTGAACACCCCTTCGCGCGACACGCTGAAAGCGCGCCTCGTCAAGCTCAACGGCGAGAAGCTCGAGAAATTCTCCTTGCCCGACGAAGCCACCGCGCTTGCGGCACGCAGGGCGGTCGAGACCGGCCAGTTCTCGGTGGCAAGCGTCGAGTCAAAGCCCGCAAGGCGCAATCCTTATCCGCCGTTTACGACATCGACCCTTCAGCAGGAGGCCTCGCGCAAGCTCGGCTTCTCCGCCAAGGACACCATGCGCGTCGCCCAGCGCCTTTACGAAGGCGTCGACATCGGTGGTGAAACCGTGGGTCTGATCACTTATATGCGTACTGACGGTGTCGATGTGGCGCCGGAGGCCCTTGCCCAGACGCGCAAGCTCATCTCCAGCCGCTATTCGGCGCGCCACCTGCCCCATAGCCCCCGCGTCTACAAGTCCAAGACCCGCAACGCCCAGGAAGCACACGAGGCAATCCGCCCGACCGATGTCGAACGCACGCCCGACAGCCTGCGCGGCCTCGACAGCGACATGCTCCGTCTCTACGACCTCATCTGGAAGCGCATGGTCGCAAGCCAGATGGAAGCCGCCGAGTTCGAGCGCACCACCATCGACATCGAGAGCCGCGACGGCCGGACCGGCCTGCGTGCGACGGGCTCGGTCCTCACCTTCGATGGCTTCCTCGCCCTCTACCAGGAAGGCCGCGACGAACCCGAGGATGACGAGGACAGCGCCCGCCTGCCCAAGGTATCGACCGGCGACACGATGGCCGTCGGCGAGGTCAAGCCCGAGCAGCACTTCACCGAGCCGCCGCCGCGCTTCTCCGAAGCCTCACTCGTCAAGAAGCTCGAGGAACTGGGCATCGGCCGTCCCTCGACCTACGCCTCCACGCTCCAGGTGCTGCGCGACCGCAACTATGTGCGGATGGACAAGTCGCGCTTCGTACCGGAAGACCGCGGCCAGCTGGTCACCGCATTCCTGACAAACTTTTTCCGCCACTACGTCGAGTACGACTTCACCGCAAGCCTCGAGGACCAGCTCGACCAGGTCTCGGAAGGCAAGCTGAACTGGAAGATACTGCTGGCCGATTTCTGGCGCGACTTCAATGCAGCCCTCGCAGGGATCTCCGAACTGCGCATCCGCGAGGTTCTTGACACGCTTGACGAGGTCCTCGGGCCCCACATCTTCCCCGTCCCCGCGGACGGCGTGGATCCCAGGCGCTGCAAGCTCTGCAAGACGGGCCGGCTCGGCTTGCGCCTCGGCCGTAACGGCGCCTTTATTGGCTGCTCAAACTACGGCGCTGAAGGCGAGGAGAAGTGTGGTTACACGAGGCCCTTCGCCAGCAGCGGTGAGAATGCGGTGGAAACACGCGTGCTCGGGGTCGATCCCGACACGGGCCTCGCCGTAACCCTGCGCCCTGGTCGCTTTGGCCCGTACCTGCAGCTGGGCGAGGCGAGCAAGGAAAAGGACGCCCCCAAGCCGCGCACTGCAAGTGCGCCAAAGGGCGTGAACCTAACGTCACTGACGCTCGAGGACGCGCTGAAGCGCCTGTCCCTGCCACGCACCATCGGCATGCACCCCGAAGACGGCAAGCCGATCGAGGCCAATTTCGGCCGCTTCGGACCCTACATCAAGCACGACGGCGTTTATGCCAATCTCAAGGAACAGGACGACGTCTTCACCATCGGCCTGAACCACGCCGTCACGCTGCTCGCCGAGAAGAAGGCAAACCCCAAGGCAGCCTTCGGCCGCCAGAAGGCGGCGCCCCTGAAGGAACTGGGCGAGCATCCCGAAAGCAAGGCTGCCATCAAGGTCATGAACGGCCGCTATGGCCCCTACATCACCGACGGCGAGACCAACGCCAACGTGCCGAAGGGAACCGATCCGCAGGCGGTGACGCTTGAGCAGGCCGTAGACCTGCTGCGCCAGCGCGCCGAGCAGGGCGGCGGCGGCAAGAAGAAGCGCAAGGCGAAGGCCGAGCCCAAGGCACCAAAGGCTGCGACCGCGGGCAAGGCCTCCAAGGGCGCAAAGGCCGCAGAGCCTGAAAAACCGACCAAGGCCGCCCGCAAGCCTGCGCCCCGGAAGAAGAAAGAACCCGAAGCGACGTGAAGAAAAAGCAGCGTCACACCGCCCAGTTGAAAGATGACGCCCTCATCTCGCGCGAAGTCTTGCTCGACTACGTGTCGAAGAACCCGGAAGCAACAAAACGCGACATTGCCCGGCACTTTGGCATCAGGGGCAACAGCAAGATCGAACTCAAGCGCCTTCTCGCCGAACTCGCCGACGAGGGTGAACTGAAGCGCGAACGTGGCAGGAAGCTCCTGCGCGCCGGCCACCTGCCCGAGGTCACTGTCGTCGAGGTCACCGATGTCGACACGGATGGCGAGATGCTCTGCCGCCCCGTGCAGTGGGACAGCGACGAGCCCCCACCCCCTATCGTGCTCGCACCCGGCCATCAGACCCGGGACGAAGGGCTGAGCCTCGGGATCGGAGAGCGCGCCCTCGTGCGCCTCCGCCCGGAAGGCAAGGCCTACGCGGCACAGATCATCAAGCGGCTTGGTGCAACGCCAAACCGGGCGGTCGGCATGTTCCGCAAGATGGGCCGCAACGGTCGCGTCGAGCCCGTCGACCGGAAGGCACGCCACGAATACTTCATTCCGGAGGCCGACATGGGTGGCGCCCGCGAGGGCGAGATCGTCGTGCTCGAGGCCACCCGGGACCGTACCATGGGCTTGCCGCGGGGACGGATCGTTGAACGCGTCGGCAAGGCATCCGAACCGCGCACGATCAGCCTCATTGCCGTCCACGCACATGGCATCCCCGACAGCTTCCCCCAGTCCGTGCTTGATGAGGCCGCAAAGGCGGCCCGCCCCCAGCTTGGGAACCGGGTGGACCTGCGCAACATCCCGTTGGTGACGATCGACCCGCCCGACGCGCGCGATCACGACGACGCCGTCTGGGCCGCGCCCGATGACGACCCGCAGAACAAGGGCGGGTTCAGGGCCATCGTGGCCATCGCCGACGTGTCCCACTACGTGCAGCCTGGCTCCGCCATCGACCGCGAGGCGCAGCGCCGCGGTAACTCGGTCTACTTCCCGGACCGCGTGGTACCCATGTTGCCTGAACATCTCTCGGCCGATCTCTGTTCGCTGAAGGAAGGCGAGGACCGCGCCATCATCGCCTGTCACTTCAGGTTCGGCGCCGACGGACGCATGAAGTCCCATCGCTTCGAGCGCGCCCTCATGCGATCGGCCGCAAGGCTCACCTACAACGAGGTGCAGGACGCATTTGACGGTCATCCGAACGACCGCACGAAACCGTTGCTCGAGGGAGTGCTGAAGCCGCTCGAAGCCTGCTACAAGGCCATGTGCAGGGCCCGCGACCGTCGCAGCCCCCTTGACCTCGACCTGCCCGAGCACCGCATCGAACTGGGCGAGGACGGCCGCGTGAAGTCCATCGGCACGCGCGAGCGCCTCGAGGCACACCGCCTGATCGAGGAGTTCATGATCCAGGCCAACGTGGCAGCGGCCGAGGCCCTCGAGCAGCGCGCCTGTCCCTTGGTCTATCGGGTTCACGCACCACCCTCGACCGAAAAGCTCCAGGCACTCGGCGAGTTCCTCGAAACCCTCGGGATCAATCTCGGGCAGGCACAGACAATCACGACAGCGATGCTGAACACCATCCTCAAGGCGGCGGCCGACACCCCCAACCGGGAACTGGTCAGCGTCGTGACGCTGCGCTCGCAGAGCCAGGCCGAATACAGCCCCGACAACATCGGGCATTTCGGTCTCTCGCTGAAACGCTACGCCCACTTCACCTCGCCGATCAGGCGCTACGCCGACCTCATCGTGCACCGCGGTCTGGTGCGCAGCTTTGGCCTGGGCGAAGGCGGACTGACCCAGAAGGACATTGACCGCCTCTCGCGCACCGCCGAAGACATCTCGGCCTTCGAACGCCGCGCCATGGCAGCCGAACGCGACTCGACCGACCGTTACATCGCAGCATTCATGTCAGATCGCGTAGGCGCCGAGTTTCCGGGCCGCATTTCCGGCGTCACGCGCTTTGGCCTGTTCGTCCGCCTGAGCGAGACAGGAGCCGACGGACTTGTTCCCGTTCGTTCGCTCGGGCGGGAGTTTTTCCACCATGACGAGCGCACGCACGCCCTTGTCGGCGAGAAGTCAGGCCTGACCTTCCGCCTCGGTGACAGGGTCAGGGTGCGCGTCGACGAAGCGACGCCGCTTACGGGCGGCTTGCGCTTCGCACTGGTCGAAGGTGGAACCGCAGGCGCCCCGAAGGCAAACACGCCAGGCCTGAGGCGCGGCGCGCGCGGCGGCTTCAAGGGTGTGAGGCGCGGCAAGCGCCGCTAACGCTGATGGCGGAAAGAAGAAAAACTTCTCTTGCGAAACCGGACGGCAAGGATTATCTCCTCTCCTCTCTCAAGACGCATAACGCACGTGCCACTGGCCCTGTTTGCAGGTTAAGCAACGACGGAAGCGTCCTTTTCGATCAAGCCGGCACGCGCCGGGTCCAAAAGGGTGTTGACGATGTTGGCCAGTGCAAGGGGCGCCCGCGCCCGCAAGATCCGTTTCGATTCCCTGCCAGGCACGAATGAAGCACCGGCCACGACGGCAGCAACGGCGAACACGCCTGCGGAACGCGGCGGGCTGTCGCCGCGCATCGCTGAATACCTGAAGACAGCGACGCTTCCCTCGCCCTGCCTCGTCGTCGACGTCGACCTCGTCGCCCGGAACTATGACGACCTTGCAACAGCACTGCCCGAGGCGCAGGTGTTCTATGCCGTCAAGGCAAATCCGGCCGACCAGATCCTGTCGCGCCTCGCAGGCCGGGGCTCGAGCTTCGACACCGCCAGCATCGGCGAGATCGACATGTGCCTGCGCCTTGGCGTGGATCCCGCCCGCATCTCGTTTGGAAATACGATCAAGAAGCAGCGTGACATCGCCGCCGCCCACGCGCGCGGCGTGAGCCTCTTTGCCTTCGACAGCGAGGAAGAACTCCGCAAGCTGGCCGATGCAGCACCCGGCGCCCGTGTGTTCTGTCGCATCCTCGTCGACAGCGAGGGGGCAGAATGGCCGCTGTCGCGCAAGTTCGGTTGCGAGCGCCCCATGGCGGAAGACCTTCTCGTTCAGGCACGCGACCTCGGCCTCGTGCCATGGGGCGTGTCCTTCCATGTCGGGTCGCAGCAAACGCGCCATGACCAGTTCGACGTGGCGATCGGACAGGCCGGCGAGGTGTTCCGCAATGTTGCTGCGCACGACATCGACCTGCAGATGATCAATGTCGGAGGTGGTTTTCCCTCGCGCTATCACAGCGATGTGCCCAAAATCAGCGACTATGCAGGCGCAATCCGCAACGCCATCCGCCGGCACTTCCCGGGCAGGACACTCGACATCATCGTCGAGCCGGGGCGCTACATCGTGGGCGACGCCGGCGTCATCCAGGCCGAGGTCGTCCTCGTGTCGCACAAGGGTGGCAACGATCCCCGCCGCTGGGTTTACCTTGACATCGGCAAGTTCCACGGCCTGATCGAAACCATGGATGAAGCCATTCGCTATCGCATCCTGACGTCGCATGACGGCAGCGAGGCCGCACCCGTGGTCCTCGCCGGGCCAACGTGTGACAGCGCGGATATCCTTTACGAAAAGGCCGACTATCGGCTTCCGACAGCGCTCAAGGCAGGTGACCGGGTGCTTATCCTTTCGACCGGCGCTTATACGACGACATACTCGAGCATCGCCTTCAACGGCCTTCCGCCGCTGGCCAGCGTCTGCATCTGAAAAACCCGCCGCATTGCCTCCGGGCCACCCCGTCGTCTACACCGGACGCCTGAGGACCCCGGAAGCAAGCCCGAATGGAACAAAAACCCGTCAAGCCAAGGCACGCAGCCTCCCTCGTGCTGACGCGCCGGATCGGCGGTGCGCTGCACGTGCTGATGGGCCGGCGTCCGGCGCGCGCCGTGTTCGGCGAAGCCTGGGTGTTTCCTGGCGGGCGGCTGGACAGGGGGGACACACGCATCGCACCCAGCGCGCCGCTGAGTGACGACACGATGCGCGAGCTCTGCAGCCGCGGCGGCTGCACCCCGGCGATGGCCCAGGGCCTCGCCACGACCGCCATCCGCGAAACCTACGAGGAGACGGGTCTCCTTCTCGCCGGCTCGGGTCACCCGGGCAGCAACGAGGGCGCCTGGTCCGATTTCGTGCGCGCAGGCCTCGCACCGGCGCACGACCGGCTTCGGTTCCTGGGGCGCGCGATCACGCCGACTTCAGCGCCCGTGCGCTTCCATGCGCGGTTCTTTCTTGCAGACGGCGAGGAGCTCACCGGAGAGATCCGCGAGAACGGCGAACTCCTCGGCCTCGACTGGTACCCGCTTCATGTCGCACGCGAATTTCCGGCCGTCGACGTGACCCGTTTCGTGCTGGCGGAACTGGCTGCGACAGACACCGGCGCTACCCGCACCACGCCCTTTTTCCGTTATCGCCGCAACAAGCCCGTCCGTCCCGCATGACGCCGGACAGCCTCTCACCGCGCGACCTCAGGCGAAGCCTGAGTGCGGTCTACGCCTGCATCTTTGCCAACGGCCTTGGCATGGGACTGTCACTGCCGCTGTTCTCGCTCCTGCTCGAGCGCAACGGGGTGTCGGCAACGCTGATCGGCGCCAATGTCATGACCGGCGCCGTCGCGATGATCATTGTCACACCTTTCATTCCGGCACTGGCCGCGCGATTTGGAACAATCCGCTTCCTTGTCGCCTGCTACGCAATCGCAGCCGCCTGCCTGATCGGGTTCAGGGCCGCCGATAGCCTCCTGCTATGGTTCCTCTTTCGGTTCATCCTGAATGCGTCACTGCAGGGCCTGTTCGTCGCCAGCGAGGTCTGGATCAACCAGATCGCCCCCGAACGCATGCGCGGACGATTGATCGCGGTCTACACCGCCATCTTCTCCGCTGGTTTCGCGATGGGGCCCGGGATCATCCAGGGGCTGGGGACCCAGGGTTGGTCGCCCTTCATTGCAGGCTCCGTGACGATGCTGGCCGCACTCATCCCCCTGCTCGTTGTCGCGCGCCGGCTGGTACCCGTGATCGAACATGCAAAGGCCGGGGCCATGTTCGGCTTCGTCTTCTCCTCGCCTTCGGCCGCAGCTGCCGCGCTCTGCTACGGGGCTGTCGAGGCCTGCGCGGGTGCCTTCCTCGCCATCTATGCCGTACGACAGGGGATCGCAGAAACCCAGTCCACCCTGCTCATCGGGGCCCTCGGCCTCGGCAACATGCTGCTTGTGCCCTTCATCGGCTGGCTCGCCGACAAGACCGACAGGCGCCATGTGCTGATCGGCTGCGGCGTTGCCTGCATCGCAGCCGCGGCGTTCCTGCCGCTGATCCGGGCCATAGGTCCATGGGAGTTGGGGATCGTGCTGCTCTGGGGCGGCGTGATCTCGGCGATCTACGCCGTGGGCCTCGCCCACCTCGGTGCCAGGTTCCGTGGGGGCGAGCTGGCCGCCGCCAATTCGGCCTTCGCCATCATTTACGCAACAGGGACCATGGTCGGCCCCTCGCTGGGTGGACTGGCCATGGATCTGTGGAACCCGCATGGCCTTGTGATCGTTTTGGCGCTGATTCCCGCGGTTTTTGTCGCCGTCACCGGATGGCGGGCCGCGACCTTCCGCACCCCGGCAGGCAGTTGACTTCCCCCCGCCAATGAGTAGTTTTGCGGCCTCCTGAAACCCGGCCCGACATTGGGACGGCACAGACACCTGACGGAAGACCGCCATGGCGAAGCCAACAACCATCAAGATCCGCCTGAACTCTTCGGCAGGAACGGGCCATTTCTACGTGGCGAAGAAGAACTCGCGCACGATGACCGACAAGTTCAAGGTCCGCAAGTACGACCCCGTCGTGCGCAAGCACGTCGAGTACGTCGAAGGCAAGATCAAGTAATCAGCCGTCAGGCGGCGTCAGCCGCGACGCGATTTCGCCCCTCGCGCTTTGCCCTGTAAAGCGCCTTGTCGGCGCGCTTGAGCAGCGCCTCGGGCGTATCGCCGCTTTGGCTGGCCGCCACCCCGATTGAGATCGTCACCGGCAACTGCCGGCTCTCACCGTTGAGAACGAACGGCGCATCGGCAACCGACTGCCGCAGGCGCTCTGCCACGAGATAGGCAAAGCTGAGGTCGGTGTCGGGCATCACGACGACGAATTCCTCCCCGCCAAACCGGCACGCAAGGTCGATACCCCGCACATTCGCCGAGATGCGGTTGGCGAACTCCTTGAGCACCTCGTCGCCCACGTCGTGGCCATAGGTGTCGTTGATCTGCTTGAAGAAATCGACATCCAGCATCAGGAACGAGACAGGCTTGGCCCCCTCGGACAGCAGCGTGCTCAGGTGGCGTGACATGTAGCGACGGTTGAACAACCCGGTCAGCTGGTCGGTGATCGCAAGCTCGAGGCTCAGCTGCAGGGATTGCTTCAGGCGCTCGGCGTAGCGCCGGCGACGCAACTGCGTTCGCACGCGCGCACACAGTTCGTGGCGCTCGATCGGTCGCATGAGATAGTCATTCACGCCGATATCGAGCGCGCGCACCATGCGCTTCGTATCGCCCTCGTCGATGACCGCGAGGATCGGCGTCTGCCGCGTCGCCTCCAGGCTTCGCAGCGTTGCGCAGAAGCGCAGGCCATCCTGCTTGTCGAGCGCAAGGCTCACGATGACGAGGTCATAATCGCCTCCCTTTGCGCGAACCACGGCTTCGGTAGTCTGCGAGACGACATCGATGTCATGGTCATCGGCCAGGTTGTCCCGGACCCGCGAGACACTCTGCTCGCGGTCTTCGACGACGAGGATGCGTCCGCGACCGGGTGGCTCGTTGAACGATCGCGTTGCGGCCTCTCCGAGCCCCATGCTTTCGCCAGTCGCCTGGCGCAGGCGCAATTCATCAACCATGGTCTTGAGGCGAACCAGGCTGCGCACACGGGCGAACAGGGCAAGGTCGTTGACCGGCTTTGTCAGGAAGTCGTCGGCACCCGCCTCGAGCCCCTGGATGCGGTCCGAGATCTGGTCAAGCGCGGTGACCATGACCACCGGCAGATGCGCCGACTCCGGGTTCGACTTGATCCGGCGGCAAACCTCGAAGCCATCCATGCCAGGCATCATGACATCGAGAAGGACGATGTCAGGCGCTTCCTTCGCGATCCGGGCCAGCGCCTGCTCGCCGGAGTTTGCCGTCGACACGTCGAAATATTCCGCACCAAGGCGGGCTTCGAGAAGCTTTACATTGGCCGGAATGTCATCGACGACAAGGACGCGCGCGGTCATTCTTTTTCTCTCTAGCGCAGGAACTTGCGGACCGTCTCCAGAAATTTCATGACCGATATCGGCTTCGAGATATAGGCCTCGCAGCCGCCCTGGCGGATCTTCTCTTCGTCACCTTTCATGGCGAACGCCGTCACGGCGATCACCGGGATCTGCTTCAGCTCACCATCTTCCTTGAGCCACTTCGTCACTTCCAGCCCGGAGACTTCCGGCAACTGGATGTCCATCAGGATCAGATCCGGCGAGTGCTTGCGCGCAAGGTCAAGCGCTTCAAGTCCGTCACGGGTCTGGATCGTCCTGTAGCCATGCGCGTCGAGCAGGTCATGAAACAGCTTCATGTTGAGTTCGTTGTCTTCGACAATCAGAACCGTCTTCGTGCTTGCGTCCATGATGCCCTCCGAACGGGTGGCCTCGGCCCCCATTCCCTGTTCCTGCGTCCTTGTCATCCGCACCCCCGGTGCAAGGATCTGGTTTTTCGCGTCATATTTCACCCGAACAATGTTAAATAACCTTTTCGGATTACCGCAAAGCCTGCAAAGAAAAGCAACCGAAGTCGGTCAAATTGGGACAGCCGCCGCCATGCAACGCAGACTGGCCATCGACATTGCCGAGCGGGCCTTGATTTTCCTCGCCAATCGGCCCGGCGACATCCAGAATTTCTTAACGGCGAGCGGACTTGATCCCGACGCGCTGCAGGCCCGCAGCACCGACGAAGTGATTCTCGCCGCCGCCCTTGGGCACCTGGCTGCAGACGAATCACTTGCCCGCACCTTCTCGGAGGATGAAGGCCTGAAGCCCGGACAACTCCTCGCGGCCTTCGCAACGCTCGACCCCCATGGATCAACCGCATGGTAGACGCCCTCCTCATCGACCCGGCCCAACCCCTCATCATCTGCGATGCGGACGAGGTCCTCGTCGAATTCATCAAGGGACTGGAGCGTTTCCTTGCCCGGCAGGACCTCGAACTCGACCTCGTCTCGTTTCGCATCCACGGAAACGTACGCCACCGGACGACGGGACAGACCATCGCCGACGCGCAAGTCTCGCGCCTCATCGAGGACTTCTTCGCAGCCGATACCGCGCATCTTGATCCTGTCCCCGGAGCCGCCGCCGCACTGGCCGCACTCGGGTCGCAGGCCCAGGTCATCATCCTGTCGAACCTGCCCGCCGCCGCGCGCGAGGCCAGGGCCCAGAACCTCGCACGTCACGGCATGGCCTACCCCGTGATCGCAGGCAGCGGCCCCAAGGGCGATGTCATCAAGCCCATGATCGGGCACATGCGTGCCCCCGTCGTCTTCATCGACGACCTGCCGCCCCACCATGCCTCGGTCGCTGCCGTCGCACCGCATGTCTGGCGCCTCCATTTCGTCGCCGACGCGCGCCTTGCTCGGTTGATCGGCCCAAGCCCCCATGCCCATGCTCGGCTCGACACCTGGCCCGAGGCCGCGGACTGGATCCGGCAGGCCATGACCACCGCCTAGGTACCGCCATGCCCGCCCTGTGCAGGGACTGTGTGCAGCTTCTGCCGGAACCCGCCCCGCGGCGCTGTCCGGCGTGCCGCAGCCCCCGCCTGCTGGGCCATGCAGAACTCCAGGACCTCTCGATCGCCCACCTCGACTGCGACGCCTTCTATGCGTCCGTCGAGAAACGCGACAACCCGGCGATCGCCGACCGTCCCGTGATTGTCGGCGGCGGCCGGCGCGGCGTCGTGGCAACCTGCTGCTATATCGCCCGCACATTCGGCGTGAAGTCGGCAATGCCGATGTTCAAGGCACTCGCCGCCTGCCCTGATGCGATTGTCATCCGGCCCGACATGCAGAAATACCAGGCCGTCAGCCGCCAGATCCGCGACCTGATGCTCGCGGTCACGCCGCTCGTCGAACCGCTTTCGCTCGACGAGGCCTTCCTAGACCTGACCGGTACCGAACGGTTGCACCGCGCATCGCCGGCCCAGACCCTCGTGCGCCTCGCCCGGCGCATCGAGGACGAGATCGGCGTTACCGTCTCGATCGGACTCAGCTTCAACAAGTTCCTCGCGAAAATAGCCTCCGACATCGACAAGCCGCGCGGCTTCTTTGTCATCGGCCGCGCCGAAGCCTTGTCCTTCCTCGGCCCGCGCCCCGCGACGCTGATACCGGGTGTCGGTCGCGCCTTCGCCCAGTCGCTGGCCCGTGAAGGCATCTACACCATCGCCGACATCAGGGCCCGCAGCCTGAAGGAACTCTCCGTGCGCTTCGGATCAGGCGGCGCGTGGATCTGGCAGCTGGCACATGCCGACGACAAAAGGCGCATCGAGCCGCGTACACCCGCAAAGGCCATATCTGCAGAGACGACGCTCGATACGGACATCGCAAGCCGGGAGGCACTCGAGGCCATTCTGTGGCCCCTGTGCGAGAAAGTGTCCGCCCGCGCCAAGGCCGCCGCGACAGGCGGCTCAACCGTGACCCTGAAGCTGAAGGACACCCAGTTCAGGACCATCACGCGGCGTTCGACCCTCGAGCGCCCCACGCTTCTGGCACACCGCCTCTACGAAGCCGCCTGCCGGCTGCTCGCGAACGAGGCCCGCGGCACGCGGTACCGCCTTGTAGGCGTGGGGCTTTCAGGCCTCGTGCCGGAAACAAGATGCGACGAGGCCGACCTCATCGACGTTGAAGCGCGTCGCAAGGATGCAGCCGAACGGGCCATGGACAAGGTCAGGGACCGGTTCGGGTCGGGTGCCATCGGGAAGGGGCGCTCGCTGCAGAAACGCAGGGACTAGATCCCGCCCGCCGCGCAGCAGCCACATGGCCCCGGGTCACGCCAACAATGTGGGTTACGGCGCCAAGCTGCTTTGTTGTATCTGTTCTATCCCTCGCCCGGTTGATTTGGGTCAAGGGAGCGGCCGACCGCAAGTGCAAGCATGCCATGCTTGGCGATGACGGCCGGAACCGACGGCGTCCTAACACAAGCACAAGGATCGGCAGGAACCATGGGCATCCGACACCTCATCGCCATCACGCTGACCACCGTGGCCCTGGCGGCCTGCATCGATGACCAGGGCTTCAACGGCAAGGGTGCGGAAACGGCTGAAAGCCAGGCCATCATAGAGGATGGCCGTGCCATCGCCGAAGCGAACTGCGCCTCCTGCCACGCCATCGGGCGCACCGGCAACAGCGCGAACCCCAAGGCGCCCGCTTTCCGGACGGTGCTGAAGCGCTACAGCGCCGAAATGCTCAGTACCGAACTCGCCGAGGGCATGCGTGTCGCCCATGGACCGATGCCGCAATTCCAGTTCCGCCCCGAAGCCGTGGACAGCCTGATCGCGTACTTGCGCTCGATCGAAGTCACCAGCGGCGGCCAGGCACTGGTCGAGGCGAACTGCGCGCGCTGTCACGCCATCGGCAAGAACGATACAAGCCCCTACCCCGGCGCCCAGCCCTTCCGCAACCTCGGCCAGCGCTGGCGCCGCGACCAGCTGCGCCAGGCACTGCAGACAGGCATCATCGCCGAGCATGACAAGGCAGAAATCCGCCTGCCACCCATGAAACTCTCGGCGTCAGAAGCCGACGAGTTCCTGGGCTACCTCGACACGATCGCCACCCCGTCGGCTCCTGCACCCCGCTGAACGACAAAGGGGCGCCCGCCCGGGCGCCCCTCGAATGCCTCACGGCGTGGAAGCGTCAGCCTCCCCAGCCGCAGGTCTTTCCCTTGTTCTGCTCCTTCAGATAGCCCATCAGCGGCTGGAAATATTCGATCAGCGCCGAGCCGTCCATCTCCGTGCCGCCTGTCAGCCGCTGGAGCGTCTCGGGCCATGGCCGCGAGGCACCCGCCTCGAGCATGTCCATGAAGCGGCGCCCGGCCTCCTTGTTGCCATAGACATCACACTCATGCAGCGGCCCCTTGAAGCCAGCCGCATCGCACAACGCCTTCTGGAACTGGAACTGCAGTACGAAGGCGAGGAAGTACCTTGTATAGGGCGTATTGCCGGGAATGTGATACTTGGCACCCGGATCGAAATCCTCCTCGCTGCGCGCAACCGGGGCAGAAACACCCTGGTACTGCTCGCGAAGGTTCCACCACGCTGAATTGTAATCCGCCGGCTTGATCTCGCCGCTGAACACCTTCCAGCGCCACTGGTCGACAAGCTTGCCCCACGGCAGGAAGACGATCTTGTCCAGCGCCCACTTCATCTGCGAATTGACGACCGCCTGCGGATCCAGCGTCTGCGCCGGCACAAGCCCGATCTTGTTCAGGTGGGCTGGCGTCAGCGACAGCGTCACCGTGTCCCCGATCGCCTCGTGAAACCCGTCATGCGCCCCCGCCTGGAACATCGGTGGCTGCTTGTTGTAGCTGAGGTCATAGTAGATGTGACCAAGCTCATGGTGGATCGTGGTGAGCGAATCCTCATCAGGCTCGATGCACTGCTTGATCCGCACGTCGCCCTGCATGTTCATGTCCCACGCACTGGCGTGGCACACGACCTCGCGGTCACGCGGTCGCGTCAGCAGCGACTTCTGCCAGAACGAGTCCGGCAGCTTCTGCATGCCCAGCGATACATAGAAGTCCTCGGCCATCCGCGTCATCTTCACCGAGATCGCCGCATCCGCCCTGTAGGACAGTTCGGCCACTTCGACGGGCCCCGTAACCTTCGGGTTTTCGGCCCTCAGCCGCGCAAATTCCTGCTCGCGCAACCGCTTGAGGGAACTCGATACATCGAGGCTCGCAACACCCTTGTAGGGTTCCACCAACGGGTAGATGTTTGACCACTGCTGCGCCCACATGTTGCCAAGAAGGTGCGAGGGAATCTTCCCGTCCTTGGGAACCACGGCATCACCATACTTGGCATTGAGTTTGGCCCGCACATAGCAGTGGAGCTGCTCATAGAGCGGCTTCACCTGCCCCCAGAGCCGCTCGGTCTCGTCGGCAAACGCCGCAGGCGTCATGTCATAGCCGCTCCGCCAGACCTCGCCCGCGTCGGCAAAGCCCATCTCCTTGGACCCCGTGTTCACGATCTCCACGAAGCGCTGGTAGTCCTTGCGGATTTCGCGCGCTGTCTCCTGCCAGCCCTTCCAGGCCGCGGCCCGCGCCTCGGGTGTCTCGGAAGGATTGTTGATGATCTTTTCAATCTCGGTGAGATTGAGGCAGTCATTGGTTGTTCGGCACCATTTGGCCGCACCATAATTCGCCTCCATCTTCGAGAGTATCTTTGCAAGTTCAGACTGAAGTGCGGGGTCGCTCGGCGCGGGGGCAGACACATTTTTCAGCAACATCAGGGCCCGCGCAGTCTCGGGCTTCAGGTCCTTCAGGTCCTTGAAGCGCTTGGCCTCCTCGACCTTGCGGGATTGCCAGGCAAGGACCTCCTCGCTGGCACGCGAGGCAATCATCTGGGAGTCATCCGTGATGTAGGTCGCCTGAAGCCAGGCTGCCGAGTTCTGGTAGGGAAGCATGCGGCGCAGGTCGGCGTTCAGGCCTTCGACGAATTTGTCAGCCTCCTCCGCCGTGGGAGCGCCACCCGAACCTGACCCGCCACAACTCGTAACCAGCAGGGCGCAACCAAGCAGGAGCGCTGCACGCAAGTTCCTCATCCCGAAATCTCCGATTGTTCTGTTGATGCCTGCATCAGTAGCACGGCGACCGAGGTCGGCGCGAGGGCAAGCCCCGTCGCAACCACCGGGACCGGGGGATTGAAACGTGGCAGTCGCGCCCGCACCGTCAGTTGGCACGCATGCCAGCCCCTGCGCCCCCATCCAGCGTCAGCAGCGGTCCATAAAGATCAGGCCTGCGGTCCCGGAACATGCCCCACGACCGTCGCGCCAGCGCGATCACGTCAAGGTCGACACTGGCGGTGATGACAGCCTCCGCGTCTCGCCCTGCCTCGGCAAGGATCTCTCCTGTCGGCCCCGAGATGAACGATGTCCCGTAAAAAGTGATCTCGCAGCTCTCGCCCGCCTCGCGACCGATCCGGTTCGATGCAATCAGGGGAACATAGTTCGCCCCGGCATGCCCCTGCATGACCCGCCGCCAATGTGCCGAGGAATCAACCGGCGGCGCGGGCGCAGGCTCGCTGCCGATGGCCGTTGGATAGCAGAGGATTTCGGCCCCCTGCAGCGCCATCGCGCGCGCGCACTCGGGGAACCACTGGTCCCAGCAGATACCAGCACCAATCCGCCCGAACCGCGTGTCCCATACCCGGAAGCCGGTGTCTCCGGGATTGAAATAGTACTTCTCCTGGTACCCGGGGCCATCGGGAATATGTGACTTCCGATAAAGCCCGAGCACGGATCCGTCGGCGTCGATCATGGCAAGCGAATTGAAATGGGCATTGGTAGCCCTCTCGAAGAACGACAGCGGCAGCACCACGCCAAGTTCACGCGCCAGCGCGGAAAACGCAGCAATCAGGGGATTCCCCTCGAACGGTCGGGCCAGCGAGAAGTGCCGGGCCAGTTGGTCCTTGCAGAAATAGGGCGTTTCGAAAAGTTCCTGGACGAGGATGACCTGCGCGCCCTTGGCGTGCGCCGCCCGAACGAGCTTCATCGCCCGCGCCACATTCTCCTCGGTGTTCCACGAGCAGGCCATCTGCGTCGCGGCAAGTGTGACCGTCCTCATCGATCAGATCCTCTCGGGAGTAAGCGCTTCTCCGGACGGCTGCTGCATGGTGATGCAGTGCAGGCCACCGCCACCTTCCAGGATGTCGAGCGCAGGAACCTGCACAACCCGGCGATCCGGAAACACCTTCTGCATGATGGAAAAGACGTCGTCATCACAGGGATCGGCGAACGCCGGCACCACAAGACCGTGATTGGTAAAGCAGGAATTGATGTAGCTGAGCTCGAGCCGCCGCCCGTCATGACGCAGACGCTCGGCTGGCTCGGGAACCTCGATGATCTCGAACGACTGTCCGCGGGCGTCCCGCGCAGCCGCCAGGCGCTGGATGTTGTCCTGCATGACCCGGTCATTGAAGCTGCCATTGGCCGTTGGCTTGTGGACAAGTACCCGCCCCGGCCCTGCAAAGCTTACGATGTTGTCGACATGACCGTCCGTCTCGTCATCCTCGAGCCCCTCGCCCAGCCAAACGATCCTGGTGACGCCAAGATAGATCGCAAGCCGCTCCTCGATTTGCTGGCGTGTCAGGTTCGGGTTCCGGTTCGGATTGAGAAGGCACTGCTCCGTCGTGATGAGGGTACCCAGGCCATCGACGACAATGGAGCCGCCCTCAAGCACCATTGGTCCGGCATAACTGCGCATGTCGAGCGCCTCGAGAAGGCTCTCGGCCAGGGCCGCATCCCCGTCATGGGGGTGGTACTTGTTGCCCCAGGCATTGAAGCGCCAGTGAACGCCGGCAATCCCGCCTGCCCCATCCGTCACAAAGACCGGACCGGTATCACGCATCCATGAATCATCGATGCGAAACCCCGCAAAATCGATCCCCTTGCCGCAGGCAAGCCGGGCTTCGTCATGGTCCTCCGGCCGGACCACCATGGTCACCTTCTCGAACCCGGAGATGGCGCGCGCCACGGCCGCATAGGCTACCCGTGCCCGCAGCAGGCCCTCAAGCGATCCCCACGGTTCCGGCCTGCAGGGCCATGCCATCCACGTCCGGTTGTGGGACACCCACTCGGCAGGCATGTAGAGCCCGTCACGAACCGGGCAGCGGTCATCAGCATCGAGCCGTCGTGTCATGGTCCGGAAGGATCCCCGAGTTGCAAGCCCTTGGACAATTTGCGAGTTTCCCCTTCTCGCACGGCCCGCCTGAAACCGCAAAGCCGTAATGGGAACAACACC
Source organism: Alphaproteobacteria bacterium (assembly GCA_018969785.1). Lineage (GTDB taxonomy): Bacteria > Pseudomonadota > Alphaproteobacteria > Micropepsales > Micropepsaceae > SZUA-430. The sequence continues at coordinate 18,886 of JAGWXR010000003.1, forward strand.
CCCGAAGGAGATCCAATGTCCGGCCGCATCGACACCCGCCTGAAGGAACTTTCGATCACGCTGCCCAAGGCGGTACCACCGGTGGCCAGCTACGTGCCCTACGTGATCACCGGCAACCTCGTCTTCATCTCCGGACAGGTCACGATGGGCCCCCAGGGCCTCGAGTATGTCGGCCAGCTCGGCAAGGAATTCACCGTCGAGCAGGGCCAGGCCGCCGCGCGCCTGTGCGCCCTGAACGTCATTGCCCAGCTGCGCGAAGCCTGCGGCGGCAACCTGGACCGGGTCACGCGCTGCGTGAAGGTCACGGGCTTCGTGAATGCGGTGCAGGGCTTTGCCCAGCACCCGGAGGTGATCAACGGCGCATCCGACACGCTCGTGCAGGTCTTCGGTGACGCAGGCCGTCATGCCCGCGCCGCCGTGGGAGCCGGATCCCTGCCGCGCAACGTCGCCGTCGAGGTGGAAGCGATTTTCGAGATCGCGTGACCGCACGCCAGGGGCCGCGCCAATGGCGGGCATGAACGTAAAGCTCCACGGCTCCATCGCAGCGATAGGGCCAGAAACCTGGGACAGTCTGGCCTGTCCACCAGGGGCCGCCCTGAACCCTTTCGTGACGCACGCGTTCCTGCTGGCCCTCGAGCAGAGCGGATCGGCAACGGCCGGGACCGGGTGGGACCCAGCCCATCTCACGCTCGAACGTGACGGCACCGTGATCGGCGCTGTGCCGGCCTATGTGAAGACGCACTCCTATGGCGAATACGTCTTCGACCATGGCTGGGCCCAGGCCTTCGAACGGGCTGGAGGCACCTATTACCCCAAGCTGCAGGTCTCGGTCCCGTTCACGCCGGCAACCGGACCACGCCTGCTGACAGGCAAGGATCCCGCCCACAGGCCCGCACTCGCCGAGGCACTCAGGCAGATCTGCCAGAGCCTCGAACTGTCGTCCGTCCACGTCACATTCGAACCGGAGGACGAAGCAAGGGCCCTTGGCACAGCGGGCTTCCTGCTGCGCAACGACCAGCAGTTTCACTGGACCAATGAAGGCTATGGAACCTTTGAGGATTTCCTCGCCTGCCTGTCATCCATGCGGCGCAAGAACCTCAGGCGCGAGCGTCGCCAGGCACTGGAGGCAGGCATCGAGGTCGAGCATCTGACGGGAAGCGATCTGCGCGAGGCACACTGGGACGCATTCTTCTCGTTCTACATGGACACAGGCAATCGCAAGTGGGGCACCCCCTACCTCACGCGCCAATTCTTCTCCCGTGTCGCGGAAACGATGGCGGACCGGATCCTGCTGGTGATGGCCCGCCGCAACGGCCGCTACATCGCCGGCGCCCTGAACTTCATCGGCTCCGACACGCTCTACGGCCGCAACTGGGGTGCCATCGAGCACCACCCGTTCCTGCACTTTGAACTCTGCTATTATCAGGCCATCGATTTCGCCATCGCGCGAAAGCTGCGCACGGTCGAAGCCGGAGCACAGGGCGAACACAAGCTCGCCCGGGGATACATGCCCGTACGCACATGGTCGTCCCACTGGATCACCCATCGCGGCCTGAGCGACGCGGTCGAGCGCTACCTCGTTGCAGAGCGTGCGCGCGTCAGCGAGGACATCGAAATTCTGAGGGAACACGGCCCCTTCAGGAAGACAAGTCAGCCAGGAGAAAACTGATGGCCTATGACAGCCAGAACATCTTCGCAAAGATCATCCGGGGCGAGGCACCCTGCTTCAAGGTGTACGAGGACGAGCATACCCTTGCCTTCATGGACATCATGCCCCAGGCCGAAGGACACACGCTGGTCATTCCCAAGGAGAATGCCGAGAATATTTTCGACCTTAGCCCCGAGGGGGCTGCCGCCCTGTTGCAGTCGACGAAAAAGGTCGCAGCCGCGGTGAAGAAGGTGACAGGCGCACCCGGCGTGATGCTGGCCCAGTTGAACGGGACTGCTGCCGGACAGACGGTGTTCCACATTCATTTCCACATCATACCCCGCAGCGCAGGCATTGACCTCGCCCTTCACGCACGCGACAAAGCCGACTTCACCAGACTGAAGGCCCTCGCCGAACGCATTGCAGCGGCCATCTGAGCGGGAGATAAAGGCAATGACACGCATCGCGATCATCGGCGCCAGCAAGGGCTGCGGCCTCGAGACCTTGAAGGCCGCACTCGCACTCGGCTGGAACGTAAGCGCCGTCGCGCGCAATCCCGACCAGGCCGGCGTGACGCATCCGAACCTGGCCTGGTACAAGGGCGATGCCCGCAACGAGCTTTTGATCGAACAGGCCCTCCAGGGCTGCGACGCAGTCGCCGTAACGCTGTCCGGTCCCGTCGGCAGCAATAAGCCCGTGACCATCTTTTCCGAAGCCATGCAGACAATCCTGACCGTCATGAACAGGCTCGGCATCAAGCGCCTCGTCTTCCTCAGCGGCCTCGGTGCCGGTGACACCAAGGGCAAGGGCGGCTTCATTTACAGCCTGTTCCACAGCCTCATGCTGAAGCGGAACTACGAGGACAAGGAACGCGCGGAGGCCCTCATCATGAAGTCCCACAAGGACTGGACAATCCTGCGGCCCGGCCGCCTGACCAATGGCAAGCGCAAGGGAAATATCAAGGTCATCGTGAACCCGGCGGAGGTTCGCGGCGGCAGCATCAGCCGCGCGGACGTGGGACATTACCTGTGTTCATGCATCAGGGACGGACTCAACATGCACCAGTTGCCCGTATTGATTTACTGACCCGAAGGATCAGTCGAACAGGACGACCGCAAGACGGGTCTTGCCGCCGGCCTCGGGCGTGTACATGACAAGGAACTTGCGCGTGACCTCGCAGGCCGTGGCCGACCAGATCTCTTCCCACGGCTGACCGGGACGTCGCACCTTCCGCACAGATGTGTCAGCGAGGAAGGCAGGATCCTGGCAACCGGCCCGCATGGCAATCCCGTTGGCTTCGCGAAACACGAGCTGCATCGCCTGCTGCTGAAGGCGCGGCCCGGCAACCGAGCGCCCGGGAACGCCGGCGCGCAGCTCCGCCGGTTGGGCGCCGCGCGGATAGACGAATACGTTGTGCACGCGGTCTGACCAGCAGCCGCGCCCCAGGATCACGAAGCGCCAGACGCCGGGCTGCGCCGGATCGACGCGGACCGACAGGTCACCCTCATCGACATGGTCCGCCCCCGAGAACTCGAAAATCCGCTTCATGCCGCACGGCGGCGCAATCAATCGGTCGAGATTGATCAGTACCACCGCAATGCGGTTGGCCATCTGTGGCGTCGTCTCACCGCGCGCCAGCAACTGCGGAAAATTGCCACGGATGCTCACATTCTCATCGCTGGCCCGGACCGGACCAGCCGCAATGAAAAGGACAAGCAGCGCCGCGAGGATCCGCATCATCTGACGAGCGCGGGCTCCTTTGACCCGGATCCCTCGCTGCCATCGGCATCGCTGTCCGAGACGTCCACGCCAGCCGGCGGGAGGGGTGCCTCGATGATCTCGAACGCAAGCCCGCTGGCATCCGGCTTCAGCATCACCTTGACAGTGCCGCCGCGCAAGAGCCTGCCGAACAGGATCTCGTCGGCGAGGGGCTTCTTGATCGATTCCTGGATCAGACGAGCCAGCGGACGTGCGCCGAAGGCCTCGTCATAGCCACGCTCTGCAAGCCAACGCGTCGCGTCAGGCGTCAGCTCGAACGTGACATTGCGGTCGCCGAGTTGCGCCTCGAGCTGCATGACGAACTTCTCGACCACGCGCTCCACGACCTCGGCCCCGAGCGCCCGGAAAGGCACCACCGCATCAAGGCGGTTGCGGAATTCGGGCGTGAACAGCTTCTTGATCGCCTCGCTGTCCTCGCCCTCGCGCTTGCCGCGACCAAAGCCGATGGACTCCTTCGCGGCATCGGCCGCGCCCGCATTCGTCGTCATGATCAGCACAACGTTGCGGAAGTCGACCTTCTTGCCGTTGTGGTCAGTCAGCTTGCCGTGGTCCATGACCTGCAGGAGGACGTTGAAAAGGTCGGGATGGGCCTTCTCGATCTCGTCGAGCAGAAGCACGCAATGCGGATGCTGGTCCACGCCATCGGTCAGCAATCCGCCCTGGTCATAGCCCACATACCCCGGAGGAGCACCGATCAGTCGGCTGACCGAGTGGCGCTCCATGTATTCCGACATGTCGAAGCGCAGCAACTCGACGCCGAGGATCTTGGACAGCTGCCGTGCGACCTCGGTCTTGCCGACACCCGTTGGGCCCGAGAAAAGATAGCAGCCGATCGGCTTCTCCGGATCACGCAAGCCCGCGCGCGCCATCTTGATCGCCGCCGAGAGCGCCTTGATCGCGTCATTCTGGCCGAACACGACATGTCCGAGGTTCATCTCGAGGTCGCGCAGCGACTCCGCGTCATTCTTCGACACGGTCTTCGGAGGAATGCGCGCCATCTTCGAGATCACGTCCTCGATCTCCGGCACGTCGATCACCTTTTTGCGCTTGCCCTCGGGCAAGAGCATCTGCGAGGCCCCCGTCTCGTCGATCACGTCGATCGCCTTGTCGGGCAGCTTGCGGTCATTGATGTACTTCGCCGCCAGCTCGACGGCCGCCTTCACCGCCTCGTTCGTGTACTTGACCTTGTGATACTCCTCGAAATAGGGCTTCAGCCCCTTGAGGATCTTCACCGCGTCGGCAACCGAGGGCTCTGCCACGTCGATCTTCTGGAACCGGCGCGCCAGCGCGCGGTCCTTCTCGAAGTGCTGGCGGAATTCCTTGTACGTCGTCGAACCGACGCAGCGCAGGCTGCCCGACTGCAGGGCCGGCTTGAGCAGGTTGGACGCATCCATCGCACCGCCGCTCGTCGCGCCCGCACCGATCACGGTATGGATCTCGTCGATGAACAGGATGGCACCCTTGAACTGCTCCAGTTCCCTGAGCACGTTCTTCAGCCGCTCTTCGAAATCGCCACGATAGCGTGTACCCGCGATCAGAGACCCCATGTCGAGGGCAAAGATCGTGCAGTCACGCAGCACCTCGGGCACCTCGTTGTTGATGATCTTGCGTGCAAGCCCTTCGGCGATCGCCGTCTTGCCGACCCCGGGATCACCGACGAGCAGCGGGTTGTTCTTCTGGCGGCGGCACAGGATCTGGATCGTTCGCTCGACCTCGGCTTCCCGGCCGATCAGCGGATCGATCTTGCCGGTCCGCGCCTTTGCATTGAGATTGACGCAGTAAGCCTCGAGGGCCTCGGTACCCTGCTTGACGGGCTTCTCGCCCTCTTCTTCCTCGTCAGCGCCCCTGACAGGACGGGACTCGCCGGAACCCGGACGCTTCGCAATCCCGTGGCTGATGTAGCTCACGATGTCATAGCGGTTGACGTTGTGCTCGCCGAGGAAAAACACCGCATGGCTCTCCCGCTCCGCGAAAAGCGCAACGAGTATGTTGGCACCGGTGACCTCCTCGCGCCCCGAGGACTGCACGTGGATGACGGCACGCTGCACGACTCGCTGGAAACCGGCCGTGGGCTTGGCATCCTCGCCATCATCGACAACAAGGTTGGAGAATTCCGTATCGATCAGGTTCGTCACGCTCCGGCGCAGGACGTCGATGTCGACATTGCAGGCCCGCAGCACCGCGACGGCATCCTGGTCATCCAGCAGCGACAGGAGCAGGTGCTCGAGTGTGGCGTATTCGTGGTCTCGCTCGTTGGCGAGCGCCATCGCCCGATGAAGGGTGGCCTGCAGGGACTTCGAAAAACTCGCCACGTCCGTCGCCTTTCTTCAAATGGTCCGGTCCGGCACTGCCCCTCCTGCCCGACCAGCCTACAATATCACTCTTTTTCCAGCGTGCACTGCAGTGGATGCTGGTGGCGCTGCGCAAACGCGATCACTTGTGCAACCTTGGTTTCCGCAACCTCGTAAGTATAAACGCCGCAGATCCCCACCCCCTGGCGGTGCACCTGCATCATGATCACCTCGGCATCCTCCCGTCCCTTGTTGAAGAAGCGCTCAAGCACATGCACCACGAATTCCATGGGCGTGTAGTCGTCATTGAGCATCAGAACCTTGTAAAGGCTCGGCTTCTTCGTCTTCGGGCGGGGCTTGGTGACCAACCCTGTCGAGGGGCCCCGGCCATCCCCTTCACCATTCTGCTGTGTCATGCGGGCACTGCCGATCCTTGGAAACTCCGGGCAAGAGTTTATAAGATATGTCATCACCGGGAAATTGAAAGGTCACGATCTTGCCCGCGAAATACGGCCAACTTATGGAAAACTAACGCGAAACCGGTTCGGCGAAGGCTCGCAGTTCCTCGATCCAGCCGAGGACGCGCTTGCGGTTCACGCCAAGGTCCGAGTGGCCGTAGACCGACCGGGAATAGACCGCGAGCGTGGACTTTTCTCCCCCGGCCTCGACAAACCTGGCAGCAATGAGGTCTGGAAAACGCAACAACGCCGAACGCGCCACCAGGTTGTCATAGAGGCCGACATCATCCGACAGCACATGGCTCACCCGGGGTGTCGCAAGGGCGACCCTCAGGAATGCCTGCCGGAGCCGGGCGGCCGGGAGGGCATAGATGGACGCCTTCCGGTCAACCGGGGCCGCGGCGCAAAGTCCATCGGGCGCCAGCAGGAACGTATTGGGGCTGCGCGGCCGGACAAGGGTGGCAAAGTCGATGCGCGAAAGCGGATCCATGTGAACGGCCCCTGTGGTCCTGGAAAAGCCTGCCGAAACAAAAAGGCCTGCCGACTCTAGCCGGCAGGCCTCTCACATGCACGTGTAACCGCAGGCCTATTCGGCCGCGCGGGCCGTCGGCGCCTTGAATTCCTGCATCTTCTCGGTCATTTCCGAGAAACGTGCGGTGAAGGGCTCGGCCGCCTGCTTGGCTGCGTCAAGCCAGAGGTCATTCAGCTTCGTCGCCTGCGCAACATAGGCATCAAGCGCCGACTTCGCGAAATCAGTCTGCAGTTCCCAGGCCTCATGGATGCTCTTGGCGCCCGAAACGGCCTTGAACGCCGCCACGCCGTCTTCCAATTGCTGCTTGGAGAAATTGAACATCTCGCCATTCACGCGCTCGAACGTCTTGGCGAAGACGGTGGCGGCCTGCACATAGGCCTCGAGGCCACCCTTGCCGAACGACGAAAACTGCTCGAAACCCTTCGTCATGCCATCAAATCCGTTTTTCATAGTCTCGCTCCCGAAATTGGTGCGCCAGCGACTGCCCAGGCCTTGAAAACGCTGAATCTGGCCAAGACTGCCGGCTCGTTCATCCGACTGCTGCAGCCTGGACGGCGGCACTCGGCAACGCCTCTATGCTGCACTGCAACATGCAACTTTTAGACCCTGCACCTCATGCTGTCAAGAAAATTTTGTGCACTGCACAATAGGAAAGAATGCCTCAAAACCGGACAATCTTTACCATCTGGCAACGCGCTGCGTGAACCATGGGGACCGCATGACAAGACCGGGGCCGAACAGGCCGACCCGGGACAACCCCGGACAATCCGGCACATGGCATGATGTTAACCCTTCCCAATCCGACAAAATGTGACAGACTGATCGCAGCGACGTCGATGAGGGGGTCGACGCGGCAGGTGGCCTGTTTCTTGCTGCCTTCGGACCGGTTTGGCTTGCCTGAGCGAAGGGATTTGTGACGCATCATGACAGCGCGCGTACGGCCACTTCATCTGCTTGTGACATTCCTGACCCTGCTTGCGCTGGTTGTGGCAACCGCTTCCACGGCGGACGCCGCGAGGAAAAAGAAGAAGAGCCGCTCGGCACCCCGCCCCCCCGCAGTCTATGTCGAAAAATACGCAGCCATCGTCGTCGACGGCCAGACGGGCCGCGTGCTTCACGAGGAAATGGCCCAGGAAAAGCGCTATCCGGCGTCTCTGACAAAGATGATGACGCTCTACCTGCTGTTCGAGCAGGTCAATGCCGGCAAGGCATCGCTTTCCACCCCGATGACGGCTTCCGCCTATGCCTGCTCGCAGGACCCCACGAAGCTCGGCCTCGAACCCGGTGACACGCTGTCCGTCGAAGACGCGATCAAGGCACTCATCGTGCGCTCGGCCAACGATGTGGCCGTCGTGGTTGCCGAGCATATCGCAGGATCCGAGTACCGCTTCGCACAGCTGATGAATGCCAAGGCAAAAGCCCTCGGCATGACGAACACCAATTTCGTGAATGCCTCCGGCCTGCCGGATGAAAACCAGCGCTCGACAGCCTTCGACCTCATGCTGCTGAGCCGTCATCTCGCGGACGACTACAGCGAATATTTCCCCTATTTCCGGCTCCAGAGCTTCACGTGGGCAGGCCGCAGCTACGAGGGCCACAACAATCTCCTTAAGTTCTTCGACGGCGCCGATGGCCTGAAGACGGGCTACACCCGCATGTCGGGCTTCAACCTGGCAAGTTCCGCGACACGCAAGGACAAGCGCCTGATTTCCGTCGTCATGGGGGGCCGCACGGCACGCGAACGCGACAGCAAGACGGCCCAGCTCCTCGAAGCCGAATTTGCGAAACTCGGCCTCGGACAGCCTGCGCCGGTCCTCATGGCCATGTCACCTCTTGTGCTAGACGAAGACGAGGCAGCCGCCGCGGCGGGCAGCGATCCCGCGAGTGAGACACGCCCCACGGACACGCCCTCTGCAGCAACAACACCCGCACCCGCCGCCCCGGTCATGGCTGGCATGCTGCCCTCGTCGGAGCCGCGCGAGACCGGTCAGGGCGATTCCGAAGAACCTGCCCGCGCGACACCACCCGCGGAAGCCGGCCTCTGGGGCATCCAGGTAGGCGCGCATTCGTCAAAGGATAATGCTGAAACCCAGCTTGGCCAGGTGCGCAAGCAGATGCGCGACCTTCTCGGCAACGCGCGCGATGCCATCGTGCCCCTCAGCATCCAGGGCAACACGCTCTATCGCGTGCGCTTCGGTGCCTTCACGCCGCGCAAGGCCGAGCGCCTGTGCGACCAGATGCAGGGCCGCGGCGTCAGCTGCCTCGTCGTGACAGAAGGCGGCTGGAACCAGTCCGGCGCCGCCGCAAGCCGCCCGATCGCTGTGCGCTGAGAAAATTCGCGCAGGACCAGCGCACGCGCATCACGTGCACTTGCCGCGCGTGAATTGATCCCGATCAATCGACGACACCAAACCCCGGCTATTGTGCAGGAGAAAGCGAACCGCTGCCGTTCGGCGGCGACCGCACCGCACCAAGCGAGGCAAACCACCATGAACCGACTGTCCGGAAAAACGGCCATCGTGACAGGGGGCGCTGTCGGCATCGGCCGCGCCTGCGTCCAGCGAATGGCAGAGGAAGGCGCCAGGGTCGCGATCTTCGACATCCTCGATGCGCAGGGAAAAGCGCTTGCCGCCGATCTCTCAACCCGGGGCCACAAGGTCACTTACCAACACGTGGACGTCGCCAACGAAGCCTCGATGAAATCCGCCATCGACAGGACGGTAGCGGAACTGGGCGCCCTGCACGTGATGGTCAACAATGCCGGGATCTCCGGCAGCCCCAAGCCCACGGACCAGGTGACCGAAGCCGAGTGGGACCGCGTGCAGGCCGTCAATGTGAAGGGCGTATTCTTCGGTACCAAACACGCGATCCCCCACATGCGAGCCACCGGAAAGGGTTCAATCATCAACCTGTCCTCGATTGCAGGCCTTGTCGGCATCGGCGGCATCGCGCCCTACCATGCCTCGAAAGGCGCGGTACGGCTGATGTCGAAGAACGATGCCATAACCTACGCCCCCGAGAGGATCCGCGTGAACTCGATCCATCCAGCCTATATCTGGACGCCGATGGTCGAGAACCACCTGCGCGCCACCTCGCCAGACCTCGAGGCCGCCAGGTCTGCGGCAGGAGCCGCCCACCCTGTCGGTCACATGGGAGAACCCGACGACATCGCCTGGGCCGTTGTCTGGCTGGCCTCGGATGAGGCCAAGTTCGTGACAGGCGCCGAAATCGTCATCGATGGCGGCTACACCGCCCGCTAAGACAACAGGCTCAGACCGATGCGCCTGAAATGAACCAGCCGGATCCGATGAGGCAGAGAACGCAGCTCGCCACGTCAGCCGCCCGGCGTTGTTGGCACGTGAGGAAACCGGAAATGGTCACCATCGCACCACTGTCCAAAGAGCACCATGCCGACTGGCTTCGCCTCTGGAAGGGTTACCAGGCCTTCTATCGCGTCACGATCGACGATGCGACGACCGATCTGTCCTGGGAGCGTTTGAGGGATCCGCGGGAGCCGATGTTCGGACTGGCGGCACTCATCGATGGCAAGGTCGTCGGCATCGTGCACGCACTCTACCATCGGTCCACCTGGACACAGGGCGACTACTGCTACCTCCAGGATCTCTTCACCGACGAAGCGCAGCGCAACAAGGGCGTCGGCCGCGCCCTGATTGAAGCGGTCTATCGCGAAGCGCGCGAGCGCGGCGCCTCGCGCGTCTACTGGCTGACCCACGAAAGCAATGCCACTGGCATCGCCCTTTACGAAAAGGTTGCAAGCCGAACCGGTTTCATCCAGTACCGCCACGTCCTCTAGATAAGGGTGACGATGCCGGCTTATTGCCCCCGGCACCTCGCTCACCCCGCCGCCAGCGCGCGGCCGAGTTGAGGCAGCCTCAGCGCCGACACAAGCCCGCGCACCTCGGCCCGTGCCGCAATCTGCGCCATGGTCAGGCCACGCGACTTGCCGTCGATGAGGTCAAGCACCGTCAGCCCCTTGGGGAACAGCTCGCGATAGATCACGCGCTCGCTCAGGCCCGGTGCCAGTCGGAAGCCGATGCGCTGCGACAGCTTGGTCAGCGCATGCGTCAGCCGCTTGCGATTATGCGTCTCCTGCGCCGTCATCCGGTTGCGCACGACCAGCCAGTCGATCGTCCGGCGCCGCTCCACCATCTGCCGCTTGCGGCTCTCCCAGACAGATTCGGCATAGATGCTGGGCGCCTTCGCCTCGAAGGTCACCGGATCGACGCTGGCCAGCACATCGAAATCGACGAAGCTGTCATTGAGCGGCGTCACGATGGTCGAGGCCATGGCATGCGCCGCACGCCCAAGCGGGGTATCGGCACCAGGACAGTCGACGACGATCACGTCACATTCGACGCGCAGCGCCTCGACAGCCGACCGGAACCGTTCGGCATCTTCCGCCTCAGCCGTCGCCCGGCTCTCGGCCGAGGACGGTTTTGGCGTGACCAGCCTCGGCATGGGCAGCGACAATCCCTCAATCTCGGCCCATCGGACACGATTGGCGAGGAAATGGGTCAGGGTCTGCTGGCGGAAATCAAGGTCGATTGCGCCGACACGCAGGCCCGCAGACATGAGGCCCGACACAAGGTGCAGCGTGATGGTCGACTTTCCCGACCCGCCCTTCTCGTTGCCGACCACAATCAGCGATGTAGGAAATCCCGCCATGCCCCGCCAAGACGCAAGTGATTCGCCCTCAACCGGCAGGCTAGCATCGCCTCTCCCCCAAGGGAAAACGCCGGGCCTGCAGCTCAGGCCCCGGTGTCGCCCAATGACAACAGGCTCGCATTGCCTCCGGCCGCCGTCGTGTTGGTGCAGGCGGTGCGCTCGACGGCGAAACGATGCAGGTAGTGAGGTCCGCCCGCCTTGGGGCCAGTGCCTGACAGGCCTTCACCGCCGAAGGGCTGTACGCCGACGACAGCACCAATCTGGTTCCGGTTCACATACAGATTGCCGACCCGCACGCGCCCACGGATAAAGTCCGCTGTCTCCTGGATCCTTGTGTGCACGCCCAGGGTGAGGCCGTAACCTGTCTGGTTGATCGCATCGCAGACCTGCGCCAGATGGCTGGCCGGGTACCGCACGATGTGAAGGATCGGCCCAAAGACCTCACGCTCGAGCTGCGCGATCCGGTCGATCTCGAACGCCCGCGGCGCAAAGAAGAAGCCATCGCGCGTTTCCGGACCAAGTTCTGCCGTTGCCACCGCGCGCCCTTCGCGCGACATCCGCCCCGCGTGCGCCTCCAGCATCGCGAGGGCTTCGGCATCAATCACGGGCCCGATATCGGTGTCGAGCTTCATGGGATCGCCAATCTTGAGTTCGGCAACCGCGCCCGTCAGCAGCTTGAGCACCTTCTCCGCAATGTCCGCCTGCAGGAACAGCACCCTCAGCGCCGAGCAGCGTTGCCCCGCGCTGTCGAAGGCCGACATGACGGCATCGCGCACAAGCTGCTCGGGAAGAGCCGTCGAATCCGCGATCATGGCATTGAGCCCGCCCGTCTCGGCAATGAATGGCGGGATGGGGCCCTCGCGGTCTGCCAGCATCCTGTTGATGCGCCGGGCAGTGTCGGTACCGCCCGTGAAGGCAACGCCGGCCACGTGGGCGTCGCGCACCAGCGCGCCGCCTACCGAAGGCCCGTCGCCCGGCACGAAGTGCAGCACCTCTGCCGGGACGCCGGCCTCGTGCAGCAGCTGCGTGGCAAGGAATGCAGCGAGCGGCGTCTGCTCGGCCGGCTTGGCGACAACCGCATTGCCGGCGGCAAGCGCGCCGGCAACCTGCCCCGTGAAGATTGCAACGGGGAAGTTCCATGGGCTGATGCAGGCAAAGACGCCCCGCCCATGCAGCGACAACTCGTTGCGCTCGCCAGTTGGTCCCGGCAGCACCTTGGCTTGCGAGAACTCATCACGCGCGAGGTTCGCGTAATAGCGCAGGAAGTCGACGGCCTCGCGCACGTCCGCAATGCCGTTGGAAACGGTCTTGCCGGCTTCCCGGACGCAAAGTCCGATGAGCCGCGCCGCATCGCGCTCGAAGAGGTCCGCCGCCCGGTTCAGGATCTCGGCGCGAGCGGCACCGCCAAGCCGGTCCCAAGCGCCCTGCGCCGCGGCTGCAATCCGGGCAGCACGGGTGGCAATCTCGGCAGATCCCTCCACGCAGCTGCCCGTTTGCCGGGTGCGCATCGCAGGATCCATGATCGCACGCGCAGAACCGGAAACCGTCTCGCCGGCAACCAGGGGCGTCGCATGCAGGGGAACGGCAACGGCCTCGCCGATCGCCTTCATCAGCGGCGCGGCGCGCGTGGGCTCGCTGAGCAGCACACCTGCCGAATTCAACCGATCGGCGAAGAGGTTCACCGGCAGCGGTATGCGCGGATGCGATTTCTGTGTCATGGCTTCAACCTGCTCGACCGGATCGGCAATGATGGCTTCAATGGGCGCCTCGTCATCAGCGAGGCGATTGACAAAGGACGTGTTGGCGCCGTTCTCGAGAAGGCGGCGGACGAGATAGGCGAGCAGGTCCTCATGCGCGCCAACCGGCGCATAGATGCGGCACTGCGCGCCAAGCCGGTCGGAACCGACCGCCTCGTCATAAAGCTCCTCGCCCATGCCGTGCAGGCGCTGGAACTCGTAGTCCCCGCGATTGCCGGCAAGCGCGCGCACAGCTGCAAGCGTATGCGCATTGTGGGTGGCAAACATCGGGAAGAACGCAGCCGGATCGGCCAGAAGCTTTCGCGCGCACGCGAGATAGGACACATCCGTCGACGCCTTGCGCGTGAATACGGGATACCCCTCGATCCCCGCCTCCTGCGCCCGCTTGATCTCGCTGTCCCAATAGGCGCCCTTGACCAGGCGCACGGGAAGCCTGCGCTGGTGGCGCTGGGCCACGCCGGCAAGCCAGTCGATGACTGCCGGCGCCCGTTTTTGGTAAGCCTGGATGGCAAGGCCCAATCCTTCCCAGCCACGAAGTTCAGGCGCGCCGGCGAGGGCCTCGAAAATGTCGAGCTGCACCTCGAGCCGGTCGGCCTCCTCGGCGTCGATCGTGAAGCCGATGCCAGCCTCCTTCGCGGCAACGCACAGGGGCATCAATCGCGGCAGGATTTCGGGCATCACACGCCCAATCTTCAGCGCCTCAAGCCGCGGATGCACGGCCGACAGCTTCACCGAGATCGAGTTGCGCGTGAAGATGTCGCCGCCACGGCCGCGTTCATGCGCGGCAATCGAGGCGATCGCATCCGCATAGGCGCGCGCATAGCGCTCGGCATCCTCGTGCGTCATCGCCGCCTCGCCCAGCATGTCAAACGAGAAGCGGAAGCCGCGCTTGGCCGCATCGCTGCCGCGCTTGAGCGCCTCGGCGATCGTCCGGCCAAGAACGAACTGACCGCCCATGATGCGCATGGCCGTCGTCATCGCCTGGCGGATGATGGGCTCGCCGCTGCGCTGCACGAGGCGGCCAAGAACCGCCGACCAGTCTTGCGGCCCGTCGCCAAGCTTGACCACATGCCCCGTGAGCATCAGCGCCCACGTCGAGGCATTGACGAACACGGAGTTGGACTGTCCGAGGTGGCGGTCCCAGTGCGCGCTGCCGATCTTGTCGCGGATCAGCCGGTCAGCCGTTTCGGCATCGGGCACCCGCAGCAGTGCCTCGGCGAGGCACATGAGCACGACGCCCTCTTCGGTCGACAGCGCATACTGGTGCAGGAAGGCATCAAGCCCCCCGCGCTTGCGCTGGGCGCGGACACGACGCACGAGATCGCGCGCCACCGCTTCGGTCTCGGCACGCTCGCGCGCGCTCAGTCTCGCTTGGGGAAGCAGGGCTTCCACCGTCGATGTTTCGTCCGCAAGATAGAGCCGCGCCATCTCGGCACGGGCGTGGTCTGGTTTCATGGGGCGGGACAATCCTACGTCAGGGGCCCCGGGCGCAAGATGCCCTGGCAGCACGCATCAGCGCTGAAAAACGAGGATCGGCTCATCCCCATAGGTTGTCCGGGCGGCTTCCACATATCCGTTCTTCTGCGCCACCCTCAGCGAAGGCAGGTTCTGGGGACTGATGATGCAACAGGTCCTTCGCCCGCCAAGCGTCTCATCCCCCCAGGCCAGCACCCGCTCCAGCGCCTCGCTGGCATAGCCCTGCCCCTGCGCCCACGGAAACAGGGCCCATCCGCTCTCAGGCATGCCGGAGAGCGAAGGCTCGATATCGCGCTGAGAGTCGGAAAATCCGATTTCCCCCGCATACCGTCCTGAAGACTTCTCCTCGATCACCCAATAGCCATGCCCGAGCAGGGTCCAATGGCCAACATAGCGCAGCAGGCGGAACCAAGACTCCTGTGGCGTCGCAGGCGATCCCCCGATGAACCGCGTCACCTCGGCGTCCTCCCACAGCGACACGCAGTCTTCAAGATCGGCCAACACATGCCCGCGAAGGACAAGCCGACGCGTCTCCAGCCGCGGCGCGAGCGTGAGCCGTGTCACGCGCGTTGGATTAATGGACATGCGGGACCCTCTGCTGAAGCGGAAGTTCAAAGCAGTCCGAGTTCGGCCAGTTCGCGGCGCAGCCCCTCTGGCATGTCCCCGTCGGCAGACTGGCCAATATCCGGCGGCGCATCCTTGGGCTCGAGATAGCGCCAGCCCTGGAAAGGCCGCCGCGGCCGCGGCGCAACAGGAATGAGAGCGGGCTCAAGTACCAGATTGCAGCGCTGAACGCCGTCATGGTCCGTGAACGGCCTGATGTCGGACAGCACCTGCCGCACCGCTGTCGATCCCTTGATCACCCAGTAAAGCGATCCGCCATCAAGGACCTCGTCCCGGCGCTTCGGGATCATGCGCGTCGTATGGCACTGCTCGGCCTTCAGCCCGCGCTTGCGGAGCGCCGCAAAATGGCTCTGCTGCCAGTCCCGCAGGTCGGCAACCGAGTCAGCACCGACGCAAAGCTTGATGATGTGCAGCGCCAGGGTCAGCGCCCTCTTTCAGAGGCTTCCAGTGTCCCGTTCTTGTTCTTGTCGAGCGCATCGAAGCCGGCAACCTGCCCGGCCTGGAACTCCTCGACCGACACCTTCCCGTCGCCATTGCTGTCCATCGCGCGGCGTTGCTCGTCGGTGAGCTTGAACTCGTCCGCGTCGATGAAGCCGTCCTTGTTCTTGTCAGCCGCGAATGCGGCCTTGGCCGCCTGGTTCCGGAACTCCTCGCGGCTGATGCTGCCATCGTCATTGTAGTCACCGGGCGTGCCCGCAGCCCACGCATTTGCTGAAAGGCAAGCCGCAAGCGGAATGACGGCAAGCAAGAGGGCGTTTCTCATGTTCATCTCCGTGATGCTCCGGAACAAACACCGGATTTCCTACGCAGGAGCCGACTGTCTAACACAGCAGGCAAGGCCTGCACAGGCTTGCAAACGGCCGTGAAAACAGTCTGTAATGCACTTGGATGGCTGGAGAATCGATCATGAAGCTGAAACCGGTGATGACTGCCGCCTGGACGGCTGCGGCGCTGGGCCTGTCGCTTGGCTTTGCCGCGCCTGCTGCTGCCGAGGAGATCCGTTGTGGCTCCCGGCCGGGTGCCAGCAACTACTGCAACGCCGACACCTCGCGCGGCGTGGAACTCATCTACCAGCACTCGGCCTATGCCTGCTACTACGATGACACGTGGGGCTATGACCGCTCGGGCATCTGGGTCGCCAATGGCTGTAGCGCCACCTTCCGTATCGGCAAGAAGGACAAGGGCAAGGGCGACACCGCCGCCGCGATCGGCCTCGGCATCCTCGCGCTCGGGATTCTCGCCGCGACATCCGGCGATGACGGCGACCCCAACCGCAACGAACCGCCGCCCCCACCACCGGGTTACGGCCCGGGTGGCTACCCGCCACCGCCACCACCAGGCGGATATCCGTCCGGATCCTACCCGCCCCCGCCACCGCCGGGGTCCTACGGGCCGGGAGGCTACCCGCCGCCACCGCCCCCGCCGCCGCAGGGAGGCTACTACCAGACCCGCCCCTACAAGGTCGTGTCGTGCAACTCGGCCAAGAACAAGTATGCGTATTGCGCCGTGCGTGTACGCAGCGACGTTGAGCTCATCCGCCAGCGCAGCTCCAGCGCCTGCCGCTTCAACACCTCATGGGGCTATGACCGCCGCGGGATCTGGGTGGACAAGGGCTGCCGCGCAGACTTTGCCGTCTACAACTGATCAAGGCTGCAAAGGCTTGAACCCATCGGGGACGCCGCTGGCGGCGTCCCCTTTTTCATGGACCACGCCTGCTCAGGTCTCGAACGAGACGATGACCACGCCCTCATTCACCTGGTCGCCCGCCTTGTAGGGAACCGACTTGATCGTATGATCGCCGGGCGACGAAAGCGTGTGCTCCATCTTCATCGCCTCGAGCACGGCCAAGGCCTGCCCCTTGCGCACGCGGTCGCCGGCCTTGACGAGCACTTGCGTGACCTTTCCCGGCATCGGGGAACGGATCTCGCTGCCGGAGGATGTCCCGGTCTCTGCACTGCTGAGTGGATCATGCACCTCCACCGCGAAGTTGTACCCCCGCAGCAGCACCGCAAGCTGGAAACGCGAGCGGACGACGCTGCCCGTCACCCGCCGCCCGTCAAAAATCGCCTCGATGCGGTCACCGTCGACATGGCGCGCACTCACATCAAGGCGCTGATCGCCCTCGGCGAAGCACCAGCCTGCCGGACCATGCTGAACAACGACATCGCGCGGCTTGCCACCCACCGTCAGCCGGACCATCTCTGACTGCCGCATCCCGCCCAGGCGCCACCCGTCGAGCACATCCCAGGGCGTACGCACGGTTCCCGCCCGGGAACGCTCGAGCAGCAGGTGCACGACTGCAAGCCGCACAGCATCCTCGCCAAGCCCGTCAGGCACCGCAATGAGAGCAGCCTTGTGACGGTCGATGAAGCCCGTGTCGACATGCCCGTCGATCATCGCCTGATGCCGCAGCGTCGAGACAAGAAACCCGAGGTTCGTGCGCACGCCCGCAACCTCGGCTGTCTCAAGTGCATCCGACAGCACGCCCAGCGCCGCCTCGCGCGTCCGGCTCCACGCGATGACCTTGGCAATCATCGGATCATAGAACATCGACACCTCGCCGCCCTCGGCGACGCCGGCGTCCACGCGCACATGCTCACCCGCAGCCGGCAGGCGCAACCGCGCGAGCCGCCCCGTGGACGGCAGGAACCCCTTGGCGGGATCCTCCGCATAGAGCCGCACCTCGACCGCATGGCCCTCGATGCGAAGCCCATCCTGCCCGACCGGCAGCTTCTCGCCAGCAGCCACGCGCAGCTGCCATTCGACAAGGTCGTGCCCTGTGATCATTTCAGTGACAGGGTGCTCGACCTGAAGCCGTGTGTTCATCTCCATGAAATAGAAGCCGTCGTCCGTAAGCCCCTTAGAGCCGTCGACGATGAACTCGACCGTGCCCGCCCCGCGATAGCCAATCGCCTTTGCGCAGGTGACAGCGGCCTCGCCCATCCTGGCCCGCAGGCTCTCGGGCATGCCCGGCGCGGGCGCCTCCTCCACAACCTTCTGGTGGCGCCGCTGCAGCGAGCAGTCGCGCTCGAACAGATGGACGGCATTGCCATGGCTGTCGGCAAACACCTGGATTTCGATATGGCGCGGTGATGCCACGTATTTTTCGACGAGCACCCGCGCATCCCCGAAGGACGCCTGCGCCTCGCGTTGCGCGCCCTCAAGCGCCTTTCCGAAGTCGCCCGCGGCATCGACCCGCCGCATGCCCTTGCCGCCACCGCCAGCCACCGCCTTGATGAGCACGGGATAACCGATGCGCCCCGCTTCCCCTGCAAGGTGCTCAGGCGACTGGTCATCCCCGAAATAGCCGGGCACGACCGGAACGCCCGCCTTGATCATAAGGGCCTTGGCGGCATCCTTGAGCCCCATCGCCCGGATGGCAGACGCGGGCGGCCCCACGAACACGATGCCGGCCGCCTGGCAGGCCTCTGCAAAGGCCGGGTTCTCCGACAGGAACCCATAGCCCGGATGAATGGCCTCGGCACCCGTCATGCGCGCCGCCGCAAGGATCGCCTCGATGCTCAGATAGCTTTCCCGCGCCGGCGCCGGACCGATGCGCACCGACTGGTCCGCCATCGCCACATGCAGGCCGCAGGCATCCGCATCCGAGTGCACGGCGATCGTCCGCAGCCCAAGCCGTCGGGCGGTGCGAATGACGCGACAGGCAATCTCGCCGCGATTGGCGATCAGGAGTGACTTGAACATGACAGCCCTATTCGGCCCAGCGCGGCTTGCGCTTCTGAAGGAAGGCCGAGAGGCCTTCCTTGGCCTCGTCGCTGGCCCGCCGCTCGGCGATGCGCCGCGATGTATCGGCACGCAATCCCGCGTCGATGGGGCGCCCCTCGACGGCCCGGATGAGGTCCTTGGCGGCATCGATCGCACCCGGCGCACAGGTGAAGACCTGCTGCACGATGCGCTCGGCCTCCTTGGCGAGGCCATCATTGTCGTCGACCATGATGTGGATGAGGCCCAGCGCCCGCGCCGTTTCCGCATCAAAGCGCTCGGCCGTCAGGAAGTATCGGCTCGCAGCCCGCGGGCCGATCGCACGCATCACATAGGGCGAAATGACTGCCGGAATGATGCCAAGCCGCACCTCCGAAAGGCCAAAAGAAGCCGAGCGCGTGGCAATCGCAATGTCACAGGCCGAGACCAGCCCGCAACCACCAGCCATCGCCGCGCCATGCACCAGCGCGATCGTCACCTGCGGCAGCGTGTGCAGCATGTGCAGCATGCCCGCCATGTCGCCCGCGTCTGCGCGGTTGTCATCGCTGGTGTAATCTGCTGCCGCCCTCATCCACGCAAGGTCCGCACCCGCCGAGAAGCTCGGCCCCGCGCCTTCCAGCAGCACCACCCGCACCCCGTCCGCGCCCTTCAGCGTCTCGAAGATGTCCTTGAGCCGCGTGATCACGTCCGGGTTGAAGGCATTGTGTACCTTCGGCCGGTTGAGCGTGACGACGGCCACCCCGGCGCGCGTCGTGTTGAGCAGGACGGTATCTTCAATGGCTTCGGTCATGCGCAACCTCTTTCAGCATCCATTTTCGGTGACAGTGCACTTATCTCGAATAAGTGCACTGTCACCGTAATCAGTCAGTGGTGACCGGCATCTCCCGCGTGCCCTTCAGCCGGGGCACGGCGCACGACAAGCACCTTCACCAGGAAGAACAGCGAGATCACGATAAGGTACCCCGCACCCAGCTCCAGCGCCCGCTGCCAGAAGGACAACTCGACGATCGGCGGCAGTCGCAGCGCCGCCCCGTTCGACAAGACCGGTAGCAGCACGGCAAAAGCCACGTGCACCAGCACAGCCAGCAGCGTCGAGCCCGGCAACTGCCGCCAGCCCGCCATCATGTAGGCGAAGGCTGCACCGATCACGAGGCCCTGCACATTGTTGACGGCATAGAACCCGAGCCGGAAATAGCTCCAGACCAGATCGAGAATGTCGAGCGCCTGCTCCATGACTTACTCCCCGTTTCGCGGCCAGTTCCCGCGTACGTCCAGCATGCGGACCTCGCGGTTGCCGCAATGGCTGCGCCGCACCTGGGCGGAGCATGCACGCGGGCGCAACGCCTTGTCCAGACATACCCGGACCTCGGCAATCTCCCGGCGCCGGCAGGTCACGACCACGGCCGACGCCTCAAGCCCGGGATTGGCGGCAACAAACCTGTCCCGCACGGCGTCAGCCGTCGTCGCCAGCGGCTTCGCGGGCTGGACAAAGGCCTTGGGCACGCTGAGGGCGTCCACTGCACGCGCCGTCGCGCGGAAATAGTCGGCAGGGCCGAGCCCCGAACAGGTCCCGTGCTTCTCCCATTGATGCTGCACCAATTGGCGCGAGGGCGAGACCTTCAGCGCAGCCTCCATCACGGCCGGCGGAACCCGCCGTGGCGCGTCCGCCTCACAGTGGGCTGGCCACCCGCGTGCCGATTGCGGCCAGAGGCCGTGCGCCACGAAACCATAGGCCCGCCCGGAACGGCACTGCAGGTCATCATCCCGCCCCTGCCCCGCCTCGCTTGCGCAATGCGTAGGCGACCACGACAGCGCCAAGACATAGAAATCGAACGCCCCCGCCGCAGCGTCATCGGCCCTCGGCGATACCCGGTCCTGTCCGCTCGCCCCCGAAGCCTGCGCCTCGTGCCGCACGGCAGCCGGTGTGCCGGATGGGTCGAACTGCTGCTGGATAAGGGCAAAGCCAACCAGCAACACGATCGCAACAAGGGTCTGCATCATGGCACGGGGACTGCGCGGCACGACACCCTCACATCCTGAACACGCCAAACCACGTCTTCGGGATCGGCGCGTTCAGCGTCGCCGACAGCGCCAGCGCCAGCACGCGGCGCGTGTCGCGCGGTGCGATGATGCCGTCATCCCAAAGCCGTGCGGTGGCAAAATAGGGATTGCCCTCTTCCTCGTAGCGCGCACGGATCGGCGCCTTGAAGGCTGCCTCGTCATCGGCGCTCCAGCGCTCGCCGCGCGCCTCCATGCCGTCGCGCTTGACCTGCGCCAGCACGCTTGCCGCCTGCTCGCCGCCCATCACCGAGATGCGCGAGTTCGGCCACGAGAACATGAAGCGCGGCCCATAGGCCCGCCCGCACATCCCGTAATTGCCCGCCCCATAGGACCCGCCGATGACGAGCGTGATCTTTGGCACCTGCGCACAGGCAACCGCCGTCACCATCTTCGCCCCGTCCTTGGCGATGCCCCCGGTCTCGTATTTCGAACCGACCATGAAGCCCGAGATATTCTGCAGGAAAAGCAGCGGGATGCCGCGCTGGCAGGCCAGCTCGATGAAATGCGCTGCCTTCAGCGCCGACTCCGAGAACAGGATCCCGTTATTGGCCAGGATCGCGACCGGCATGCCCCACACATGCGCAAAGCCGCAGACGAGCGTCGTGCCGTAAAGCTTCTTGAACTCGTCGAACACCGATCCGTCGACGAGCCGCGCGATCACCTCGCGCACGTCATACTGCGTCGACAGCGACGGCGGCACGATCCCGTCGAGTTCGTTGATGTCATAGGCAGGCTCCACCGGATCACGCAGCGCGACATCCGGGCGCTTCTGCCGGTTGAGCGTCGTCACGATACGCCGTGCGATCGCCAGCGCATGGGTGTCGTCCTGCGCATAATGGTCAGTCACGCCACTGCGCCGCGAATGCACATCGGCGCCACCAAGGTCCTCGGCACTGACAACCTCGCCCGTCGCCGCCTTCACGAGCGGCGGCCCGCCGAGGAAGATCGTACCCTGGTTGCGCACGATCACCGTCTCGTCCGACATGGCCGGCACATAGGCACCGCCCGCCGTGCACGACCCCATCACGACGGCAATCTGCGGAATGCCCAAAGCCGACATATTGGCCTGGTTGTAGAAGATGCGCCCGAAATGCTCGCGGTCCGGAAAGATGTCCGCCTGGTTGGGCAGGTTCGCCCCGCCGGAGTCGACAAGATAGATGCAAGGCAGGTTGTTTTCGCGCGCGATCTCCTGCGCGCGCAGGTGCTTCTTCACGGTGACAGGATAATAGGTCCCGCCCTTGATCGTCGCATCGTTGCAGACGATGACGCACTCCTGCCCCTCGACCCGCCCGATGCCGGTGATCATGGATGCGGCGTGGATATCCCCCTCGTACATGCCGAAGGCCGCCAGCGGTGAAAGCTCGAGGAAAGGCGTCCCCGGATCCA
Organism: Alphaproteobacteria bacterium; assembly: GCA_018969785.1. Lineage (GTDB taxonomy): Bacteria > Pseudomonadota > Alphaproteobacteria > Micropepsales > Micropepsaceae > SZUA-430. Next base: position 41,307 of record JAGWXR010000003.1, read on the forward strand.
GGAGCCGGTTGACCCGCTCCCGCGGCAGAAGCTTGCCGCGCTCGACATGGCGCTGGCGCGAACGCTCGTCACCACCCGTGGCAGCAGCCGCAAGCCTACCCTGCAATTCGTCTGTCAGTCGCGCCATGGCGGCAGCATTCGCCTTGAAGCGCTCATCGCGTGTTGAAATCGCACTTTCCAGCCGTGACATGAAACATCCTGAACGGAAACAATCGACCCGCGAAACAGGCCACCAGTATTGCGCTTCTTGTTGTTTTTGGGGAAGCTCAATGCAAGACAAAAATGACCTTGAGGGACAGGAAATGGAAGCCTTTCTGCACGACCTGTCGTGGGTACCGCCGCTGCGCACCGAACTGCTGACCCATATTTTCAACGGCTTCACCTTCCTGGGTTACCTTCCCTTCTTCCTCATCTTCCTGCCGATGGGCTACTGGCTGGGCGACAAGGCGGTTTTCACCCGTCTGGTCGTGCTTGTCGGGATCGTCGCCCTGACGAACTCCTTCCTGAAGGACCTGTTCCAGGACCCACGCCCCGACCTGCAATTCGCCATCGACAAGCGCGTCGGCGACTCCTTCGGCTTCCCCTCAGGGCACTCACAGATTGCGGTTGCCATGTGGTTCTGGCTGGCGCTCGAGGCCAGGCGAACCTGGGTCTGGATACTCGCCGCAATCGTGGCCACAGGCGTATGCCTCTCGCGGATCTATCTTGGGGTACACGACGTGGAGGATGTGCTGGGCGGCGCGCTTCTGGGCGTGGCTACCGTCGTGATCTATGCCGGGTTCCTGTCGCCGGAGTTCGAGCGACTGCAGAAACTCCCCCTCGTGGTGTGGCTGGTTGCGATCGCAGCCCTGGTCCCGATCCTCTGGCAGATCTGGCCATCCGAACCGCGCTCACAGGCCA
>JAGWXR010000089.1 GCA_018969785.1 Alphaproteobacteria bacterium
GCGGCCACGAAGCGGATCAGTTCCTTTTCGACTTCTTCCTCGGGCAACGTGGTCAGGGCATCGGCAAAGGCAATCGCCCTGGGCACCTGGCCTTCGCGCAGCATGGCCAGGGTCAGCATCGTCTGCTGGGAGGCCGAGCGCAGGAAGGCAAGTCGCCAGCAGCGGCGCGCTTCATCGGTGGCAAGCGAGGGCACGGCGCGCTTCAGCAGCGTATCAAACCGCTCGAATATGCCGAGGGACGAGGGGGGCGGTGCAAACTTCTCGGCGCCGGGCTCCCACATGAGGCGCGCCAGCACGCGGATGAAGTTGAGCCAGCCTGCGTCGCCGGACCTGAGATGGCGGAAGGGTGCCTGGACCAGGACGGCGGCGAGCTCCTCGGTGTTCGGTTCGCGGCTCTCGCGCCGGCAGCGCTCCTCGATGCGGTCGAGGGCGAGGGCGCGCTCTTCCTCGAGGCTCTGGAAGCGGCGATGGATGACCGCATCGACCAGCTTGTCCTTGGTGCCGAAATGATAGTTGACGGCGGCCACGTTGACGTTGGCGAGTTCGGTGATCTGGCGGATCGAGGTGCCCTGGATGCCATGGGAGGCAAACAACCCCTCGGCAATGTCGAGGATCCGGTCGTAGGTGGCGACCGCCGATTCACTGCGTGCGATGATGGTGTCCTGAGCCGCCATGTTGCTGCTATCTTATAATGATTCCAAAGAATTGACCAGACAGTTGCGGCAAGGCCCCTCGTTGCGCAATTTACTTTCGGCCGCGCCCGCCCTAACCATGACCTGACCGCAGAGGAGACCGACAATAATGGCAGTTACCTACGAAAGCCTTATGGGCCTGAAATCGCTTGGGGACGAGTTCACCTATACCGACCGCGAGACGATGCTCTACGCGCTGGGCGTGGGCATGGGCCGGGATCCGATGAATGCGGACGAACTGCCCTATGTCTACGAGAACGGACTGAAGACGATCCCCACGATGGCGAGCGTCATCGCCTGGGGCCAGGCGACGATCGGCCAGGCGGGTATCAATTACCTCATGGTGGTGCATGGCGAGCAACGCCTGACGATGCACAAGCCCCTGCCCTCTTCGGCGACGATCATCTCGGATGAGCGGGTCACGGGCGTGGTGGACAAGGGAGCGGGCAAGGGTGCGCTGATCTTCACGGAGAAGGTGATCCGCCTGAAGGATACCAACGAGCTGCTGTGCACGACGGGCGGAACCATCTTTGCCCGCGGTGACGGCGGCATCGGCGGCCCGTCGACGGGCGGGCCGGAGCCGCATGCCATCCCCAGCCGCGCGGCTGACGTGACCTGCGAGACCGACACGCGGGCCGACCAGGCCCTGCTCTACCGGCTCTCGGGTGACCGCAATCCGCTGCACTCCGACCCCAACATTGCCAAGATGGCAGGGTTCCCGCGGCCGATCCTGCATGGGCTTTGCAGCTATGGAACGGCGTGCCGGGCGGTGCTGCAGACCATCTGCAAATACGACCACACGATGATCGCCGGCTTCGATGTGCGCTTCTCCGCGCCCGTGTTTCCCGGCGAGACCATCGTCACGGAGATGTGGAAGGACGGAAAAACCGTCTCGTTCCGCTCGAAGGTGAAGGAGCGCGATGTGGTCGTGCTGAACAACGGCAAGTGCACGCTGACAGGCTGAGATGACAGCAGGCGCTGATGGCGAGGGGTTCTTTGATCCCCTCGCGGAGACGGCCGCACTGGTCGCCGAGGGCCGGGGCGCGGAGGCGCTTGCGCGCTGCGAGCGGCTCATCGGTGCGGGACGCGGCGGCGCACTCACGCGCGCGGCCCACGGGCGCGTGCTGATGGCGCTGGGGCGGCCTGTGGATGCCGTCATGGCCCTGCGGGAGGCCGCGCAGCTTGCCCCGAATACGGCTGAGATCCTGCTGGCCTTTGGCGAGGCCCTTGCGGCCACGGGTGCGCTTCCCGCGGCGATTGGCGAATTGCAGCGCGCGGCACGGCTGGCGCCGGAAGACGTGCGTCCGCAGCTTGCCATTGCGCGGCTCTGGCTTGAGGCGGGCGAGGCGGACAAGGCACTGGCGGCCCTCGACGCGTCACAAGCCAGTGGCGAGGTGCCGGACGCCGAGGCGGCTGCGATCCGGTCGCAGGCGGCGGCGATGCAGGGCCAGGCGCGGGCCGATGCGGGCTATGTGCGCCATCTCTTCAACCAGTTCGCGGCCGACTATGACGAACGGATGCAGGGACGGCTGGGCTATGCGGCGCCGCAGATCCTGCGCCAGCTCGCCGTGATGCTGACCGACCCGGGCCCGCGGCATGACATCCTCGACCTGGGCTGCGGCACGGGGCTGAGCGGTGTCGCGCTGCAGGACCTGGCGCGCAGCCTTACGGGGGTCGACCTGTCACCGCGCATGCTGGAAAAGGCAAGGTCTACCGGTGTCTACACGCGGCTGGTCGAGGGCGACATCGTCAACCTGCCGGCGGGCCTTGACGGGCCTTTCCACATCGTGGCCGCGGCGGACGTGCTGGTCTATCTCGGTGAACTCGAGCCCCTGTTTGCCAGCGTGCGGCCGCGGCTTGCACCGGACGGGCTGTGGCTGTTCACAACGGAACTCGGCGAGGGTGGCGACCATGAGCTGGGGCCCAAGCGCCGCTACAGGCACAGCGCGGACTACCTTCGCCGGCTGGCCGAGCGGCACGGCCTTGAGGTGTGCAGCCTCGTGGAATGCGTTTGCCGCCACGAGGCTGGCGTCCCTGTCAGGAGCTGGGCGGTGGCGCTGCGGGCCCCGTGACGTCACGGCCGGATTTCCGCAAATTCCCGGGGGTCCAACGCGATGGATTCCGTTGAGGCTTTAGGCTAGTTTTGGCCTGTCCCGTGCTTGCCAGAGTGGCCGCGATGCCTCTCGGGGGGGCCATGCGGTTGTTGCCTGTTCATTCGATGGTGGTTCCATGCGCCTTCTCCTTCTTGCTGCCCTGCTCGTCCCGTTCACGGCCCTCGCGGCCCCGAGCACCAAGGGCGGCTTCGAAGACAAGATCGTCATCAAGGACGAGGTCCGCACGAAGTGTGGCGGGTTCCCTTATGCACCCACGATCGTGGTCGATGCGAAGCTCGCCACTGTCGAGGAAATGAAGAATACCCGTGAAAGCGTGATGCTGTTCCTCAAGCAGGTCGAAAGCTACGAGAAGTGCCTCATCACGCTGGGCAAGTCGCTGGACGGGAAGATGTCCGAGCAGGATGGCGACTTCGTGCTCAAGCTGATCAACCGGGCGCTGGACGAGCGCGATGCGCTGGCGATCGACTTCAACAACCTGGTCGACAGCTACAATGCCGCCAACGGGATCAAGCCGACTGCCGAGAAGCCCGCGGCGGCGCCGGCCACGAAGGCCGCCCCCGCGGCGAGCAAGCCGGCGGCGAAGCCTGCAGCCGGCACCAAGCCGGCGGCCCAGACCACCACGCCCTGAAGCGGCGCGACGGCAACCACCCGATCCTTCCGCGGTTAAGGTAACCGCCCCCGGCGCAGCGCCTGCGACGGGGCCCGGTTGACGCCTGCCCGGCGCGTTCACCTCACTTCGGGCTTGCGTTTCGGCTCATTTCGAGACGGTGATACAAGATAATCGACGGGGAAAAGCGGACGGGTTCACGCGCGCGCGTGCGGCCGCCGCTGGCTTGGGATGACCATGTCGCGATGGATCGTGTTTGCCGGGATCACGGCGATGCTCGTGACCGGGTATTTTGCAACATTTGCCAGCGAAGGCCGCGGGCCGTTTCGCAGCGTGCGGCACGTACCCGAGGCGCTTGAGCGACAGGTCCTGGCGGCACTGGCTTCGAAGGGACTGGGCTGGGTGGTGGTGAAGGTGGACGGGCAACGCGCGATCCTGAACGGGACGGCGCCGAGTGAACTCGACCGGGAGGACGCGATCGAGACCGCGCGGCGCGCTGCCGGGCGTGGCGGCGCGCTCTGGGGCGGGATCACCTCGGTCGATGGCTCGCGCATCGCGGTTTCGCCGCCGCGCAAGCCCTATAACTGGATCGCCGTGCGGGGTGCCGGGCTGAGCGTGCGGATCTCGGGTGCAGTCCCCAGCGAGGCCTTCAAGCGCGAGATCGCGCGCGAGGCGCGCAAGCTGTTCCCGCAGGGCGTTGAGGACAAGTCGCGCGTGGCGAGCGGCTATCCCACCGGTGACTGGATGGGCAGCGTCAAGATCGGGCTTGCCCAGCTGCGCCGCCTGCAATCGGGCGAACTGCAACTCAATGACGGGGACATGGTACTATTCGGCCAGGTCGCCGATGACGGCGAGAAGAATGCGATCGAGACCGAGATCGCGACCGTGAGAAAACCGCTCACGGGGTCAGCGCAGCTGACGATCAATGACCGCTCCACGCCTCCCCTGCCCGCAACGCTCGAGGGACCGGCGGGCGCACCTGAAACGCCCGCCGCCCCCGAGGCGGCAGGCGCGCCAGCCGACTGCCCGAAGCTGGTGGACGCCGCGATGCGCAACAACGTCATCCTGTTTGCACCGCGCTCGACTACGGTGGATGCCGCCGGAAAAACCCTCATTGCCACGATGGTGAGCACGGCGAGGCTTTGCCCCGAGCTGAAGCTGAACATCACCGGACATGCCGACGGTACGCCGCAGGAAGCCAATGCGGGCGAGATCAGCCGGCAGCGGGCCTTTGCCGTCGCGTCCCTGCTGTGGGAGGCCGGCATCGCCCGTGACCGCCTGTCGCCGCTGGGTGCGGGTGCCGCGCAGCCGGCGACGGAAGGCAATCCGGACGCAAACCGGCGCGTCGAATTCTCGGTGGTCCCATGAACCGGAGCACGCGCCAGCCATGATCTACCTTATCGCGCAGACGTGGCTGTTCCTGGCGATCGCCTGCCTCATCGGCGTGCTGATGGGCTATTTCCTGGTGCTGAACCAGAAGCTTGAGCGGCAATCACAGCTCGAGACCGAGGCGCTGGATGCGCGCCATCGCGTGATCGCGCTGGAGCGCGAGCTCGAGGACAATCGCGGCAGACTGGCCGAGCTGGAAGGACTGCCACCGTCGGCCCGCGCCTCACGGATTGCCTCGCGCGAGGAGATGGCGCAGCGCATCAGCGAACTGGAGCGCGAACTCGCGGGGCTCAGGACGAGCGAGAAGTCGCTGACGGACGAGAGCGCAAGGCTGAAGGCGGAAGCTGACAGTTTCCGCACGCGCTATCTCGAGGCGCGCGCCAAATGGGACGAATACAAGGCCAAGGCGGACGCCCTGCAGCAGGCGACGGCGCCGCTTGACCTGGGCGGTGCGCGCATGATGCCCGACGACGCGATGCGCAAGCGGCTGCTGGAACTGGAAGGGACGCTGGCCGAGGTTTCGAAGGAGAAGGACCGCATCGGCGAGCAGGCGCGCACGCACATGGCGCGCGTGCGTGAACTGGAGCGGCAGCTTGCGGGCGCGGCGCCGGTTCCCGACGCCCGGGCGCAGGAGAGCATCAGGACGATGCAGGTGCGCCTGTCGGAACTCGAGGGCCAGCTGGCGCAGGCGACCGGTGAACGCGATGCCTCGGCGACCCAGATCCGGCAGATGCTGGGCCGCATCCGCGAGCTTGAGGCTGCAGCGACGTTGCCGACGGAAGCCGGGGTGCCTCCGGCGCAGCTTGCGGAGGTTGCGCAGGCGCGCGACCGCGCGCTGCAGGAGGTTGCGGCCCTCAACCAGAAGCTTGCCGAGGCGCAGGCGCGTGCGGCTGCCGGACAGTCGGATCGTGCCTCGTCAGAGAACGCCCTCAGTGTCTCGAAGGCGCGGATTGCGGAGCTGGAGTCGCGGCTGGCCTCGGGGTTCGCGGTGGCCCGCGAGACGGACGCGCTGCGTTCGCGCATCCTTGATCTCCAGGACAAGCTGGCTGCAGCCGAAACCGCGATCAGCAAGTCGCTCGAGCGGGTGCGACAGGAAACCGATCCGCTCAAGGCACGCATCGCCGAGCTTGAGACGCGGCTTGCCCATGCAGCAGCGACCAACAGTTCGGGAGACACGATCGCCGTGCTCCAGAGCGCGGACAATGTCGATCTGCGCGCGAAGCTGACGCTGGCCGAGGAGCGCGCGATGATGGCCGATGCGCTGAAGAAAGAAGTCGAGACATTGCGGCAGCGGCTTGCCGAGACACCGCTGATGCTGGACACACCGGTTGGCGAGAGCCCCGAGATCGGCGCGCTCAGGGCGCGGATCGGCGAGCTTGAGACATCGCTCGAGCGAGCCCTGGCCCGGCCGGCCGAGATGGTGGTTCGCGACACGCCCGACACGATGGCCCGCGTGCGCGACCTGGAGGCAGCGCTTGAGCGCATGCAGCGCCAGGCATCGGAGGCAGAGGCGCTGCGTCTGCAGGTTGCCACGCTCGAAACCCGGCTTGCGGAGGCCCAGGCGCGAACGCCTGTGGCCGGCGACGAGGCGGGCGTGCTCAAGGCGCGGCTGGCTGAGGTCGAGGCGCGGCTCGTCGCCGGCACGCAGGCGTCGGCCCAGGCTTCGGCGGACATCGGCGCCCTGCGCCACCGGATCCAGCTGCTCGAGGCGATGCTGCACGAGGCCGCCAAGTCGCGCGACGAGGCCTCGGTGCTGAGGGCCAAGGTTGCCGAACTCGATGGCCGGCTCGGGCAGGCGATGAAATCCCTGGCCGAAGCCCGGGTGGCGCAAGCCGGACAGGGCAAGGGCGGCTGAGCGCTGCCTGACGTCCACGGAACCCCAAGACCCCATCACTTCTGGCGTTGACGGCCGGGTCGACAGGGTAGAGATTGCCCCCGTCCGAAGGGGGGCCAATCCGGCTGAGATCTGCGCGTCATGCGCGACCACCCTTTGAACCTGATCCGGTTCGCACCGGCGTAGGGATACGGATCGTGCTTCTGCGTATCTCGTTTCGCAGGCACACCTGCCCTGCCCGCATGACGGTTCAGCCTCGCCACCGCCCTCGCAGGAAGCTTCCTCCATGAACATCCAGAACAAGACCCCGTTCCGCATCACGACGGGTTCGATCCCGGGATCGCGCAAGATCCACGTGGCTGGAACCCGGTTCCCGGACCTGCGTGTGCCGTTCCGCGAAGTGGCGCTGCATCCTTCCGCCAACGAGCCGCCGGTGCGGATCTATGATCCCTCGGGGCCCTATACGGACGTTTCCTGCGCGGTCGAAATCCAGAAGGGCCTGCCGCGGCTGCGCGACGCGTGGGTGGCCGATCGCGGGGACACCGAGGCCTATGAGGGCCGCGCCGTGAAGCCCGAGGACAATGGCGGCGCTACGGGCGAGCGCCTCGTTCCGGCGTTTCCCGGCACCCTGCGCCCGCGCCGCGCGAAGGCCGGGCGTCGCATCACGCAACTCGACCACGCGCGTGCCGGCGTGATCACGGCCGAGATGGAGTATGTGGCGATCCGGGAAAACCTTGGCCGCGCGAAGCTTGCGCGCGACGGCGAGAGCTTCGGCGCAGAGATCCCGGACGAGGTGACGCCCGAATTCGTGCGCGACGAGGTGGCGCGCGGCCGGGCGATCATTCCGGCGAACATCAACCATGGCGAGCTCGAGCCCATGGCGATCGGGCGGAACTTCCTCGTCAAGATCAACGCGAATATCGGCAACTCGGCCGTGACATCCTCGGTCGAGGAGGAAGTCGAGAAGCTGGTGTGGTCGATCCGCTGGGGGGCGGACACGGTGATGGACCTGTCGACGGGTCGCAACATCCACAACATCCGCGACTGGATCGTGCGCAATTCGCCGGTGCCTATCGGCACGGTGCCCATCTACCAGGCGCTGGAAAAGGTGGACGGTGTGGCGGAGGACCTGACATGGGAGGTCTATCGCGACACGCTGATCGAGCAGTGCGAACAGGGCATCGACTATTTCACGGTTCATGCGGGCGTGCGCCTGCCCTTCATCCACCTGACGGCCAACCGGACAACGGGCATCGTCTCGCGCGGGGGGTCGATCATGGCGAAGTGGTGCCTCGCGCATCACAAGGAGAGCTTCCTCTATACGCATTTCGAGGAAATCTGCGAGATCCTTGCAGCCTATGACGTGAGCTTCTCGCTGGGCGACGGGTTGCGCCCCGGCTCGATCGCGGACGCGAACGACGCGGCGCAGTTTGCCGAACTCGAGACGCTGGGCGAACTGACCAAGGTCGCATGGCGGCATGGCGTGCAGGTGATGATCGAAGGGCCCGGCCATGTACCGATGCACAAGATCAAGGCGAACATGGACAAGCAGCTCAAGGCGTGCGGCGAGGCGCCCTTCTATACGCTGGGGCCGCTGACGACGGATGTTGCGCCGGGCTATGACCACATCACGAGCGCGATCGGTGCGGCGATGATCGGCTGGTTCGGCACGGCGATGCTCTGCTACGTGACGCCCAAGGAGCATCTCGGCCTGCCTGACCGGGACGACGTCAAGCAGGGCGTCATCGCCTACAAGATCGCGGCGCATGCAGCCGACCTTGCCAAGGGCCATCCGGCGGCGCGCCTGTGGGATGACGCGCTGTCGCGCGCGCGGTTCGAGTTCCGCTGGGAGGACCAGTTCAACCTGGCGCTCGATCCGGAGACGGCGCGGGCCTATCACGACGAGACCCTGCCGAAGGAAGCCCACAAGACGGCGCATTTCTGCTCGATGTGCGGCCCGAAGTTCTGCTCGATGAAGATCACGCAGGACGTGCGCGA
>JAGWXR010000004.1 GCA_018969785.1 Alphaproteobacteria bacterium
GGCCGACCGCGTACGCTGGGAACACATTCAGCGCGTCTACGAACTTTGCGGCCAGAACGTCTCCGAAACAGCACGGCGGCTTGCCATGCACCGCCGCACGCTGCAACGCATCCTCGCCAAGCGCTCGCCGAAATAGGATCGCGCGCACCCGTCAGGATTCGGGCGGCATCGTGCCTTGCCGCGCGAAGCGCTCGGCCGCGCATCTGGCAAACCGGATCAGCGTGGCCTTGCGCCGCGCAGCCGACACCCTGAGCGCCTGCGAGGGCCTGAGGATCGCCCCGCCAAACCGGTCGGCGACGATCAGCCCGTGCTCGGCCGGCAGGTGGCTCTCGGGAAAACCCTCGGGCACGGCAAAGAAATACTGGTCGCAATAATCCAGGTACTCGGGCCACTTCCGGTCCCCGCGGAGATCCTCGACGCTCACCTTGATCTCGACGCCCACCAGGCTCCCGTCGGCAGACACAGCCGCCACGTCAAGGCGCCGGCCGCTCGCCAGCACGAACTCGCAGAGCGGCGCATGTCCCAGCGCAAGCATCAGCCGGCTCACGCCGCGTGCGACGTCCGCGCTTGACCCATAGGAGCGATAGGTTCCAGACATGGATCCATCATAGCCCGACGCCCGTCGGCACGGCAAAAAGGGCGACCCGCGCGAGCGGGCCGCCCCTTTGTCACGATCCGTCGGAAAGGATTATTCAGCCGCAAGCAGCGGTGAACGCGATCCCTTGCCCGAGAAATTCACCGTCTGCAGGAAACGGATGCCTTCCTCGGCAATGTCGTCGCCCACCATACGGTCACCCTCGGCCTTGAGCTCGTCCATGTTCACATACATCGCATAGAAGGGCTTGGTGCGGTCGGTGATGATGCCGGCCTTGAGCAGCGTCTTGATCAGGACGCGGAAGATGTCCGTGGACTCCTTCATGCGTTCCTTGCGCTCCGCATCCGTGATCGCTTCCATCAGGGCCTGCTGCGCATCCTGCCACTCGATGCCGATCATCGCGTAGACCGACTTCATCTGCTCCGGATTGATCAGGTTGAACAGCAGCGTCTGGAAGCAGCTCGCGGCCCAGTCCTCGACGATGTTCTGCTCTTCCGTCGTCAGCTTGGGGATCGTGCGATCGGCCCAGATCTTGCCGAACTTGTGATGGAAAGCTTCGTCCGTCATGACCAGCTGCGTCAGGCGCACAAGCAGCGGATCGCGCGAGCGCGTGTAGAGCGTCGCAAACGCGCCCATCGCCAGGCCCTCGACCAGCATCTGCATGCCGACGATCTTCTTGTAGACCTCCGGCGCAAGCACCAGTTCCGTGAGCAGGTTGCCGAGCGTCGGGCCAACCGGCAGCGGCTTGCCCCAGCGCGCCTGGATGTAGCGCGCAAAGCCCGTCACGTGGCGCGCTTCCTCGCGCGCCTGGTTGGCGGCATATTCCTGCGCGCCGGGATCCTTCAGGATGTGGCAGAGCGAAGCCGACAGCGACAGCGCCCCCTGCTCGCCATGCAGGATCGACGACAGGATCCAGCGGGCCGATTCATTGGCGAACCGGACGCGGTCACGCCCCGAGATCTTCTCGCCAAGCTTCGTCTGGAAGATCGGGAAGAACTCGTCGGGCAGGATCGACACGTTCTCGAGGTCGAACGGCTCGCTGTAGTCGATATACTTCTTGTCGAGCGGATCCCAGAAATGGTCATGGGTCGCCGAAATGATCTTGTCGAACGCCGTTGACCGCGCGTTGTAGCGGTCCGCATTCATCATCGCCGGAAAATCGGTCGGATCCAGCGCATCGTAGGCATTGTCCTTGGTGATCTGGGTGATCGTCATTGTCTTCCGGTCCCGTGTTTGAGAGAGCAGCGCATCGAACCAAATTATGACGCCGGCGTCAATTTAAAAATGACGCAGGCGTCAACTTTATGATGCCACATGCAAGTTAGAACCGTCTTAATCTGCATCGTGTTATGCTTAACGCAACCTGTGATTGCATTATGGAGCAAGACTGAGGCAAACGACCCACACACCCGCCCGGATTGGCAAAAAACCGAGCAAATTGTTCGCCGAGCCGGACCGCTGTGTTACAGTATTTTAAAATGGTCCGGTGCGTCCAATTTCAAGGTCCGCCGGCCACCTGTTTGTCGCGTGGTGGGGATGACCGCGCGCCATGGGGTGAGGGTCGGGAGGGAGCAAGGGGCAACTCAGGCCAGCGGGTCGAAAGACTGCTGCTGGAATGAGAGGCCCGGTCGACCCCTTTCAGCTCTGGATGAAATGCGTGGGGACTGCAACGCCGCCGAGGCCAACAAGCCGGCGACGAGTGGGGAGTGAACGAGTTCGATGATTACGATTCTTGAGACAATCTTTTTCCGCGGGCGCGTGCTCCTTCTGGCATCGCTGGCGCTCTTGACCGTTGTCCTCGGCCTTGAGGCAACGAAGCTGCGCATGGACGCAGGCTTCTACAAGGGCATGCCCACGAACCATCCTTACATCGAGACATTCCTCGAGTATCAGGACCGTCTGTTCGGCGCCAACCGCGTCATCATCGTTCTCCGCAACACCAAGGGCGACATCTGGAACAAGGAGTTCCTGAAGTCCCTCAATGAAATCACGCAGGACATCTTCTACCTGCCCGGCGTCGACCGCAGGACCGTCACGAGCCTCTGGACCCCGAACACGCGCATTCTCGAGATAACCGAAGACGGCATCAACGCGCGCGACGTGATCCCGGGCACCATCACGCCCGAAGAGATGGAAGGCGCCGCCATCAAGCAGCTGCGCAATGACGTCCTGAAAGGCAACCTCGTCGGCCGCCTCGTTTCAAACGACTTCACCGCCGCCATGGTGGTGACCGAGTTGCTCGAATACGACCCGGCGACACAGAAGCGGCTCGACTACATCGCCCTCGGTGAGGAACTCGAGGCCAAGATCCGCGCCAAGTTCGAAAAGGACGGCCTCCAGGTCCACATCATCGGCTTCGCCAAGAGCATCTCCGACATCGCCAAGGGCGGCATCGAGGAAGCACCCAAGTTCTTCGGCATCGCCTTTGTCCTGACGGTCCTCTCGCTCTGGCTTTATTGCCGCGACTGGAAGCTGACCTGGCTGACGGTCCTTTGCTCGGCAACCTCGGTCGTCTGGCAGTTCGGCCTGATCACCCTGCTGGGCTTCGGCCTCGATCCGCTGGCGATCCTCGTGCCGTTCCTTGTATTCGCCATCGGCACCAGTCACGGCGTACAACAGCTGAACATGATCACCGCCGAGCTGGCACACGGCTCGAACCCCGAACGGGCCGGTCGCTCGAGCTTCCGCGGCCTACTGGTCCCGGGAACCATCTCGATCCTGACCGACGCCGTCGGCTTTGCGGCCCTCTACGTGGTTCCCATCCCGCAGATCCAGGAACTCGCGATCACGGCAGCCATCGGCACGATCCTGAAGATCGTGACCAACCTGATCATGCTGCCGGTCATGATGACCTACTTTACCTTCCCCGAGAACTATCGCGAGAAGGTGATGAAGGCACGCGAACGCCGTTTGCGCTGGATGAAGCTTTTGGCCGTATTCGGAAAGCCCGCCGTGGCGTTCCCGGTATCGGCAGTCTTTTTCATTGCCTTCTGCTTTGCGGTCTACAAGAGCAACGAACGCCACATCGGCGACCTGCACGCGGGCTCGCCCGAGCTGCGCCCGGGCTCGCGTTACAACGTCGATGCCAAGCTGATCTCCGAGAAGTTCTCGCTGGGCCTCGACCTCTTTACGGTGATCGTCGAGACACCACCGGAGTCCTGCGTGGACTACGACTCGATGGTCTACATGAACGAGTTCAGCTGGTACATGCGCAACGTCGAGGGCGTGCGCGACGTCCAGAGCGCCGCGTTCACCGCCAAGACGATCGCGGCAGGATGGAACGAAGGCAACCTGAAATGGCGCGCCCTGCCCCACGACCGGTCGGCGCTCGTGCAGGCCACGGGCCCCATCGGTTCGAGCTCTGGCCTCCTGGATAACAACTGCACCATCATGCCGCTGCAGATCTTCCTGACGGACGGCAAGGCAACCACCATCAAGAAAGTGGTAGAGGCGGTGAATGCCTGGACGGCAGCCCGTGGCTTCGCACCCGTTCTCTCCGCAGGTCGCCCCAACGGCACGCGCGTGATGCCGCCGCAGTTCCTGCCTGATGGCAAGCCGATCCGCGACGAGCAGAGCCCGACCACAAGTTGGACGCTTGCGCGCGAGCAGGCCGACGGCCTTGTGTACACGGCGCCGGCCCTCGCCAAGGACCAGCCGCAGACCTGGACGGTGAAGGGTTACATGCGCCCGCCATCCGACAGGATCGACCTGCATGGCCTCGTCGGCGAACCGGTCAAGGGTGCAGAAGGCACGCTTGAAGTCACGCCCGGCAAGGACGGCAAGGCGCAGGTGGCCCTCGCGGCCCTGATTGCGAAGCCGGAATTCGCCGGCGCCGAACTCTTCGTCATTGACGGCGTGCCGGATTCCTTCGCGATCCGCATGGCTTCGGGCAACTCGGGTGTCACAGCCGCCGTGAACGAGACCGTTCACACCTACGAGCTGCCCTCGGTCCTCATCGTCTATGCGATCGTGATCTTCCTGACCTACATCACCTATTGGGACTGGCGCGCCGCAGTGGGCTGCCTCCTGCCGCTGACCTACGCCACGTTCTTCGGCTACTGGTTCATGATGGAACTGGACATCGGCCTGAAGGTGTCGACCCTGCCCGTGATCGTGCTGGTCGTCGGCATCGGCATCGACTACGCCTACTACATCTATAACCGCCTCCAGTACCACCTGTCGCGCGGCCAGAACATTACGGACTCCTACGCGGAGACGGTGCTGGAAACAGGCAACGGCGTGTTCTACACCGCGCTGAACTTCGCCATCGGCGTTTCGACCTGGTCGCTCTCGCCGCTGAAGTTCCAGGCCGACATGGGCCTTCTGATGACCTTCATGTTCATGGTCAACATGGTCATGGCCCTGACAGCCCTGCCGGGTCTGGCCGTCGTGATCGACACCGTATTCCCGCGCAAGAAGCTTCCCTACGCGGGTCCCGAGCCGGGAGGACACTGGCAATGAACCCGACCAGGGCCATGTTATCAGGATAGGAAATCAGGACACCCGCTTCAGGCTGGAGCAGGTGTCATTGTTTTGAGCGCCTTCTTTGCAACTGCAAGTCAAACCAAGATAGTCCAAGCCCATGATCAGATTTCTCGAGACCATCTTCTTCCGCGGCCGCGTTCTCGTGCTGGCGATCATTGCCGTCGCGACCATTTTCCTCGGCTTCGAGGCAACCAAGCTGCGGATGGACGCGGGCTTCTACAAGAGCCTGCCGACGGATCATCCCTACATCGACACCTTCCTTGAGTACCAGGACAGGCTGTTCGGCGCGAACCGGGTGATCATTGTTCTCGACAACACCAAGGGCGACATCTGGAACAAGGAGTTCCTCAAGACCCTCGACGAGGCAACCAAGGCGATCTTCTACCTGCCGGGCGTTGACCGTCGCACGGTGACCAGTCTGTGGACCCCGAACACGCGCATTCTCGAGATCACCGAGGACGGCATCAACGCCCGCGACATCATCCCGGGCACATTGACACCCGATGAAATGAATGCGCCGGCGATCAAGCAGCTGCGCAATGACGTGCTCAAGGGCAACCTCGTCGGGCGCCTTGTCTCCAATGACTTCACCTCGAGCATGATCGTCACCGAATTGCTCGAGTATGACCCGGCAACCCAGCAGAAACTCGATTACATCGCCCTCGGCGAACAGCTGGAAAGGGAAATCCGCGGCAAGTTCGAGAAAGGCGACCTGAAGGTCCACATCATCGGTTTCGCCAAGAACATTTCCGACATTGCCAAGGGCGGATCCGAATCCGCACCGGTCTTCTTCGGCGGCGCCTTCATCCTGACTGTCCTGGCCGTCTACTTCTATTGCCGCAACTGGCCACTCACGATCATCACGGTCGGCTGCTCGCTGACCTCGGTCGTCTGGCAGTTCGGCATGATCACGCTGCTGGGTTTCGGCCTCGACCCGCTGGCAATCCTGGTGCCGTTCCTCGTCTTTGCGATCGGCACCAGTCACGGCGTTCAGCAATTGAACATGATCACCGCCGAGATCACCCACGGCTCCACGCCGGAGCAGGCGGCGCGCTCGAGCTTCCGCGGCCTTCTGATCCCGGGCTCGCTCTCGCTTGTGACGGCAGTCGTCGGCTTTGCAGCCCTTCTGGTAGTCCCGATCCCGCAGATCCAGGAGCTGGCCATCACGGCTTCGATCGGCACAGGCCTCAAGCTGATTTCGAACCTCATCATGCTGCCCGTCATCGTGTCGTACCTGAAGTTCGACGACGGCTACAAGGCGCGCGTGACAAAGGCCCGCGACACCCGCTTGCGGTTCATGAGGCTTCTCGGCGTTTTCGGACGGCCTGCCGTGGCCTACCCCGTGACGGCAGTGTTCCTCGCCATGTTCGCGGCCTCGGTCTACTACAGCCAGAACCGCCATGTCGGCGACCTGCACCCGGGTTCGCCGGAACTGCGTCCCGACGCCCGCTACAACCAGGACGCCCAGGCCATCTCCAACAAGTTCTCGGTTGGCCTCGACCTCTTCACGGTCATCGTGGAGACGCCGCCCGAGTCCTGCGTGGACTATCCGTCGATGGTCTACATGAACGATTTCAGCTGGTACATGCGCAACATCGAAGGTGTCCGCGACGTGCAGAGCGCCGCCTTCACCGCCAAGACGATCGCGGCCGGCTGGAACGAAGGCAACCTGAAATGGCGCGCCCTGCCCCACGACCGGTCGGCACTTGTGCAGGCGACAGGCCCCATCGGGTCGAGCTCGGGCCTGCTTGACAACAATTGCACGATCATGCCGCTGCAGATCTACCTCGTCGATGGCAAGGCCACGACCCTCAAGAACGTGGTCAAGGCCGTCGAAGCCTGGATGGAAGCGCGTGGGTTCCCGCCGATCCTTTCGGCCGGAAGGCCCAACGGAACACGCGTGATGCCGCCGCAGTTCCTGCCCGATGGCAAGCCCATCCGCGACGAACAGAGCCCCACGTCGTCCTGGACGGTGAACCGCACCCAGGCCGAAGGCCTGGTCTACACCGCCCCGGAGGCCGTCAAGGATCGTCCGCAGACCTGGACGGTCAAGGGCTACCTGTCGCCACCATCCGACAAGATCGAACTGCGCGGTCTCGTGGGTGAGGCCGTCAAGGGTGCGGAAGGTACGATCGAGGTGGTTCCCGGCAAGGACGGCAAGGCCAAGGTCGACCTGCTGCCGCTCATCTCCCGCCCCGAATTCGCGAACGCCGAACTCTTCGTGATCGACGGTGTTCCGGACGCATTCAACATCCGCATGGCGTCGGGCAACTCTGGCGTCACGGCAGCCGTGAACGAAACGCTCGAGATCTACGAGCTCCCCTCCACGCTGATCGTCTATGTGATGGTGTTGTTCCTGACCTACATCACCTACTTCGACTGGCGCGCCGCAGTGGGCTGCATGCTGCCCCTGCTCTTTGCGACCTTCTTCGGCTACTTCTTCATGATGGAGCTCGACATCGGCCTGAAAGTGTCGACGCTCCCCGTGATCGTGCTGGTGGTTGGCGTCGGCGTCGACTACGCCTACTACATATACAACCGCCTGCAATATCACCTGTCCGAAGGCGTCAGTATCACCGAAGCCTACGAGGAAACGATCCTCGAGACGGGCAACGGCGTGTTCTTCACAGCCCTGAACTTCGCCGTCGGCGTGTCGACCTGGTCGTTCTCGCCGCTCAAGTTCCAGGCAGACATGGGAACGCTGCTGACATTCATGTTCATGACCAACATGATCATGGCCCTCACGGCGCTGCCGGGTATCGCCGTCGTGATCGACAGGCTCATGCCCCGCAAGAAGCTGCCCTACCCGGGCCCCGAGCCGGGAGGCCACTGGCACTGAGAGCCCCGGCTTTTCGCCATCGACAGGGGGTCGGAACAGGGATGTTCCGGCCCTCTTTTTTGTGGCAAATGCTGACCTGCCAGAGCACGGGAATCAGCAAGGATGCTCGAACGGATCATCGCCTTTCTCGATGCGCGCATGGAACAGGGCGCCATCAACCCCGACCCCTTCGAACGCGCACATGTGGCCGTGGCAGCCCTCCTCGTCGAGGCCTCGCGCATGGACGGTCACTACGAGGCCTTTGAGCAGGGAACCATTGTCCGGATCATCCGCGACACGCTGAAACTGCCCCCGCAGAAAGCCCGGGAGCTTCTCGCGCTCGCCGACATACGCCAGGCCGGCACCTGGGACGACTGGATCTTCTGCCAGGCCGTCAAGCGCAGCTTCGACAGGGCCGAACGGACCGACATCCTGGAAAAGCTCTGGGAGATCGCGATGTCAGACGGCCAGCTGCACAACCTCGAAGCCATGATGCTCAACCGCGTGGCCGAGGAACTAGAGATCCCGCTGCCCGAACGCGAGCGCATTGCGCTGAAGGCAAAGGCCACAGCAGGCTGACGGGGGCTGCTCCCCGTCAGATACCCTTGAATGTCGCGAATTCCCCGAGCGGCGCCCGGTCGCTGCGCAGGCCGTTGATCGCCGCCTTCGGATCGATATGGCCGATGCCCATCCCGCAGAACAGCATCAGTTCGGGCGGGATCGCCAGGAACTCACCCACCGTCTTGTACCAGATCGCCCAGGCCTCCTGCGGCGCCGTATGAAGGCCATGCTCGCGCGCGAGCAGCATGATCGACTGCATGAACATGCCAAGGTCGGCCCACTGCCCCTGCTGCATCTGCCGGTCGATCGCAAAGAACATCGCGCAGGGCGCACCGAAGAACTCGAAGTTCCGCGCGAACTGCATCAGGCGCCCGAGTTTGTCCTCGCGCGTCACCCCGATGGTCGCATACATGTCCTCGCCGACCTTGAAGCGGCGGGACTTGTAGGGCTCCTTCAGCTCCGGCGGATAGATGTTGTACTCCGTGCCCTCGCCGCGCGGGCTCGCCGACACTTTCTCCCGGATCAGCGCCTTGAAGCGCACAAGGTCGTCCCCGCCCACCACCCACACATGCCACGGCTGCAGGTTGCCGCCCGATGGTGCCCGCTTGGCCGTTTCCAGGATCTCGCGGATGACGCGTCCATCGACCGGCGTGTCGAGGAACGCCCGGGCCGTCAGGCGGGTATTGATGGCTTCGCTGACATTCATGATGCGCAGCACCCTTTCTCAGATGTCGAGATTTGTGACCGCAAGCGCATTCTCCTGGATGAACTCGCGGCGGGGATCCACGATGTCACCCATGAGCTTCGAGAAGATCTCGTCGGCCGTGTCACCATGCGAGATCCGCACCTGCAGCAGCGAGCGTACATTGTCATCCAGCGTGGTTTCCCAGAGCTGCTCGGGGTTCATTTCGCCAAGGCCCTTGTAGCGCTGCAGCGTCAGTCCCTTCTGCCCCCACGCAAGGATCGCCTCGACAAGTTCGGTCGGACCATGGATCGCATGCGTGTCATCGCCCCGCGAGAGTTGCGCGGCATCCTTGTAGGTGACGACAAGGTCCTTCGACCAGCGATCCAGCCGCCTCGCTTCGGCCGAGGTGACGAGCACCGTGTCGATCGCCACCTCCTCCAGCACGCCGCGCACCTTGCGCGAGAAGAACAGCCCACCCTCCCCGACGCGCCCGCTCCAGCCCCGCTCCAGTTCGTTCGACACCGTATCGAGGCGCTGCGACACCACGCGCGCGGCTTCCGCCGCCCGCGCCGGATCGGCAAGCGTCTCCGGGTTCAGTGCACCGGCAATCGCCGCCTGCTCCACGAGGAAGGCGGGATACTTCGCCGAGAGGCTTTGAACAGAGGACTTCACCATGCGGGCAAACTCGGCCAGCGCCCCGAGGTCGGGCCCGGCAATCTGCTCGCCTCCCGCCAGCGTCAGAACCGCATCGCGGATGCCCTCGGCCATCACGAAGATCTCGAACTCGCGCTGGTCCTTCAGGTAGCGCTCCGACTTGCCGCGCGTCACCTTGTAGAGCGGCGGTTGCGCGATATAGAGGTGTCCGCGCTCGATCAGCTCGGGCATCTGCCTGTAGAAGAACGTCAGCAGCAGCGTGCGGATATGCGCGCCGTCCACGTCGGCGTCCGTCATGATGATGATCTTGTGATAGCGCAGCTTGTCCGGCGAGAACTCCTCCCGGCCGATGCCGGTACCCAGCGCCGTGATCAGCGTCGCGATTTCACCCGACGACAGCATGCGGTCGAAACGCGCACGCTCGACATTCAGGATCTTTCCCCTCAGCGGCAGCACCGCCTGGTTCAGCCGGTTGCGGCCCTGCTTGGCAGAACCACCGGCCGAGTCACCCTCGACGATGAACAGTTCCGACTTCGCCGGATCCCGCTCCTGGCAATCCGCCAGCTTTCCGGGAAGCGAGGACAGGTCGAACGCACTCTTGCGCCGCGTCAGTTCGCGTGCCTTCCGCGCCGCCTCGCGCGCGGCTGCCGCCTCGACAACCTTGGCCACCACGGCCTTGGCCTCGGACGGATGTTCCTCGAGCCAGGTCGACAGCTGCTCGTTGACCACACCTTCCACGACAGGCCGGACCTCCGACGAGACAAGCTTGTCCTTCGTCTGCGACGAGAATTTCGGATCGGGCACCTTCACCGACAGCACGCAGGTCAGGCCTTCACGGCAATCATCGCCCGTGAGCGCCACGCGCTCTTTCTTCGCAAGCCCGCTGTCATTGGCATAGCCGTTGACGACGCGCGTCAGCGCACCGCGGAAACCGGCCAGATGCGTGCCGCCATCACGCTGAGGGATATTGTTCGTGAAGCAGAGCGTGTTCTCGTGATAGCTGTCATTCCACCACATCGCGGCCTCGACAGTGATCCCGTCGCGCTCGATGCGGAACGTCACGGGCTTGGAAATGAGCGCAGTCTTTGTCCGGTCGAGATAGCGCACGAAGGCCTCCACGCCGCCGTCGTAATGCAGTTGCACTTCCTTGTGCTCGACCCCGCGCAGGTCCTGGAAGCGGATGGTCACGCCGGAATTCAGGAACGCAAGCTCGCGCAGCCGGTGCTCGAGCGTGCCAAAGTCGAATTCGGTCTTCGTGAAGATCTTGGACGACGGCAGGAAGGTGACCTCCGTGCCGCGTCGGCCGCGGGCCTCGCCGGCGACGGCCAGCGGCGCCGCGGGCTCACCCATGCGAAAACGCATGTAGTGTTCCTTGCCGTCGCGCCAGATGCGCAGGTCCAGCCACTCCGACAGCGCATTGACCACCGACACGCCCACGCCATGCAGTCCACCGGAAACCTTGTAGGAATTCTGGTCAAACTTTCCGCCCGCATGCAGCTGCGTCATGATCACCTCGGCCGCCGAAACACCCTCTGTCGGGTGGATGTCGACCGGAATGCCGCGCCCGTTGTCGCTGACCGTGCACGAACCGTCGGCATTCAGCCTGACATTGACCTCCGTGGCATGTCCCGCCAGCGCCTCGTCAATGGCGTTGTCGACCACCTCGTAGACCATGTGGTGCAATCCCGAGCCGTCATCGGTATCACCGATATACATGCCCGGCCGCTTGCGCACGGCATCAAGCCCCTTGAGCACCTTGATGCTGTCGGCGTCATAGGTGGCTTCGTTCTTGGCATTCTCGTCAGTCATCGGTTGTCCCAGTCAATCAGTTTCAATGAGCCCGCTTCCGCAGGCAGCAATCACAAGGGCCGGATCTGGCTGTCGGCGACACGCAGGAACTGCGCGCGCCCCTCCAGCGCGGCAAACAGCGGCGCATCAGTCCCGGTCAGCCAGGCCTGCACGCCAAGCGCCTCGATCTCCTCGAAAAGCGCCCGTCGGCGGACGTCATCGAGATGGGCAGCAACCTCGTCGAGCAGCAGCACGGGCTTTTCAGGCGCCCCCGGTGCCGGCAGCGACGCCGAGGCAAGCACGATCCGTATCAGCAGCGCCTTCTGCTCGCCCGTCGAGCAACTCTCCGCCGCCCGCCCCTTCTCGCGATGGGACACGAGGAAGTCGGTCGCATGCGGCCCGTCATGGGTGCGGCCCGCATCAAGGTCGCGGCCACGGTTCGCCCTCAGGCGCGCAAGGAAGGCATCCTCCACGTCAACGGCAGCATGGGTGCCCAGCCCCTGCTCGAGGAACCCCGACAGGGCCATGTCGGCGCGTGGAAACGGCGTGCTGCCCTGCAGGTCCATCGCCGCGGCCAGCTGCGCAAGGCCCGCAAGCCGCGAGGCCGACAGGGCAACACCTGTCTCGGCCATCGTCTGCTCAAGCGCCGAGAGCCAGCCATCTCCTGCACCACTGCGCAGGGCACCGATGCGCTCGCGCATGGCAGTCTCGTAGCGGGTCCAGCGCCGTGCATGGGTCGGGTCAAAGCTCGAGATCAGCCGGTCGAGGAAACGTCGCCGCTCCGAAACGCCTTCGACGAAGATCCTGTCCATCGCAGGAGAAAGCCAGGTCAGCCGCACGTGCTGTGCCAGCTCCGCGACGCCGGCAACCGGCACGCCGTCCATCCGCACGGTCCTCTTCGCGCTGTCGCCTTCACCCTGCCCCGGCAGGAAGCCGACACCGACCTGGAACGAACTCTCCGACGCGTTGACCGTCGCCGAGATCGCCCAGGGCCGCTCTGCGGTACCATCGCCGCCACCGCGCGCCGGCATGCGGGACAATTCGCCAAGCCGGGCACCACGCAGGCCTCGCCCGGGCGAGAACATGGACAGGGCCTCCAGCACATTCGTCTTGCCCGCACCATTCGGCCCGACCAGCACGACATGCGCCCGGTCAACCTTCAGGTCCAGCATGCCATAGGACCGGAAATTGGTCAGCATCAGCCGCGTCACGGCGCATTGCAGCACCGCTTTGTGGGCCATCGCCACCATGGGCTCCCGGACACTCATCTGTGCAGCACCCTCGACCGTGCTCACACCCGCATCGGCATGAGCACGTAAAGCGCGGCATCGCCCTCGCTCTCGCGCACCAGTGTCGGCGATCCCGGATCCGAGAACAGGAATACCGCCGTCTCCCCGTCGATCCGCTCCAGGATGTCCAGGATGTAGCGGGCGTTGAAGCCGATCTCCATCGCCGGATGCTGGTAACTGACCGGTATTTCCTCGGTGGCTGTGCCGGCTTCCGGGCTGACGACGCTCAGCACCAGCTTGCCCTTGTCGATGTTCAGGCGCACCGCGCGGGTCTTCTCGCTGGCAACAGCAGACACGCGGTCGACGGCAGCCTTGAGCTCGTCGCGATTGACCTCGAGCGCCTTGTCATTGCCGGTGGGAATGACGCGCTGGTAGTCCGGGAACGTGCCGTCGATGAGCTTCGAGGTCAGCGTCAGCGATGCAAGCTTGAAGCGCACCTTCGTGTCCGAGAGCGAAACCTCGACCTCGCTATCGGCATCCTCGAGCAGCTTTCGCACCTCGTTGATGGCCTTGCGCGGGATGATCACGCCAGTGACTTCGTTGGCGCCCTTGGGCGCCGGCAGCTCGAACCGCGCAAGCCGGTGCCCATCCGTCGCAACCGCCTTCAGGAGCACCTTGCCCTTCTCGCCATGGGCATGCAGGTAGATGCCGTTCAGGTAGTGCCGCGTCTCCTCCGTCGACACCGCAAAGCGCGTCTTGTCGATGAGCGCGACGAGTTCGGGCACGGAAAGCTTGAACATGTGCGGCAGCGTGCCGGGCGGCATCGCCGGGAAATCATCCTTTGGCAGCGCCTGCAACTGGAAGCGCGACCGGCCGGCCGACAGCACCAGCCGCCCATCCGCCTCGGCGAATTCCAGCTGGACCTGCGCCCCCTCCGGCAACTTGCGCACGATGTCGTAGAGCGTATGCGCCGACACGGTCGTCGCACCGCCACGCGACACGTCGGCATCGACGGTCTCGACGACCTCGATATCCATGTCGGTCGCCGTCAGCGAAAGTTTGCCCTCCCGCGCCTGCAGGAGCACGTTGGACAGGATGGGGATCGTGTTGCGTCGTTCGACGACGCTCTGCACGTGGTTCAGCGACTTGAGGAAGCTAGCCCGCTCGATCGTTATGCGCATTGCCGGTTCCGGAGTTAGGCCTGATTGGAGGGACGCGCCGCGGGCGCAATAAGGCCCGGGCCCGCGCGAGGGGAAACCGGCGCCAGATTTCGCGGCACTGCAACGCGTGATTATAACGGTTTACGGCGCCCCAAGGGAACAGAAATCGTCCCCGGGGCGCCGTTTGTACTAAGGATATAAGCTGTTGATACAGCTTGTCTTTCTAGCCCTGAGCGTCCCTGGAAGGACCCTCGCCGCCGGAAGGCGGGCGCGGAGGGGTCGTACCGCCGTCAACCGGCCAGTTCCGGATCGAAAGACGAAGCCGCTCGACCTCCTCGGCAAACGTCGGATCGATGCTCGTCAACCGCTGGATCGTCTCCACCGCATGCATCACCGTCGTGTGGTCGCGGTTGCCGAACCGGCGCCCGATCTCCGGATAGGACCGGGGCGTCAGCAGGCGTGCCAGGTACATCGCGATCTGGCGCGGCCTGACGATCGAGCGCGAGCGGTTGGGTGACTCAAGCTCGGCCACCTTGAGCCCGTAGTGCTCCGCAACCTTCTTCTTGATCTCCTCGATCGTCACCCGCCGGTCATAGGCCCGCAGGAAATCTGCGAGCCAGACATTGAGGTTCTCGATCGTCACCGGGCGAGAGCCATCGCTGCTCTGGGTCACGACCCGCGTCAGCGCACCCTCGAGCTCCCGCGTGTTGGTCGCGATGCGCTGCGCCATGAAGTGCGCAGCCTCCGAATTCAGCACGAAGCCCGGCCGCTCCTTGGCCATCTGCCGCGCCTTCGACTCCAGGATCGCAAGCCGCAGTTCGAAATCCGTCGCCTGGATTTCGATCGACGCCCCGCTCATGAGGCGCGAGCGCGCGCGGTCCGACATGCTCTCGAAAAGCGACGGCGAGCGGTCGGCCGACAGGATGATCTGCTTCTGCTGGTCAAGCAGCGAGTCGAGCGCAGCGACAAGCTCTTCCTGCGTGGCTTCCTTGCCGATGAGGAAATGAAGGTCGTCGATCAGCAGCACGTCGACGTTGCGAACCAGGTTCTTGAAAGACAGCGTGTCATTGGCCTTGATGGCCGTGATGAACAGCCGCATGAAGTTCTCGGCAGAAATCAGCATCACCCGCAGGCTGGGATTGCGCAGCAGCTTCTGGCGGGCGATCGCATGCATGAGGTGGCTCTTGCCAAGCCCCGTCGCCCCGAACAGGAACAGCGGATTGGCAACCGGAACGTCACTCTCGGCAACACGGCGCGCCTCATGGAAGGCAATCTGGTTTGTCCGCCCGATCACGAAGCTCTCGAACGTATAGGCGGGATTGAGCGGGGAGGAACCCTCCACCAGCGGAAGCTCGACCGGGAGCACGTCGGCGGTCGTGGGGCGCACCGGGTTCACCGGCTGCGCCGCCCGCGGGCGCATGTCGACGACGAATTCCACCGCACCGAAGGCAGGGATCATTTCCGCGATCATGTTGGCGATGCGCTCGCCATGGCCTTCCACGATCTTGTCACGCTCGAAATGGCTGTTGCAGGCGATCACGACGCGGCCATCCTTGGCCGCCACAAGCCTGAGCGGATCAATCCAGTACTGGAAACGCTGCGCGCCAAGCTCCAGCTTCAGACGCTCGCGCACGCGCTGCCACACAACCTCGACTTGATCTGCGACGGGGGATTTTGCTTCCTGAGAGGTCACTTTTCTTTTTCCCTTCTATTGCATTGCCTCTTCGGCCTCGCAGCGTCGGGAAGCTACATTTTCCCGCACCGGCAAAGGCCGCTTACTGTCTGCACGTCTCGCGGAGGCGCAGGCCTTCACCTGTCCAAAGGACCCCTTCCACCGGGTCCATCCGCCTTCTGCTGGGAAATGAAGGCCGGACCACCACCCGACCAACACGAACGCCCCAAAACTCGAACCTTCCGGCCTTTACGCCCTGCCCTTGTCGGAAAGACGGGCAGAACCGGACACAAGACGACTTCCTGCTGCCCGACACGCAGGCAACACTGACCTTCCGCGGCGAACACGCCACGAAGCTTCAACGCGATACCCTGGATTGTTGCCCGGACCGGGCGATGAACTAGAAGACTGCAGGAAGCGAAACACGGCTTCCAAACACACCCACCGAACGAACTGGAACCACTGTTTTTGTCATTGGCTTAATCCGCGTTCCAAGCGACTGTTTAACCATAATCCAACATCCCGACGCGTATCAAGAAGAATTTGCGAAACGGAATCCCCGAAACGCTTGAGCGCGTCATTAAATGCGATTCACGGTGATGAAGATCCAACACTGTGAATGCGCACATGGCGCGCACGCCACATAGAAAAACACAGGCGTTTCTTGCGACAGGAGAAATCTAGGCGCGCGCCACATCATGGTCAATGTGGCAATGCTGTAATTAGTCCGTATACGGATCAACAACAGAAGGACAGACGCAACGCAACGTGCGTTAAGGCGCACATCGTGCCGATGAATTGGGCAGCACCCGCACGACCTGAAAAGAGAAACCCCCGCAGCACCGTCGGGCGCTGCGGGGGTTTTTCAGTCTGTCCCGGATGCGGCCCCCGGAGGGAGCCGGACCGAAAGCCTTCAGGCCTTCTTCGTCATGGACCGGACCCGGCGGGTCAGGCGCGACACCTTGCGCGCCGCCGCACGCTTGTGCAGCACGCGCTTGTTGGCGCCACGAACGAGTTCGGGTTCGGCCGCGCGAAGGGCTGCCGCGGCCGCATTGGCGTCGCCGCTGGCGATGGCTTCCTCGACATTGCGTACGAAGGTACGAACACGGCTCTTGCGGGCGACGTTCACAGCCTCGCGCCGCTTGGATTTGCGCGCGGCTTTCGCGGCTGAACGGATATTCGCCATATGGATGATCTCCTGGAAAGGCTTGCCCTGAGGCTCAGAGGGCGAAGCTTATAGACAGGGGCGCCGGACCCCGTCAACCGCGAAGAGTTGCCGCGCCTTCAGCGGTGCTCGAACTTGGCTTTCCGCTTCTCGATGAAGGCCGCCATGCCTTCCTTTTGGTCTGCCGTGGCGAACATGGAATGGAAGACCCGCCGCTCGAAGAGAACCCCCTCGGACAGGGTGGTCTCGTAGGAACGGTTAATGGTCTCCTTGGTCATCATGGCGATGGGCATGGACATCTCGGCGATTGTATCGGCCGCCTTCAATGCCTCCGCCAGGAGATCGGCCACCGGCACAACCCGGCTCACCAGGCCCGAACGTTCCGCTTCGGCCGCATCCATCATCCGCCCGGTCAGGCACATTTCCATGGCCTTCGACTTGCCGATGAAACGCGTCAGCCTCTGGGTGCCGCCAATCCCGGGCATGACCCCAAGCTTGATCTCGGGCTGGCCGAACTTGGCATTGTCTCCGGCAATGATGAAGTCGCACATCATGGCAAGCTCGCACCCCCCGCCAAGGGCGAACCCGGCCACCGCCGCGATGACAGGCTTGCGGCATCGCGCCACGCGCTCGTGGTGGGTGGTGATGAAGTCCTCGCCAAAGGCCTCCATGTAGGTCTTGGGCTGCATCTCCTTGATGTCGGCGCCCGCGGCAAAGGCCTTCTCCGAACCCGTGATCACGATGCAACGGATCGCAGCGTCCCGTTCGGCGGCATCAAGTGCCGTGCTCAACTCCTGCATCAACTGGGTGTTCAGCGCATTCAGCGCCTGCGGCCGGTTCAGCGTGATCAGCCCGACCGCGCCACGAACGTCATATTTGATGGTCTCATAGCTCATCCGCGCACCCGTCCTGTTGACGCCGGCGGTTTAGCGCGTCCCCACGAACCCGACAAGCCGAGGCCTGTCACATTTCCCGCTCAGCGCTGGCACCCGCTGCAGAAGAACGTGGACCGTCCGGCCTGCACGATCCGGCGAACCGGCGCCCCGCAGCGCCGGCACGCCTCGCCTTCCCGGTCATAGACATCGAACCGGTGCTGGAAATAGCCAAGCTCCCCGCTCGTGTCCTTGAAGTCGCGCAGCGTCGATCCGCCGGCAAGGATGGCCTCCTCGAGGACGGCCTTTATGTCAGGCACCAGCCGCTCGGTCCGCGCCAGCCGGACGGTCGAAGCCTGCCGCCGCGGCGAAATCCCGGCGCGGAACAGCGCCTCGCACACATAGATGTTGCCAAGCCCCGCAACCACGCGCTGGTCGAGCAGGGCTGACTTTATGGGGGTTCGCTTGCCCTCCAGCCGTGCCGCCAGCAAGGCGCCGTCAAACGCCTCCGAGAGCGGTTCTGGCCCGATCGCGCGCAGCAACCGGTGCGTGGCCAGATGCGCCTCCGGAACAAGGTCCATGCTCCCGAAGCGGCGGTGGTCTGTATAGACGACCCGTGCACCCGCATCGGTCAGGAACTCGACATGGTCATGTTTTCCCGGCGGCGCGCCAGCGTGCACGAAACGGCCGACCCCCTGCCCCTCGATCTGGAAGCGCCCGGACATTCCCAGATGGATGAGCAGCACCTCCCCGTTGTCCAGATGGGCCAGGATGTACTTTGCCCGCCGGCTGAGCCTCAGGACGCGCCGGCCCGTTAACCGTGCGGCAAAGTTCTTGGGTAAAGGAAAGCGCAGGTCATTCCGGCGCGCGAGCACGCGTGCCAGCACCCGTCCCTCAAGGACGGGCTCCAGGCCACGTCGAACCGTTTCAACTTCGGGTAATTCAGGCATGGGACGCAGTGTAGCGTGGCAGCCACCTGAAAGAGAGACTAGAGTGTAACCGAAAGCCATGAAAGACAGGGAACCAACTGCGAGTTTCGGATTCCGCGATGTGCCGGAGGCCGACAAGTCGCGCCTTGTCGGCGAGATCTTCACCTCCGTCGCAAGCCGCTACGACGTCATGAACGACCTGATGTCGATGGGCATCCATCGCATCTGGAAGGACGCCCTGATCGACTGGCTCGCCCCGACACCCGCCATGCAGCTGCTCGATGTCGCAGGCGGCACCGGCGACATCGCCTTCCGCTTCCTCGACCGCCTCGGGGCCCGCGCCAGCACGGCGCACGCAACAGTCTGCGACATCAACGAAGGGATGCTGGGCGTCGGCCGCCAGCGCAGCCGCCAGCGCCACCTCGAGAGCCGGGTCACCTTTGCCTGCGGCGACGCCGAGCAGTTGCCGATGGCGGACGCGAGTTTCGACGCCTATACCATCGCCTTCGGCATCCGCAACGTGACCCACATCGACCGCGCCCTGAAGGAAGCCCGTCGCGTGCTGAAGCCCCGCGGCCATTTCCTCTGCCTCGAATTCTCGAAGGTTGACGACCCGCTGCTGGGCCGCCTCTACGACCTTTGGTCCTTCAACGTCATGCCGGCGATCGGCCAGGCGGTAACCAATGACAGGGCGGCTTACGAGTACCTGGTCGAGTCGATCCGCCGCTTCCCCTCGCGCGAGGATTTCGCCGCGATGATCGACGCGGCAGGCTTCAAGCGCACGAAGTGGCGTGAACTCACGGCTGGCGTGGTGACGATCCATTCCGCATGGGCGGATTGAGATGCTGGGTATCTTCCAGAAACTCGTCCGCCTCTCGAGGGGCGCGCGCGTCCTCGCGAAGCACGGCGTCCTTCCGCCGGAAGAATGGCTTCCGCTCACGCCGCCACCCGTACGCTTCCTCGCGCGGTTCGTGCCAAGGGGTCGTGCCGCCGGCACGGGCCGCAGCGGCGAACGCCTCGCAAGGGCATTCACCGAATTGGGGCCCTCCTACATCAAGGCGGGACAGTTCCTTGCGACCCGCCCCGACGTCATAGGTCCCGCCATTGCAACCGACCTCTCGGAACTCCAGGACCGCCTGCCGCCCTTTTCCCTCAGCCAGGCGCGCGCCATCCTCGCAGCTGAACTCGGCGAAGAAAAACTGGCGCGTCTCGGCACGCTTGGCGACGCCGTTGCAGCAGCCTCGATCGCGCAGGTCCACAAGGTAACCCTTGCACCATCATCTGAAGCCGTGGCCCCCCGGAGCCTTGCCATCAAGATCCTGCGACCCGAAGTCGAAGCCGAGTTTGCTCGCGACCTGTCCGCCTTCGCCTGGGCCGCCCGCCAGGTAGAACGTCTGGGCAGCGAGGCAAGGCGCCTGAAACCGCGCGCCTTCGTCGACACGCTGGCGCGCTCTGTCGCCCTCGAGATGGATCTGCGCCTCGAAGCCGCTGCGGCAGACGAAATGCGCGTCAACTCCCTCCACGACCCGGACCTGCGCGTTCCCGCGGTCGACTGGGACTTTACCTCGAGGCGCGTGCTGGCAACGGAATGGATCGACGGCACGCCCTTGCGAAACCGCGAAGCCCTTCTGGCCCAGGGCCACGATCTCAAGCGACTGGCGACGAACCTGATACAGGCCTTCCTGCGCCACGCCTTGCGCGACGGGTTCTTCCACGCTGACATGCATCCGGGAAACCTGTTCGTCGACGCATCCGGAAAGATCGTGGTCGTCGATTTCGGGATCATGGGACGCCTCGATCCGCAGCTGCGCCGCTTCATGGCCGAAACCCTCGCCGGCTTCCTCGCCCGCGACTATCACCGCGTCGCACGGGTCCATCTCGAGATCGGCTTCGTCCCGCCGCATCACGCCGTCGAGGACTTTGCGCAGGCGCTGCGTGCCATCGGAGAGCCGATCTTCGGCCGGCCCGCGTCGAACATGTCGATGGCGCGCCTGCTCGGCCAGCTCTTCGAGGTCACCCGCCTCTTCGACATGCCCATGCAGCCCCAGCTCGTCATGCTCCAGAAGACGATGGTTGTCGTCGAAGGCGTGGCCCGTCAGCTGGACCCCGAGCACTCGATCTGGGAGGCAGCCCGGCCCGTGATCGAGCGCTGGATGATCGACAGCATCGGCCCGGAGGCCCGCCTGAGGGACGCATCCGCCGGCATCGCGTCGCTGGGCCGGGCCGTCGCAGCCCTGCCCGAAGCCCTGCAGAGGGCCGCCCGGATCGCCACGGAGCTTCAGGAAGGCGGCATACGCCTTCACCCCGACAGCGCGAGGGCCATCGGGGAAGCCCGGCCACAGGCCCTTCATTGGAGCTCGCCCGTGCCCTGGATCGTTCTGCTGGCGCTTGTAATCGCCGGCTTCGCGATTATCTAGGTTTCGCGGGAATTTGGGTGCGATTAACCAATCCACACACAATTTTCACATTCGGGATCGTGGAACAGCTATAGTCCGGCTGTTTCATCGTGAATAGGATCGAACGCAGTGCTCGCCGGCAAGCGCATACTGCTCATCATTGGCGGCGGCATCGCCGCCTACAAGAGCCTCGAGGTGATCCGTCTCCTCCGGCGGCAGGGCGCGAGCGTTCGCTGCATCCTGACCGAAGCCGGCAGCCGTTTCGTGACACCCCTTTCCGTCGCCGGCCTGTCGGGCGAGCGCGTGTACGAGGACCTCTTCAGCCTGACCGACGAAGCCGAGATGGGACACATCCGCCTGTCGCGCGAGGCCGATCTGCTCGTTGTTGCACCCGCGACAGCCAACCTCATCGCCCGCATGGCGCAGGGACGCGCCGATGACCTCGCCGCCACGGCTCTGCTCGCAACCGACAAGCCCGTCCTTCTCGCCCCCGCCATGAATGTCCGCATGTGGCACCACCCCGCCACGCAGGAAAACTTGGCCCGCGTGATCGCCCGCGGGACGCGAACCGTAGGCCCTGTGGAAGGAAGCATGGCGTGCGGAGAATACGGCATTGGCCGCCTCGCCGAGCCGCCTGACATTGTCGAGGCCGTGATTGCGGCGCTGACATCGGGCAAGCCCCTTGCCGGACGCCGGGCGCTCGTGACGGCGGGCCCGACGCTCGAGGCCATCGATCCCATCCGCTTCATTTCCAACCGCTCCTCCGGCAAGCAGGGCTACGCCATTGCTTCGGCCCTCGCCGAAGCCGGTGCCGCAACGACGCTGGTCACCGGTCCGACATCGATCCCGGCGCCCGCGGGCGTCAACACCGTGCGCGTCGAAGCCGCGGCAGACATGCTGGCCGCCTGCAACAGCGCACTGCCCGCCGACATCGCGGTGTTCACCGCCGCCGTCGCGGACTGGCGCGTCGACAGCACAAGCAGCGAAAAGATCAAGAAACAGGACGGTGCCGGCCCGCCGCAGCTTCATCTCGTCGAGAACCCCGACATCCTGCGCACCATCGCAACCCTGCCCAAGGGCAGGCCGTCACTGGTCATCGGATTTGCCGCAGAGACGCAGGACGTGATCGCGCACGCCCGCACCAAGCTGGCCCGCAAGGCCTGCGATTGGATCGTGGCAAACGACGTTGCACCCGCGACCGGTGTACTCGGCGGCGACGAGAACACGGTCCATGTCGTCTCGGCAGCCGGAGAGGAAACCTGGCCGAAACTCGCAAAGCAGGAAGTCGCCCGCAGGCTGGTCGAACGCGTGGCACGTCACTTCGGCAGGGGCCAGCCATGACAACTGGCCCGCTCGTCATACCCTGCATGCGGTTGCCCGGCGCCGAAGGCATTCATCCGCCCCTCCAGGCAACGCCCGGCTCTGCAGGCCACGACATGCATGCGGCAGAGGACGCCGTCATCGAACCGGGCGCCTTTCGGGCCATTGCCACGGGTTACGCGATCGCGATCCCGGACGGCTACGAGGGCCAGGTGCGCCCACGGTCAGGCCTTGCTGCGCGGCACGGTGTCACCGTGCTCAACGCACCAGGCACGATCGACGCTGACTACCGCGGCGAGGTGAAGGTGATCCTCGTCAACCATGGGCGCGATCCTTTCACGCTGAAGCGCAATGACCGCATTGCGCAGCTTGTGATCGCTCCCGTCACGACTTCCGTATTTGAACCTGCAGCCCACCTGCCCGAGACACGGCGCGGCGGCGGCGGGTTTGGTTCCACCGGCATGCGCCCCAAGGACGAAAGGTAAGCCGATGCTTCGTTTATCACGCAAAGCCATTCTTGCGCTCGAAGCGGTGGTCGACATCGCGTGCAATGCAAGGCCCGAACCGGTCCAGTCGAGGGAGATCATGCGCCGCCAGGGCGTCCCCGATCGCTATCTAGAGCAGGTCATGCAAGCCCTCGTGCGCCAGGGCGTCCTGAAGGGGGTGCGCGGGCCGAGGGGTGGCTATCGCCTCGCCAAGGAGCGCCGCCGCATTACCGCGGGTGAGATCGTGCGCATCGTTGCCGAACTCGAGGTGGCGGACGAGCCCCCTCTCGCCGGCACGTCGCCCATCGGGGAAAAGATCGTAAGGCCCGCCATCGAGCGCGTGCATCTTGACCTGCTGCGCCAGCTTGACGCCATATCCATAGAGGATCTCTGCGTCGACGCTGAAAAGCAGGGCCTCGCCGAACCCGGAGCACCCCGCGTCGACTTTGCGATTTGATACCAAGGCAATCTTCAAGGAACGACTGCAATGAGCACAGAGGTGACTGGCCGCGGCCGGATCTACGACTCCATCGTCGACACGATCGGCAACACACCCCTCGTGCGCATCCATCGCCTCGCCAGGGAGGCCAACGCCAGGGCCGAGATCCTGCTCAAGCTTGAATTCTTCAACCCTCTGGCAAGCGTCAAGGACCGCATCGGCGTCTCGATGATTGATGACCTCGAGCGCGCGGGCCGCCTCAGGCCCGGCACAACCCTGATTGAACCGACCTCGGGCAACACGGGCATTGCGCTGGCGTTCGTGGCCGCCGCCAAGGGCTATCCGCTGATCCTCGTCATGCCCGAGTCCATGTCGATGGAACGGCGCAAGATGCTGCTGTTGCTCGGCGCGCGCCTCGAACTGACACCCGCCGCCCAGGGCATGCGTGGCGCCGTCGCCCGCGCCCAGGAACTGGCCCGTGAGATCCCGAACGCCATCATCCCCCAGCAATTCGAGAACCCGGCCAATCCCGCAATCCACATGCGCACAACGGCCCAGGAAATCTGGAACGATACTGAGGGCAAGGTCGATGTGGTCATCTCCGGCGTTGGCACGGGCGGGACCATCACGGGCGTGGGACGCGCCCTGAAGAAGCTGAAGCCCTCTCTCAGGATGGTGGCAGTTGAACCCGAGGACAGTGCTGTCCTGTCCGGTCGCCAGCCGGGGCCGCACAAGATCCAGGGCATCGGCGCCGGCTTCGTGCCGGGCATTCTCGACCGTGAGGTGATCGACGAGATCGTCACCATCGGCAACGAAACCGCGTTTGCCACCGCGCGCAGGGTGGCAAGGCTCGAGGGTATACCCGTCGGGATCTCGTCAGGCGCAGCCGTCGCCGCCGCGCTTGAACTGGCGCAGCGCTCCGACATGGTCGGAAAGATGATCGTCACGATCATCCCCTCTTTTGCGGAACGCTATCTCTCGACGGCGCTATTTGACGGCCTTTGAAGCCCGGCACAAAAGCAAGGCAGGGATCAGTTGAAGCTCTCCGTGGCTTCGACGCCCCAGAGGTGGCGCCTGTCGACATACCCTTCATAGCCGCGTGACGAGATCACACACCACGAGCCGGAACAGGAAATGACCTTGGCCACGAGGCCGGGAGCCGCGAACGCAACCGTACGCGCATCGGCCCGCGGCTGCTCGAGCAGGGGCAGGTTCACCCCGCCGGTGACCATGACATTGCGCCGGCCATCCAGCATCGCGGCCTTCACCCAGCCCTTGGTGCCATTGATGTCCTCGATCTTTCGCCAGTTGTAGTACTCCTCGACGATCCTGACCGGCGTACCCGCCTTCACATAGGTCCAGAGGATCGGATGCTCGAGACCGGGCATGTGCCGGACATTCACCCGGTTCGCCTTGATGGTGACCCAGCGCGGCACCGGCCGACCTGTTGCCACGATGGGCGGTGGCAGCTTGGCCGCCGGAGCGGGCGAAAGGGAGGCCTGCACCTGCGGGCTGCTCCCGCCGGGCACTGAAGCCGCCTTGGCACCAGTCGAGACAATCCCCGCATGACCTGCAATCGCGGCCACAAACACCATCAGGACCCGTCGCAAAGTTACCCTCGTACCCGGTCGGCTGTTGACCGCCGTCTCTTATGGTTGAGCTGCCGATTTGATGAGCAATATCAGGGTCAAGCCGCTTAATTTTGGGTTATCGACTGAAGGAATGTTCCGGGTCATTTTTGTCTATGAACAACCTTGTTCCCCTGCTAGAGAGAAACGGTCATCCCGTATTGAATTCGATCCATGCCCAACAAGAAACCGCTGGTCATCGTAACGCGCAGGCTTCCGGACGCCATCGAGACCCGGATGCGGGAGCTCTTTGACGCCAGGCTCAATGTCGATGACGTCGCCATGACGCGCGATCAGCTGATTGATGCCGTCCAGCGCGCCGACGTGATTGTACCGACCGTCACCGACCGGCTGGACGCGCGCATACTCTCCCGCGCCGGCGAGCGTTTGCGCCTGATCGCGAACTTCGGTGCAGGCGTTGACAACATCGACCTCGAGACCGCAAGGGCCCGCGGTATTACGGTGACCAACACGCCGGGCGTCCTGACCGAGGACACCGCAGACATCACCATGGCCCTGATCCTCGCCGTGCCCCGCCGCATCGTGGAAGGCTCGTCGATCATTTCGAGGGGCGAGTTCAAGGGCTGGTCGCCGACCTGGATGCTCGGGCAGCGCCTGACAGGCAAGCGTCTCGGCATCATCGGCATGGGACGCATCGGACAGGCCGTGGCACGCAGGGCCAAGGCCTTCGGGCTGCAGATCCACTATCACAATCGCAAGGCCATCGCGAAACCCATCGAGGAAGAGCTCGAGGCCACATACTGGGACAGCCTCGACCAGATGCTGGCCCGCATGGACATCGTCTCCGTGAACTGCCCGCACACGCCGGCAACCTATCACCTGCTCTCCGCACGCCGCCTCAAGCTGATGAAGCCGTCGGCCTTCATCGTGAACACGGCCCGCGGCGAGGTAATCGACGAGAACGCGCTGGCCCGCATGCTCGAGGCAAACGAGATTGCCGGCGCCGGCCTCGACGTGTTCGAGCACGAGCCCGCCGTCAATCCCAAGCTTCTCAAGCTGCGCAACGTCGTGCTTCTGCCGCACATGGGATCGGCAACCCTTGAAGGCCGCATCGACATGGGCGAGAAGGTCATCATCAACATCAAGACCTTCGCCGACGGTCACAAGCCGCCTGACCGCGTTCTCGCGGCGATGTTGTGAGCCACCACCCTCTTCTGCGCGTGAACCCGAAGCAGGTCGCCCGCCTGAAGGCAGGCGCGCCATGGGTCTATTCGAACGAAGTGGTCATGGACCGCGCGACCAAGGCGCTGAAGCCCGGCACGCTTGTGGACGTGGCCGGTGAACGGGACGGCCGCTTCGGGACGGCGACATTCAACCCGCACAGCCTCATCGCAGCACGCATCCTGACACCGACGCCGTCGGTCGGGATCGACGCCCGCTTTTTCGCCGCGCGCCTCAGTGCAGCCGCCGCCCTGCGGGACAGGCTGCTGCCAGGCCCCTCCTACCGCCTCGTTCACGCCGAGGCTGACGGTTGCCCCGGCCTCGTCATCGACCGTTTCGGGGATGTATTCGTTGCCCAGTCGGGAACCGCAGGCATGGACAGCCTCGAACCCCACTGGCGTACGGCCCTCGAACAGGTCTTTTCGCCGCGCGCCATTTTCATAAAGAACGATGCTCCTTCACGCGCACATGAAGGTCTGGCCGAGGACGTTCGCTGCGCCCTTGGTGACGCCAGCACCCTCGCGACGGTCGAGGAAGGCGGCATCGTGCATCGCTTCTCGCCGCTCGCCGCCCAGAAGACCGGCTGGTACTTCGACCAGCGCGACAACCGCGGCTTCCTCGTTCCTCTCGCGAAGGGCCAGCGCCTGCTGGATGCCTTCAGCTACACCGGCGCCCTCGCGCTGGCCGCGCTAAGGCACGGCGCAACCGGCGCCCTGATGCTCGACTCGTCTGCACCCGCCCTCGACCAGGCCATGGCCACCGCACGCGAGAACGGCATCGGGAACGGCATCGAGGCACGGCGCTGCGATGCCATGCTGGAACTGGAGGCCATGGGACAGCGCGGCGACCGCTTTGGCGTCGTCTCCTGCGACCCGCCCCCCTTTGTACGCGCGCGCAAGGACCTCGAGGCCGGCGCACGCGGCTATCGCAAGCTGGCCCGGCTCTGCGCGCAACTTGTCCAGCCCGGCGGCTTCCTGTGCATCGCCTCCTGCAGCCACGCGATATCGGCCGAGCGCTTCCAGGAAGAATGTGCGATCGGCATCCATCGCACCGGCCGTCAGGCACGCATCATCCGCGCCAGCGGCGCAGGCCCCGATCATCCGGTGCATCCCATGCTCCCGGAGACGGCCTACCTCAAGTCATTCGTCTACCAGCTGGACTGACGCGTCATGCTGCGCCAGGCAATCGCGATCGCCCTTGTCTCCATGCTCCCGGCATGCACCTCGCTGGACCTGCAGGAGGACATGGGGCTGCCACCGCCCGCGGCAGTGCCCGGCCCCGCCGTCACCGAAGGCATCGACAGCTACATGCAGCAGCGCATGCGGGTCGAAAGCGTCGGCTTCCGCCTGAGGCAGGCGGCCGCACCCGCCTGCGCCAGGCAAGGCGCGACACGAGATGACATCGGCCTCGTCGTGTGGTCGCTGGCAAGCTTCCCCAACCCCGACGACCGCGCGCGGCTGCAACGTCTCTTCAGCCTGACCGAAGCAGTCACCGTGGCGCTCGCCGTCGACGACGGTCCTGCCGACAAGGCAGGGATCAGGCCCGGCCAGGTCATCACGCATATCGACGGCATCGTCTTGCCCACCGGGCAGGGCGCGACAGCCCGCTTCATCACGCTGTCGAGCGAAGCGGCCAGTCGCGGCAACGTGATCCTGCGCCTCGCCGACGGCCAGGAACGCACCCTCCGGCCGGTACCCGTCTGCAGAAGCCCCGTATTGCTCGTGCGCAGCAACGACATGAACGCCGCAACCGACGGCAATGCGGTCGCGATGACGACGGGTCTCTATGCCCTGCTGCGGTCAGATGACGAGATCGCCCTTATCCTCGGGCATGAACTGGCCCACATTCTTCTCGGCCACATGGCATCGCGGTCAGCCGCAGACCCCGCGCGCGAGATCGAGGCCGACCGCACCGGGCTCGAGCTCGCAGCAAGCGCAGGCTTCGACATCAACGCAGCCCCCGCCCTCTGGAAGCGGCTAAACAACATGCAGGCGGCAGCCAGCCTGTCGGCGACCCATCCCGCGGGCCCGGCACGCGAAGCCGCCATCCGCCGGGCCGTCGACGAGATACGCAGCCGCCGCCCCTGAAGGCGAGACCCTCCAGCTACCCTTCGATGAATCCGCCGACCTGGCGGTTCCAGAGCTGCGCATAGGGCCCGTTGCGCGCCAGAAGCTCGGCATGGCTGCCCGCTTCCACGATGCGCCCGGCCTCGAGGTACACGATGCGGTCCATGCCCACGATCGTCGACAGCCGGTGGGCAATGGCAATCACGGTGCGCCCCTTCATCAGTTCGAACAGCGCCTCCTGGATCAGGTGCTCGCTTTCGGAATCCAGCGATGACGTCGCCTCGTCGAGCACCAGGATCTTGGCATCCTTGATCAGCGCGCGCGCGATGGCCACGCGCTGGCGTTCGCCGCCCGAGAGCTTGATCCCCTGCTCGCCAACGATCGTATCGTAGCCGGCTTCACGCCCGGTGATGAAGTCGTGCGCGTGCGCGTCCTTCGCTGCCGCAACCACGAGCTGCTCTTCCGCGTCAGGCCGCGAATA
Organism: Alphaproteobacteria bacterium; assembly: GCA_018969785.1. Taxonomy (GTDB): domain Bacteria; phylum Pseudomonadota; class Alphaproteobacteria; order Micropepsales; family Micropepsaceae; genus SZUA-430. The sequence goes on from JAGWXR010000004.1 coordinate 28,611, forward strand.
GCGGATATTGTCGCGCACGGGCCGGTGGAACACGCCCGGCATCTGCTGCACCTCGGCAATCGCCTCGTTCACGGAATCCCACGTCACGGACGACACGTCCTGCCCGTCGATCAGCACCCGTCCCGACTGCGGCTCGAATTGCCGCCGCATCAGCTTGACCAGCGTCGACTTGCCAGCCCCTGACTTGCCGACAAGCCCCACCCGCTCGCCTGCATTGATCTTCAGCGTCAATCCCTCGAACACCGGATGCCCGTCGGCATGCGCAAAGGTAATGTTGTCGAACAGGATCTCGCCGCGGGAAACCGCGAGCGGCTTGGCGCCGGGCCGGTCGACGATTTCATGGGGCTGCGTCACAAGTTCCAGTGCTTCGGAAAGCGTCCCGAGCTGCTCGAAGAAATCCAGCATGCGATACGAGAGTTCCTGGACCGAGGTGGCAATCATCGACCCCAGGAAGAAGATCATCGTGAAGGCGCCGATCGTGATGGTGCCGGCAAGCGCATCGTTCACCGACATGACGATGAGCCCCGCCAGCAGCACAAGCATGGCCGTCGACATGAACAGCCGCATGACAATCAGGAACCAGCGCAGCGATTGCGAGGCATTCATCTCGTCGGCCAGGAACCGGGACAGGAACTGGCGCTCATGCGCGGCACGTGCAAAGGCCCGGACAAGGTCGGCATTCGAGATCGCATCGATCAGCTTGCCCGTCGACGTCGACACCTCGTCCGAGAAGGTCTTCGAAAGCTCCACGCAGCGCCGGGCCAGGAACATGACCATGACCAGATAGATTGCAGCCCATCCGAAAAGCAGCACTGCATAGGTCGCGCTCTGCATCGCCAGCAGCACGCCGCCGACGCCCAGAAGAACGACGATGCGGACGCATTCAAACGCGACGATGTTCAGCAGCGACACGGTGGCCTGCCCAGCCTGCTTGACCTTCTGGCCCAGCTTGCCGGCAAAGTTCTCCTGGAAATAGCGCGGACTGTGTCCCAGCAAATAGGCAAACAGGTACTTCTGCGCGAGCGCCCGCATGCGCGGGCTCATGTAGATGTCGATTGCCTCTGCAGACCGGAAGACAACAGCCGGCGCATACCAGACGAACGCAAACAGCAGCACATAGGGCGCAACCCCACCCCAGTCACCACTGCCCGCACGAACAGCCTCAGTCAGCGCATTGATCATGCGCCCGAGCACATAGGGGTTCATCGCCTGGATCGCGGTCGCAAGCGCGACCGCAACGACGAACCCTGCGACATGCATCCGGTAATGGCGCGTGACGAGGAACAGCAGGAACGCAAAAGGCGAGCCCGGCACCCGCTCGGGTCCGCTCACCTCGCCAAGCGGTTCCTCGGGCGGTTCACGCGTGAGAAGGCCCGCCGCAAAGCGGTGCGCGTGGCGACGGCCATGACGCGTTTCAGGCATCTCCAGGACCCGGCTTGTGACGAAGGGGGCCGAGGAATATCGCCTCACGGCGAAAAAGGCGAGAACCCTGCAGCGGCAATCCGCAGGCCGACGCCCGCGGCAGGCACAGCAGCGACTACCCGGGCCCGCAGAGCCGGCAGGCGGGATCCGGGGGCAGCTTCACCGTCCGCACCGTGCCGCCAAGGCCGTCATAGAGCAGCAGGCGCCCGGCCAGCGTCTCCCCGATGCCGAGGATCTCCTTCAGCGATTCGAGTGCCTGCATCGACCCGATCACCCCGGTCAGCGCCCCTAGGATACCGGCCTCCGTGCATGTTGCGGCCCCCTCTGGGGCCTCCGGCACGAGGCAGCGATAGCAGGGGTAAACGCGCTGTCCTTCCGGACGCACATGCGCCTTGTAGACCGCAAGCTGCCCGTCGAACTGCCCGACGGCCGCCGAGACAAGCGTGCGCCCCATGCGATAGCAGGTGTCGTTCACGAGCAGTCGCGTGGCAAAGTTGTCCGACCCATCCAGCACCAGGTCGTGGGCTTGCACCAGCGCATCGGCATTCCCGGGCGAGAATCGCGTGGAATGCATCTCCACGCGCGCATGCGGATTGATCGCAAGCGCGCGCTCCGCCGCACTCTCGGTCTTCAGGCGCCCGACATCCTGCGTGCGGTGGGCGATCTGGCGCTGCAGGTTCGACAGCGAAACCCTGTCAGGGTCGACGACGCCGATCAGGCCGACACCCGCCGCCGCCAGATAGAGGATGGCCGGGCTGCCCAGCCCCCCTGCGCCGATGACCAGCACGCGCGCCTGCGAAAGGCGCGCCTGTCCGGCACCGCCAACCTCGCGCAGGATCAAGTGGCGCGCGTAGCGCTCGACTTCCTCGTCTGAAAGCCTCATGGCGCCACTATAGCAGGACGCCCTTCCCCGGCATCAGGCAAAGTCACCTGCAAGTTCCTGCCGCGTTGCACCCTGCAGAACGGCAATGTGCCCGTAGTTGGAATGGGTGAACCCCAGCATCACCGGCACGGACGCATCCCGGAACCGTGAAATCTGCGCCGGTGTGAGGGTGAACCGGATGAAATGCACCGACGAAGTCTTTCCGTCCGGCGTCGTCCGTTCGGTCTCCTGCTCGAAACCGGCCTTGAGGCGCTCCCCGCCAATGTCGAGGAAAATGGTCTCCTCGACATGCGTGAGCTGGCGCAGGATCACGGCGCGCTGCCGCTCATCCTCGATCTCGAACATCACCGTCGCGACAAGCTCGTTGCCCTGCGGGATGAGGGGGTTATAGGCCCTCAATTCGTCATCAACCTGCTCAGCCCCGCCCTTCTCGATGTAGAGCATCTCCTGGACTTGCTGCAGCATGGTCTCGAAGCACTCGAAATAGAACGTGGCATGCGGCCCGACTTCAACCCGCCGCAGCCTCTTGCGCGGCAGGATCGCCTTGCGGCGCTCGGCACGTTGAGCCGCATAGGCCGACGTGTCGATGATGTCGTCGCGTGTGATCTTCCTGAGCTTCTGAGGCATCTGACTACTCCACCAGTCCGTAGGCTTTCGCCATGAGTTCGATCGGATGCGCCGTGTCCGAGACGACCTTGCTCTCGTCCTGCGCCCGCATGATCTGCTTCAGGTGCTTGGCGGCCAGCGGACAATCAGACACGACATGCGCGTGCCCCTGCCCCGCCGCCGTGCGCGCCGCCGGTCGCCCCACCTTCACCGCAAGGTCATGGGTCGGCTGAAGCACCCCGAACGTGCCGCCATGTCCTGAACAGCGCTCGATGACGTCTACCTTGGTCTCGGGCAGGAGCCTGAGCATCTCGGCCGCCTTCGGCCCCATGTTCTGCGCGCGCGCATGGCACGCGAGGTGAACGCTGACCCCGCCGTCAACCGGCTTCGCACCCGCCGGCAGCCCATCCTTCTTGGCAATATCAACCACATATTCGTCGATGTCGAACGTGGCCTTGGCAAGGCGCGCGACATTCTCGTTCTTGGGCACGATGAGCGGCCACTCGAACTTGAACATCAGCCCGCAGCTCGCCGTGAGCGTGATGATGTCATAGCCCTTGTCGATATAGGGCACGAGCGCCGCCGAAACCTTCTCCGCCTGCGCGGCGACGCGCTCGAGGTTGGCCTGCTCGAGGAACGGCATGCCGCAGCAGCCCGGATACTCGACGATCGCCTCGACCCCGAGGTGGTTGAGCAGCTTGCGCGCCGCCATGCCGGTGATGGGCCTGTTGTAATTCACGAAGCACGTCGCAAACAGCAGCGCCTTGCGCTTGCCGAAGGCGGGCGCCGCCTCGTTTGCAAAACCGGGGTCGCCCCGATCCTGCATGACGAAGGTGCGGGTGTTGAACTTCGGCAGTTCCGCGCGGGCATCGATGCCCGCCACGCTCTCGGCAAGCTTGCGCGTCGTCTTGTTCTTGACGTCCGAGCCCCAGTTCGCGACCGGCGCAACCACCGCCGCCACCGTGCCATTGCGGTCCATCTCGGCAAGCTGGCGCGCCACGAAATGGGTCTTGCCCTTCGCAGCCTCTGCAGCCCGGTAGCGCAGCATCAGGTGCGGGAAATCCAGGTTGAATTCATGCGGCGGCACATAGGGACATTTCGTCATGAAGCACATGTCGCACAGCGTGCAGGCATCGACCACCTGTCCGAAATCCTCGGATTTCACGCCGTCCATTTCCTCCGTGGGCGAATTGTCGACAAGGTCGAACAGCCGGGGGAATGAATCGCAAAGGTTGAAGCAGCGCCGGCAGCCATGGCAGATGTCGAAGACGCGCCTCATCTCCTCGTCGAGCTTTTTCTCGTCGAGGAAATCGGGCTCCTCCCAGTTCAGCGGATGCCGCACCGGAGCCTGCAGACTGCCTTCACGCATGGGTCAAGTACCTCTGGACGACAAGAGGCTGCAGCCCGGAAGCACGCACGAACCGCAAGCCTGGGGAACGGTGAGCAAAACGCCGGCAGGCCTCATGGCCCGCCGGCGTGAAGAACGCGGTGATCAGCCCAGGTTGTCGAGCGCCTTCTGGAAGCGGCCGGCGTGGCTCTTCTCCGCCTTGGCCAGCGTCTCGAACCAGTCGGCGATCTCGTCGAAGCCTTCCTGGCGCGCGGTCTTGGCCATGCCCGGATACATGTCGGTGTACTCGTGCGTTTCACCGGCGATGGAAGCCTTCAGGTTGTCCGACGTGGAACCGATCTTCAGGCCCGTCGCCGGGTCACCCACGGCTTCAAGGAACTCGAGGTGGCCGTGCGCATGGCCCGTCTCGCCTTCGGCAGTCGAACGGAAGACGGCGGCAACGTCATTGTAGCCTTCGACATCGGCCTTCTGCGCGAAATAGAGATAGCGGCGGTTGGCCTGGCTCTCGCCGGCGAATGCCGCCTTCAGGTTTTCGAGTGTTTTCGATGCTGCAAGCTTCGTCATGGTTCCTCTCTCCTTCCAGTCAAACGAAAAAGGCGATCGTCCAGATGGTTAAAACTACTCGCCTTCGCCACGAAGTCAATAAGTTGGAATTATTCTAATTTCATGAACGCGACTTGAGACGCACCACGATATCCACGCGCTCGATCTCCTTGCCCGAAGGCGCCTTCGGCAAGCCCTCGATGCGCACGTCGCTGCCCGGAATGTCGATCAGGACCCCGTCATCCTCGACGTAGAAGTGATGATGCTCGCCCGTGTTGGTATCGAAATGGATCTTGTCGCCATCGACAATGACCTGCCGCAACAGGCCAGCCTGCGTGAACTGGTGCAGCGTGTTGTACACGGTGGCCAGCGACAATCTCGCCCCGGCGCCCAGCGCCTCGCCATGGAGGTCTTCGGCTGTGACGTGACGGTCGCCGCCGGAAAACAGGAGCCGCGCAAGCGCGAGGCGCTGTTGTGTCGGGCGCAGCTGCGCCGCGCGCAGCCGCACGGCAAAGTCTGCCTTGTGCCGCTGGCCTTGCCGGGCATTTTCGGCTGCAGGCTTTGATCCTGTGGAACGCATGCCGGACAAACTCTACCCCTCCCGTCCGAGGTTGAAACACCGTGAGCCAGCCCGTACAGTTCCCCCGGCGAAAGGGAGCCTTGCCAGTTTCCGGCGCACCCAGTTTTGAATAGCTCAAAACAGCGCGCGTGGGAATGTGGATGGTTAACGCAAAAAGTCAAGACCGCGTCGGCGCACGAAAGGGCTGAAGGATCCAGATGGAAGCGACAGAAACAAATCCGGCCATGGCATTCTCCAGCTTTGGACGGGACGCCCTGCTCAAGTGCGGACACGGCACGCTTTTCGGCCCCGGCTTCCCGCGCCTGCCGCTGCCCCCGATGCTGATGTTCGACCGCATCACCGAGATCACGGAAAAGGGGGGCGCGAACGGCAAAGGCCACATCAAGGCCGAATTCGACATCTCACCCGATCACTGGTTCTTCAAGTGCCACTTCGAATCCGATCCCGTCATGCCGGGATGCCTCGGCCTCGACGCGCTCTGGCAGCTGGTCGGGTTCTACCTCGGATGGTCCGGCGGCAAGGGCAAGGGCCGCGCGCTCGGCGTCGGAGAGGTGAAGTTCACCGGAATGGTTCTGCCCACCGCAAAGCTCGTGACCTACGCGATCGACTTCCGCCGCGTGATGAAGGGCAGGCTCGTGATGGGCATCGCCGACGGCATCATGATGGTCGACGGCAAGACAATCTACGAGGCCAAGGATCTGCGCGTCGGCGTTTTCCAGGATGATGCCGTACCCGCCTGACCCGCCCTGGAGGCACCGTCAGGCAACAATGAAGGGACACGACTGACATGAGACGCGTCGCTGTAACTGGCATGGGCATCGTCTGCTCGATCGGCAACACCACGCAGGAGGTGCTCGCCTCTCTTCGCGAGGCAAGGTCGGGCATCGTCGCGGCCGAGGACTATCAGAAGATGGGCTTCCGCAGCCAGGTGCACGGCAGCCTCAAGGTTGACCTCGAGGCCGCCGTCGATCGCCGTGCCCGCCGCTTCATGGGCGATGGTGCCGCCTATGCATGGATGGCCATGAGCCAGGCCATCGCCGATGCCGGCCTTGAACCCCACCACGTCTCGAACGAGAGAACAGGCCTGATCGTTGGCTCCGGCGGCCCCTCCACCAAGGCCATCGTGGCAGCCGCCGACACGGCACGCAGCGAACCCGGCAAGGGCCCCAAGAAGGTCGGCCCCTTTGCGGTCCCCAAGGCGATGTCTTCGACCTGCTCGGCAAACCTGTCGACCTGGTTCAAGACCAAGGGCGTCAATTATTCGATCTCGTCAGCCTGCTCGACATCTGCAAACTGCATCGGAAATGCGTACGAGATGATCCAGTGGGGCAAGCAGGACATCATGTTTGCCGGCGGCGGCGAGGAACTGGACTGGACATTGTCCGTCCTCTTCGACGCCATGGGCGCCATGTCCTCGAAATACAATGACACGCCGGCCACGGCGAGCCGCGCCTACGACCGGAACCGCGACGGCTTCGTGATCTCGGGCGGTGGCGGCATCCTTGTCCTCGAGGAATGGAACCACGCCAAGGCACGCGGCGCGAAGATCTACGCCGAGATCGTTGGCTACGGTGCTACGGCCGACGGGGCGGACATGGTTGCCCCTTCGGGCGAAGGTGCCGTGCGCTGCATGCGCATGGCCATCCAGAACGTGAAGGCCCCGATCGACTACATCAATCCGCACGCGACCTCGACACCTGTCGGCGACATTCCGGAAATCAAGGCCATCCACGAGGTCTTCGGCAAGACCACCCCGCCGATCAGCGCCACGAAGTCCCTCACGGGCCACAGCCAGGGCGCCGCCGGCGTGCACGAGGCGATCTATTCGCTCCTGATGCTGCACAACGACTTCATTTGCGAAAGCGCCAACATCGAGGAAATCGATCCCGAGGTAGCCAGCGCAAACATCATCCGTCGCCGCATCGACAATGCAGGGCTCACAACCGTGATGTCGAACTCGTTCGGCTTTGGCGGCACGAACGCAACCCTCGTCTTCCAGAAACCGAACTGACAGCCATGACCCTCAAGACCAACCTCATGGCCGGCAAGCGCGGCCTGATCATGGGCGTTGCCAACGACCACTCCATTGCCTGGGGTATCGCAAGGACCCTGCACGAGCACGGCGCCGAGCTCGCCTTTACCTATCAGGGCGAGGCCTTCGGAAAGCGCGTGAAACCGCTGGTGGAAACCGTGGGTGCCAGGATCATCCTCGAGGCCGACGTCGAAAACGACCAGTCGCTGGACAACGTCTTTTCTACGCTGGGCCGCGAATGGGGCAGCCTCGACTTCGTGGTCCATGCCATCGCCTTCTCCGACCGCAACGAACTGAAGGGGCGCTATGTCGACACGACGCGCGGAAACTTTCGCCGGTCGATGGAAATCTCCTGCTTCTCGTTCACGGACATCGCGCGCAGGGCTGCGCCGCTGATGACCAATGGTGGCTCGCTGATCACCCTGACCTATGCCGGCTCGCAGCGCGTCATGCCGAGCTACAACATCATGGGTGTGGCCAAGGCCGCACTCGAGGCTTCAGTACGCTACCTCGCAGCCGACCTCGGCCCCCAGGGCATCCGCGTCAACGCGCTTTCGCCAGGCCCGATGCGCACACTCGCAGGCGCAGCCGTCGGCGACGCACGCAACGTCTTCAAGTGGTACAAGCAGTACTCACCCCTGCGAAAGACCGTGGAACTCCAGCACGTCGGCGGCTCCGCCCTCTACTTCCTGAGCGACCTGTCGGCTGGGGTCACCGGCGAAATCCACTACATCGACGCGGGCTTCAATGTCACCGGCATGCCCGGCGCCCCCGAGATCAAGGCCCTCTTTGCGGGCGACCAGGGCGAATAACGGGCCCCGCCCCACCGCCCCAATGCGGTCATGGTTCGCGAAGGCGAACCTCCCACGACTTGCGGCGCAAGGATGAAACAACGGCTTGCGCCACAGGCCGGTCAGCGCAGGCCGATCAGCGCAGGCATGCAGTGAGCGTACGTGGGAACCTTTACGCTAGCCCCGGTTCGCAAGAGCGGTCGCCAGCGTCCTCATGTCCGCAAAGACACGCGCCGCACCCGCGCCTGTCAGCTCGCGCGCGTGATCGGGCGCGCAATGCGGTCCGCCCGCAAAGCCCCACACAGTCATGCCAGCGGCACGCCCGGCAATCACACCATTTCGACTGTCCTCGATGACCAGGCAACGATCCGCGGGAACCCCGAGGCGCCCGGCGGCCAGCCAGAAGATGTCCGGCGCGGGTTTGCCCTGCTCGACATCGTCGCCGGAATGGACATGCCCGCCGAAATCTTCCCAAAGGCCGAGCCCACGGATCTTGCCATGAAGTTCTGCCCGCGGGCTTGACGAGGCGACGGCCTTGCGCGCCCGAACCGCGCGCACCGCCTCGACCGCTCCGGTGATGGGCCGGATGTCAGCAAGGATGCGCCGCGTGATCTCGCGCCCCATGCTCTCGGCAAACCCGGCAGGCAGGGACCGGCCCGTTTGCGCCACATGCAGCTCGTCAATCGCCCGGCCCCACCCGGCCGCGGTCAGGCCCTGGATGCGGGCCTTGAACGCGGCCGTGTCAACAAAAAGCCCGAGGCGTGCAAACGCCTCGAGCTCGACTTCGTGTGCAATGGTCTCTGAGTCAATGAGGACGCCGTCACAATCGAAGATGACGGCGTCCATCAATGGATCAACCTTCGCTCTTCTCGCCGGCCTCCGGCGCGATTTCCTTGCCGGTCTTCTGGTCGACAACCTTCATCGACAGGCGAACCTTGCCCCGGTCGTCGAATCCGAGAAGCTTCACGAACACCTTGTCGCCTTCCTTGACGACATCGCTGGTCTTCGCGACTTTCTGCTTGGCCAGGTGCGAGATATGGACAAGCCCGTCACGCGCGCCGAAGAAGTTCACGAACGCACCGAAGTCCATCACCTTCACGACCTTGCCTTCGTAGATCTCGCCCACTTCGGGTTCGGCCACGATCGACTTGATCCACTTGAGTGCCGCGCGGATGGACTCGCCATTCGCCGAGGCAACCTTGACCGTTCCATCGTCGGAAATATCGATCTTCGCACCCGTCTTCTCGACGATCTCGCGGATGACCTTGCCGCCAGACCCGATGACTTCTCGGATCTTGTCGGTCGGGATATTGATCACCTCGATGCGCGGCGCATGCTCGCCCAGTTCTGCACGCGCGCCAGAGATCGCCTTGGACATCTCGCCCAGGATGTGCAGCCGCCCGTCCTTGGCCTGCCCCAGAGCGACCTTCATGATCTCCTCGGTGATGCCGGTGATCTTGATGTCCATCTGCAGCGCAGTGACGCCATTCGCCGATCCGGCCACCTTGAAGTCCATGTCACCCAGGTGATCCTCGTCACCCAGGATGTCCGACAGTACGGCAAACCGGCCGCCTTCCTTGATGAGGCCCATCGCGATGCCGGCACAGGGCGACTTGAGCGGAACGCCCGCATCCATCATCGACAGCGACGTGCCACAGACCGTCGCCATCGAGGACGAACCGTTCGACTCCGTGATCTCCGATACCGCGCGGATCGTGTAGGGGAAGCTTTCCTTGGCCGGCAGCAGCGGATTGATGGCCCGCCATGCAAGCTTGCCGTGGCCGATCTCGCGACGGCCCGGGCTGCCCATGCGGCCGGTCTCACCCACCGAGTACGGAGGGAAATTGTAGTGCAGCATGAAGTGCTGCTTGTACGTACCCTCGAGCGAGTCGACATACTGCTCGTCCTCGCCGGTGCCCAGCGTGGTAACGACAAGCGCCTGCGTCTCGCCGCGGGTGAACAGTGACGACCCGTGCGTGCGGGGCAGCACGCCAACCTCCGACACGATCGGGCGAACCGTCTTCGTGTCGCGGCCATCGATGCGCCGGCCCGTGTCGAGGATGTCGTTGCGCACGATAGCTGCTTCCAGTTCCTTGAACTGGCCGCTGACCGTGAGGGCCGAATCCGGCCGGCCTTCGCCTGTGAATTCCGCCATGACGCGCTTCTTCACCGCGTCGATCTTCGAGTGGCGCACCTGCTTCTGCCGCTCGCCATAGGCCGCACGCAGGTCAGCCTCAGCGAAGGACTTGATCTTCGCATAGAGCGCGCCATGGTCAGGCGGCGTGAAGTCGCGCGGATCCTTGGCAGCCTTCTCGGCAAGCCGGATGATGCCGTTGATAACGGCCTGGAACGAGCGGTGGCCGAACATGACCGCACCCAGCATGACCTCTTCCGAAAGCTCCTTGGCCTCGGATTCGACCATCAGCACCGCATCGCTGGTCCCCGCCACGACGAGGTCAAGCACCGACTCCGGCATCTTGTCGATCGGGGTGTTCAGCACATATTCGCCGTTGATGTAGCCGACGCGCGCCGCGCCGACCGGACCCTGGAACGGAACGCCCGAAAGCGTCAGCGCCGCCGAGACAGCCACCATGGCAAGGATGTCAGGATCGTTCTCGAGGTCGTGGCTCAGAACCGTGACGATGACCTGCGTGTCGCAGCGATATCCGTCGACGAACAACGGACGGATCGGGCGGTCGATCAGGCGCGAGATCAGCGTTTCGCGTTCGGTCGGGCGGCCTTCACGCTTGAAATAGCCGCCCGGAATGCGGCCAGCCGCAAAGGCCTTTTCCTGGTAGTTCACGGTCAGCGGCAGGAAGTCGATGCCTTCCTTGGGCGACTTGGCGGAAACGACGGTAGCGAGCACGCTGGTCTCGCCCATGGACGCGAGCACCGCGCCGTCGGCCTGCCGCGCGATGCGGCCAGTTTCGAGGACAAGCGTCTTGCCGCCCCAGTCAATGTGTTCTCTGTGAATGTCGAACATTCTGTTTCAGTCCTGAGTTTGCGGTCCGCCGGATTGCGGACAGCCTTCTCTGCTCTCTTCTTGCAGGGAAATGGTTGTTGGGAAAACGGGCATGCACAGGCGACGCCTCCGGGACTGCGCGCCGCGCGCGCAACCCGCAAACCTGTTGGGCTGGACGAAGCCTTCACTTCGTCCGTTGGATGGCGTCATTCGGATCTACCGGCGCAGGCCGAGCTTCGAGATGATTGTGTCGTAGCGCGCCTTGTCGGTCTTCTTGAGATAGTCGAGCAAGCGGCGACGCTGGGACACCATCTTCAGGAGGCCGCGGCGCGAATGGTTGTCCTTCACGTGGCTCTTGAAGTGTTCCGTGAGGCCGTTGATCCGTTCCGAAAGGACGGCCACCTGCACCTCTGGCGAACCGGTGTCACCCGGCTTTGTGGCGAATTGCTTGACGATTTCAAGCTTGCGCTCTGCAGTCAACGACATCGGATTGTTCCTCAATGTGAAAAGTTGAATACACGGATGGGCTTCACCTCTCCTGCCTCGAAGACGGCGATCGCAACGGGATCGCCGGAGCGGGTACGGCAATAGACAGGCGGCACGGCATGCGCACCGCTGTCATCGGCTACCCCTTCGGAGAGGAAGAGACGACCGCGCGCCAGGACGGACCGGCCCAGCCTGAGCTGGGAGGCCTCCTGGTCTGTCACGGCCAGTGCCGGGATGTCGTCCAGCACGGTCGCGAGCGGCCGGAGGCCACGCGTGGTGGCCGGGTCTTTAGCAGATTCCTCGAGTTTTTCCAGCGTTATCGCGTCCGCCAGCCGGAAGGGCCCGACCGAGGTCCGGGTTAACGAGGCAACATGGCCAAAACAGCCAAGGACCCGGCCGATATCGCGCGCAAAGGCCCGCACATAGGTCCCTTTGCCGCACGTCATGTGGAACACGGTATGGTCGGCGTCCGGCACCTCGAGAACCTCGAGGCGGAAGATATCGGTCTCGCGGGGCTGAAGCGCGACGGTCTCGCCGTCGCGCGCAAGATCATAGGCGCGCTGCCCGTCGACAAGGATGGCCGAGAACGCCGGAGGCACCTGCAGCACCCGCCCGATGAACGCCGGCAGCGCCGCAAGGACCTGTTCCGGGGTAGGTCGCAAGTCACTCGACCGCACGACCGGCCCCTCACGGTCATCCGTCGAGGTCTCCTGTCCCCAGCAGACCGTGAACCGGTAGGTCTTGCGCGCATCGACCAGGTAGGGAACGGTCTTCGTCGCCTCGCCAAAGGCAAGTGGAAGCACGCCATCGGCAAGTGGATCGAGCGTACCCGCGTGGCCGGCCTTGTTTGCGTTGAGCAGGCGCCGGGCAATCGACAGCGCCTTTGTCGAGGTGATCCCGGTGGACTTGTTCAGCACAAGCCAGCCATGGACCGCCTCACCCTTTCGCTTCGCCATCGTCACCGTCGTCAGGCTTCAGCTCTTCACCCGCATGCCGCAGGTCGCGAGCGACCTTCTCGGACCGCAGGATCTCCTCGATATGATGAGCTTCGTCGAAGGAGCGGTCCGCAACAAAATGCAGCACAGGCGCATGCCGCAACTGCAGAAGCTTTGCCACCTGCGAGCGCAGATACGGAGCAGACCGATTGAGCCCCTCCAGCACGGGCTCAAGCTGCTCCCCACCCAGAGGCATGGCAAATGCAGTGGCATTCTTGAGGTCAGGGCTGATCCGGACTTCCGACACGGTGACGGAAGCACCCGCAAGCGCCGGGTCTCGCAATTCCCCCCGCATCAGGATGCCCGCCAGGATGTGCCGGATCTCCTCGCCCACGCGCAACTGCCGCTGGCTGGGTCCGCTGCCGGTCTCGGGTCGATGGGTTTTGCGGGCCATGCTGGCACCAATTCCTTCAGGGGGACGGGGCGAACCTCCCTTGAGGCCCGCCTCCGCCATCCGCGCGCTGGCGCGCACGCCGGGTTAGAGTGTCCGCTTGATCGTCTCGACCTCGAAGCACTCGATCTGGTCACCCTTCTGGATGTCCTGGTAGTTGTCGAAGGCCATGCCGCATTCCTGGCCGACCACGACTTCCTTGACCTCGTCCTTGAAGCGCTTGAGCGTCGACAGCGTGCCTTCGTGGATGACCACGTTGTC
>JAGWXR010000090.1 GCA_018969785.1 Alphaproteobacteria bacterium
AGCGAGTAGATGCCGACGACCCAGCCGCCCATCACGCCGATGATGTCGGCGATGGCCACGAGGACGGGCATCGACAGGACCGCGGCGATCAGCCGGGGCGCCACGAGATACTTGAAGGGATTGGTCGAGAGCGTGACGAGCGCGTCGATCTGCTCGGTCACGCGCATGGTTCCGATTTCGGCGGCGATCGCGGCCGAGACGCGGCCGGCAACCATGAGACCCGCCATCACGGGGCCAAGCTCGCGCGTGATGCCCAGCACCACGATTTGCGGCACGAAGGCTTCTGCGCCATAGCGGTTGCCGCCGATGAAGATCTGCAGGGCCAGCGCGCCGCCGGTGAAGAAGGCGGTCAGGCCCACGACCGGCAGCGAGAAATAGCCGATGCGCAGCATCTGCTGGACAACGAGCCGGCCGTAGACCGGCGGCATGAAGCAGGCCGGCACGGCCTGGGCCGCGAACAGGAAGATGCGGCCGATCTCCCCGAAGAGGGCGATGAAGAAGCGGCCGATCAAGGCAAGAGGATTTGTCACGCTTGCGTCCCTGTGTATTGCCGGATGATGCGGGGCCCGAGCCGCGTGAAGACTTCGTAGGCGAGCGTGCCGGCGGAGCGCGCAAGCTCGTCAACGGGCTGGCTGGGTCCGATGAACTCGACATGCGTTCCCGGCGTTGCCGCGGCGGGCGGGCACTCCGAGATGTCCAGTGTCACAAGGTCCATCGATACGCGCCCCACGATCGGACACCTGATGCCGCCCACAAAGCCGTGTCCCCGATTGGACAGGGTGCGCATCAGTCCGTCCGCATAGCCGAGGGCCGCCACCGCCAGGCGGCGGGGGCCCGAGGCCTCGTAGGTAGCTCCGTAACCAACGGTGTCCCCCCTGTCAATTGAGCGGACCTGCAGGATGGGGGCCGTCAGGGTGGCCACGCCGCGCATGGGGTTTTCGCCTGATTTGCGCGGGTTTCCGCCATAGAGCGCAATGCCGGGACGGACCAGGTCGCAGGTATACTCGGGTCCGAGGAAGCAACCACTGGACGCATCGAGGCTGGTCCAGGCATGCGGGAATCGCCGGGCGACGGTCTTGAAGGCGGTCAGCTGCGCGAGGTTGTGCGGGTCAGTCGCGTCGTCGGCGCAAGCCAGATGGCTGACCAGGAGCGTGGGCCTGGCGAAGTTGCTGGCGGTCTGGGCCTCGGCCAGCGACAGGCCGAGACGCGACATGCCTGTGTCGACATGCAGGGCGTAGGGGATCGGGATCCCGGCGCCGAGCCAGGCCTCGAGCTGGGGCAGGCTCGAGATCACCGGGGACAGTTTGTGCGTGGCAAAGGGAACTGCCTGCGAGGCCACGAAACCATGAAGGACAAAGATCGTGGCCTGCGGCAGGTCCTGTCGCAGGTCGAGGGCCTCTTCCATGTGTGCCACGAAGAAGGCCTTGCAGCCGGCGGCCGCGAGCGCCCGTGCCACGGGCCGTGCGCCGAGGCCGTAGGCGTCGGCCTTGACGGCCGCGGCCACCTCGGCTGGCGCGACGGCGCTGCGGATCATGCGGAAGTTCTCCGCGATCGCGAGCAGGTCAACTGTCAGGACGGGCCGGGTGGGCGAGGCTTGGGACATGACCCCCCGCGCGTAGCACGAAACGGGGGGCGTTACCAATGGACAGCTGTGCCGGGTGGCGGCTGCGGGCCCTCAGCCGTTCTGTGCCGGCAGGGCGTCCTCCCGGGCGAGGTCGAAGAAGCGCGTGAACTGCTTCTCGAAGCGCAGGGTGATCTTGGCGGTCGGGCCGTGGCGGTGCTTTTCGACGAGGATGTCGGACAGGCCGTGGATGCGGTCCATCTTCTCGCGCCACTTCTGGTATTCGACCGGATCGTCCATCGAGGGTTCCTTCGTCTCGAGGTAATAGGCCTCGCGGAAGATGAACATCACGATGTCGGCGTCCTGCTCGATCGAGCCGGATTCACGAAGGTCGGCGAGGACCGGGCGCTTGTCGTCGCGGGCGTCGACCGAGCGTGACAGCTGCGAGAGCGCGATGAGCGGGACAGCCAGTTCCTTGGCGAGCGTCTTGAGGCCCTTGGTGATCTCGGTGACTTCCTGGACGCGGTTCTCGCTCTTCTTGCTGCTGGTGCCGGTGAGCAGCTGCAGGTAGTCGACCACGATCATGCCAAGCCCGCCGGCGCGCTTGAGCCGGCGACAGCGCGCGGCGACCTGTGCGATCGACAGGCCGCCCGTGTCGTCGATGAAGAGGGGCAGCTGCTCGAGTTCGGTCGAGACGCGGATCAGGGACTGCATGTCGCGCTCCTCGATCTTGCCGCGCCGGATCTTGCTGCCCGACACTTCGGCCTGCTCGGCCAGGATACGGGTGGCGAGCTGCTCGGCCGACATTTCGAGCGAGAAGAAGGCGACACGCGCACCGGCTTCGCCGCCCGTGCGCATCCATTCGCGTGCGGCATGGAAGGCGAGGTTGGTGGCGAACGAGGTCTTTCCCATGCCGGGGCGTGCGGCGAGGATGATGAGGTCGGACTTCTGCAGGCCGCCGAGCAGGTTGTCGAGATCGAAGAAGCCCGTCGGCACGCCGGTGATGTGCGAGGGCGACTGGTAGGCACGCTCGGCGACCTCGATCGCGCCTGTCACGGCACTCTTGAAGGAGCGGAAGCCGCCGCCGAAGCGGCTCTTCTCGGCGATCTGGTAGAGCTGCTTCTCGGCTTCCTCGATCTGTTCGGCGGGCGACAGGTCGATGGGCGGATCATAGGCGACGTTGACGATGTCCTCGCCCACGCGGATCAGTTCGCGCCGCTGGGCGAGGTCGAAGATCATGCGCCCGTAGTCGGCGGCATTGATGACGGACGGCGAGTGGCGCACGATCTCGGCCAGGTAATCAGCGCCGCCCACTTCCTTCATCGCGGCATCGAGCGAGAAGAAGGGGCGCAGCGTTACGGGCGAGGCGAGCTGACCCTTGCGCACCACGCGGCCGATGGCCTCGAAGATGCGCTGGTGCAGGGGCTCATGGAAATGCTCGGGCGCAAGGAAGCTGGCGACGCGCTCGAAGGCGTCGTTGTTGATCAGGATCGCACCCAGCAGCGCCTGCTCGGCCTCCACGTCGAAGGGGACCTGGCGCAGCCGGTCATCGGCGTCTGTCTTGTCGGCGGGTTGCATGCTCATGGGCGGATCAAAACGCCAAGCGGCGATGCTCCGCAATCGATCGCCGCGCGTTATCAACAAGAGAGCGCGGCACCGTTTTCGCGTCGTGCCACAAATGTCTCTCTTGACATGCGGCAAGTCGCAGAAGCGTCCCGCATTTCAGCTGCAAATGAAAAAGGATTCAGGTCGTGGATACCGGGCGGTATCAGGACGCGTCGAACGCCTTTGCCGCAGCCTCGAAGGGCAAAAGCACGCAGGTGTGGCGGCTGCGATGCTCGCGCACGGGCACGAAGATCGAGAAGACGCTCCATTTTCCCGACGGTGCGTCTGCGCCGTCCTTCAGCATCGCGGCGACCCGGTCGCGCACGCGGCCGAGGGACTCGCCCGTTTCGCCTACGGCGTTGCCGGCGAGGATGGCGGCGGCGGCCTGCGTGATCACGCAGGCCTTCGTCTCGTGGCGGCAGTCGCAGATCTCGTGCGTCGGATCGACCTCGAAGTCCATGGTCACGCGATCGCCGCACATGGCGTTGTTGGCGGTGCCTGTCTTCCTGTCACCCGTCAGCGAGCCGGCGCGGCTGACATCGGCGGCCCAGCGCAGGAGTTCCTTGGCGTAGATTTCGTCGCTCATGCCTGATCCCGTTCTGCCTTCAGCGCCTCGAAGGCGGCCGGCGTGTCGGCATCTGCTAGTATGGAGGCGGTTTCCATTTCAACCTCGAAAACGGCGTCGGGGTTGGCTGCGACCACCTGGCGGGCGCCGGTGTCGCCCTCGCAGCGCAGGATCTCGGGAAAGAACCGCCGGGCCAGCAGGACCGGGTTGCCGCGCTTGCCCGAGAAAACGGGCACGATGATCTCGCGGCCGGCTGCCGGGTCGAAGGCGGCGAGCAGGCGGTTGATGTCGTCGGGGCGCAGGGCCGGCATGTCGGCGAGGCAGACGAGGACCGCGCCGGCGTCGCCGGGGACGGCGGCGAGACCTGTCTTGAGCGAGCTGGCCATGCCTGTGGCGAAGGCCGGATTGTGGACGAAGGTGATGTCGTGGCCGGCGAGTGCGGCCTCGACCGCGTCCCGGTCGTGGCCGGTCACGGCGATCACATCCGTGACCTTGCTTTCGCTGATCGCGCGTGCGGCGTGGACCACGAGTGGTGCCGTGCCCAGCTTCATCAGGAGCTTGTTGTGTCCCTGCATCCGGGTCGAGCGGCCCGCGGCCAGCAGCACGGCCGTCACGCGGGCCTGCGCGGGTGCGGGCTCCCGCGTCTCGCGCAGCTGCGGGCGCGAGGCGATTTCCTGCAGCAGGCCGCCCACGCCCATGGCCTGGATGTCGCGCGGCGTGACGGGGACGCCGGCGCAGAGGCGCTGGAGCACGAAGTCGAGGCCGTTCAGCTTGGGCGAGCGTGCGCAGCCGGGAACGCCGATGACGGGCCTGTCGTCGAACGCGCCAAGCACGAGCAGGTTGCCCGGATCGACCGGCATGCCGACATGCAGCACTTCGCCGCCGGCCCCTTCGATGGCGAGCGGCACCGTGTCGGCGCGGTCGGTGGTGGCGGAGGCGGCCATCACGAGCACGATGTCGATGCCTGTCGTGCGCGTGGCTGTGATGGCCGTGGCGATGGCGGCGGTCTCGTGGGGCACGCGCGCCTCGGACGCGAGCACGCTGCCCAGCGCGGCGAGGCGGCGCTCGATCACCGTGCGGGTCTTGTCGTGCAGGCTCTGCCGGAATCCCGGTGTCTCGGTCGACACCAGGGCCACGCGCCGTGGCGTGAAGGCCAGGGCTGCGAGGCGCGACTTTCGTGCGATCTCTTCAGCGCTGGCCACGGCCCAGTCGGGGCTGGCGAAGGGGATGATCTTGACGGTGGCCAGCATCTGGCCCCTCGTCAGCGCATCGAACGGCCTGAGGGTTGCCAGCGTGATGCTCTCGTGCAGCGTGTTGATGCGGTCGATGGTGGCCGGATCGAGGCGCACGAGCCCTGCGGCGCGTGCATGCAGGTTGCAGCGGCCGGTGTGGGGTGCTGCGACATCAATGCCCTCGCCGGCGAGCGCGGTTGCGATGCGCCGGGCGGCATCATCCTCGTGGATGTCGCCTTCCTCCAGCACGGCCAGCATCGCTTCGTGGATGCCTGCGGCTTTCAGGCCTGCGATGTCGGTGGCTTTGAGCCTATGGCCCTTCTTCAGGCCACCGATGCCGTGGCCGAGGATCGCACCTGCCGCGCCTTCGAGGGGCATCAGGCCGAACTTCATGCGGATGGATCCTGGCGCAGCGTGGCGATGAGTTCGGCCATGATCGAGACGGCGATCTCGGCGGGCGAGATCGCGCCGATGGCGAGGCCGACGGGTCCGCGGATGCGTTCGATAGCGGCGTCGGAGAAGCCTTGCGCCTTGAGGCGGGCGCAGCGGGCGGCGTGGGTCTTGCGCGATCCAAGGGCGCCGATGAAGAAGCATGGCGCGCCGAGGGCCGCGACGAGCGCCGGGTCGTCGAGCTTTGGGTCGTGTGTCAGCGTGACGACGGCGGTCCTGCGATCGAGTGGCAGGTCGGCGAGCGCTTCGTCCGGCCATGCTGTCACCAGATGCAGGCCCGGGAAGCGCTCGCCCGTTGCAAATGCGGTGCGCGGATCGATCACCACGACCGAGAAGCCCGCCATCGCCGCCATGTGACTGAGCGGCTGGGCGATGTGAACGG
Organism: Alphaproteobacteria bacterium; assembly: GCA_018969785.1. Taxonomy (GTDB): domain Bacteria; phylum Pseudomonadota; class Alphaproteobacteria; order Micropepsales; family Micropepsaceae; genus SZUA-430. The sequence continues at coordinate 5,796 of JAGWXR010000090.1, forward strand.
CGCCCACGACATAGAGGCGGGGCGGTTCGTTGAAGACGTTGAGGAACCACGACACGCCGTCGATCTCGACGCGCTGGCTCGCATCGCGGCGCGCGGCCTCGTCGGCGGCGCGATCGAGCGGATCGGGGGATGTGACGGGCAGGGTGATGAGGCGCGTCTCGGCGGTGTCGAGGCGGGTCGCAATGACGAGGCCTGCGCCTGACTTTCGTGCGTCGATGGCCTTGGCCAGGGTCTTGCGGTCCATGTCAGTCGATCCGCTCGACGAAGATCTCGATCTGTCCGCCGCAGGCCAGCCCCACGGCCCAGGCCTGCTCGTTCGAGACGCCGAAGGTGAGAAGCCGGGGCTTGCCGTCGCCGATCGCATCAAGCGCCTCGGCGATCACCGCGCCCTCGACGCAGCCGCCCGAGACCGAGCCGATGAAAGCCTGGTCCTCGCGCACGGCGAGCTGGCTGCCAGCGGGGCGCGGGGCCGAACCCCAGGTGCGCACGACGGTGGCCAGTGCCACGCCGTGGCCTGCCGCCAGCCACGCCGCGGCGGTTTCAAGGACGCGGTCGTGTTCCTGGTTCATGGCGCGCGGGTTCCGGTCGCTGTGTCACGTTCTGGTGCGGGGCCTTTGCATGCCAGAAGGATCGGGAAGGCGCTGAACGGGCGGGACTGTCGATGACGCATGGCGATGAACCTAAGGCAGAGCCTGCGCAGAGGGAAGCGCCTGCGTGGTGGGCATCGGGACCGGTGTCCGGAATGGCCTGCATGCTGGTGGCAACCGCGCTGTTTGCCACGATGCAGCTCCTGATCCGGATCGCGGGGGAGAACGTGCCTGCGGTGGAGATCTCGTTCTGGCGCTCGTTCTTTGCCCTGCTGATCCAGCTGCCCGTGCTCTGGTGGCTGGGGCTTGCAAGCCTGCGCACGACGCGTCTGGCGTTGCACGGGTGGCGCGGGTTCCTGCACGCGGTGTCGATGATGCTCTGGTTCGTCGCGCTGATGGAGATCCCGCTGGCAGAGGCGACGGCGCTTGAGTTCGCAAGCCCGATCATGGCCACGACGCTTGCGATCCTGTTCCTGGGCGAAGCCGTGCGCATGCGGCGCATCCTTGCCCTGTGTGCGGGCGTCGTGGGTGTGCTGCTCGTGGTGCGCCCGGGGTTCCAGGAGATCTCGATGGGGCAGGTGCTGGCGCTTGCTTCGGTTGCGCTGTGGGCGGCGTGCCAGCTCATCATCCGCGAATTGGGGCGTACCGAGACGTCGTTCACGCAAGGCTTCTACATGGTGCTCTTCTTCACGCCGATCACGCTCGTGTCGTCGCTGCCTGTCTGGGTCTGGCCGGGCGCGGCGGACCTCATGCTCCTGTTCCTGGTCGGCCTGGTGGCGACGGGCGGCACATGGTTCTACGGTGAGGCGTTCCGGCGTGCCGAGATGGGCGCGATCCTGCCACTGGAGTCCACCAAGCTGCTGTGGTCGGTGGCCTATGGCTACCTGTTCTTTGCCGAGGAGCCGCTGCTGCTCACATTGCTGGGTGGGGTCATCATCTTTGCCGCGGCAGTCTATATCACCCTGCGCGAAGCAAGGCTTTCGCGCATCGGCAAAACCTGAAGGATGCATGACAAGTGTTTGAATTCGCTTGCGAATGGAATGCAGCGAACAAATCGTGGATTACAAAAAATGCAATGTGGCGGCCTCTGGCATTGCGTGACGAAACGTGGCACACCGCCGCGTCCGCAAGTCAAAGAAGTGCGGAAGGAAATGTCACTCCATTCGAAGGGTTTCATCATGAAGCGTATCCTCATCGCGACCGCGCTCGTTGCCGCATCGGCCGGCGCAGCAATGGCCGACAACCTCGCTGGCTACTACGGCAACACCGTCGTACAGACGGCGCCGGACGGCAAGGTGACGAAGTCGAAGGTCAACGCCGACAAGACCTACACGGCTGTCCAGCCGGACGGCACCAAGACCAGCGGCACCTGGGCCTGGAAGGACGCGTCCGAAGCCTGCTTCACGCAGACCTCGCCCGCTCCGGCCGCTGGCCAGGGCCCGGCCTGCTACAAGATCGAGCCGAAGAAGGCTGGCGACAAGTGGGAAACCAAGACGCCGGACGGCAAGGCCACGATCAAGATCGAGCTGGTTGCCGGCTAAGCTGTCGCGATCCAGATCGCGTCGCGGCCAGCCAGGGGATACCCTGGCTGGCTTTTTTGTGCTTCAGGCGAGGGCGGCCTCGACGGCGCGGCGGGCCATTACGGTGACAAGATGGGCGCGGTACTCGGCCGTGCCGTGCAGGTCGCTGTTGAGCCCCTCGGGCGATACGCTGATGCCTGCAACGGCGGCGGGGGCGAATGAGCGCGTCAGGGCGGCCTCCATCGCAGCCTCGCGGAAGACGCAAGGGGCGGCCCCCGTCACGGCCACGCGCACGCCGGTGCTGAATTTCGCGACGAACACGCCAACCATGGCGTAGCGCGAGGCGGGGTTGGCGAACTTCGCATAGGCCGCCTTTTCGGGGACAGGGAAGGTGACGGCCCTGATGATCTCGCCCTCGGCCAGTGCCGTCTCGAACATGCCGGTGAAGAAGTCGTCGGCCTCGATGCTGCGCGCGGTGGTGTGCACTGTCGCGCCGAGTGCCAGCACGGCGGCCGGATAGTCGGCGGCCGGGTCGTTGTTGGCAATCGAGCCGCCCAGGGTGCCCATGTGGCGCACCGCCGGATCGCCGATATGGTCGGCGAGGCGGGCCAGGGCGGGCAGGGACTTGCGG
>JAGWXR010000091.1 GCA_018969785.1 Alphaproteobacteria bacterium
GGTGCTGTTGTTCGGCGCGCCCTGGCTTGCCGTGCTGGCGCTGGCAGTGATGAAGACGGGGCTCGACCTGAGGGGGCCGCTGTTCATGCTCAATCCGCGGGGGGCAGAGAAGGCCTGGACCGAGGCGGACAAGTACTGGCCGCCGCGGTCGCTACCGGACTAGCGAGAACGAGAACTCGCGCTCGAGGATGACCTTGCCGTCACGCTTGAGGGTATAGCGGGCCTTGTAGTTGCCGAGCGGCCAGGAGGGCGTATCGCGCTTGCGGCCGGCGTAGCTCAGCCACTGGGCCTTGTTGCGCTCGAGGGTCTTGGGGCCGCTGGTGGCGAAGTCGGCGTTCAGGGGATCGGTGACGGCGAGGGTCTCCACGTCGCCGGCACGCACGCCGAGGACGCGGACCCAGGCGACGAGTGCCGGGGACACACTGGTCGGTGACGCGGGCCTTGCGTCCTCGATGTCGTTCACCGTTGGCGGCGCCGCGGCGAAGGCGGCGTCGACGAAGGTGACCGGCTGCCAGGCGAGGGATGCGGCCGTCTTCGGTGCCCAGAGCAGGGCGCGCGGCTTGCATCCGGCAGCGCCGTCGCTGCCCATCGTTCCGGCCGTGTAGGGATCGATGACGGTGTCGTCCTTGCGGACCTCGAAGTGGAGATGGGGAAACTCGGTCATGCCCGACAGGCCGACGAGGCCGAGCAGCGCACCGGCCTTCACTGTGTCCCCTTGTCTTACCTTGAGCGAGCCGTTGCGCAGGTGGCAGTACTGCGTGACCCAGCCGCCGCCATGGTCGATGACCACGCCGTTGCCGCATTCGCGCCCGCGGATGGCTTCGGTTCCGGCACTCCGGATCGAGACGTCGGGGATGCCATCGCGGGTGGCCTTGACGGTGCCCTTCGCGGCGGCGAGCACGCGCACGCCCTTTTCCATGACGGTGCGGTCGCGCAGGCGGATGTCGGTACCCTTGTGGCCGTCATAGGTCTGCGCACTGCAGCGATTGTCGCGCACCCCGGTGCCAAGGTCATGGTCGACATAGTTCTGGACGAAGCAATCGGTGCCTGGCTTGCAGTCGATGGGCAGCCCCAGTCGCGGCGCGGCGTGCGCGATGCCGGCCGACATGGTCGCGGCGAGCAGCGCGCAAGCAAGGACCGGTAGCTTGTGGTGTTGGTGACGCAAGGAAGCACTCTTCGTGACCATGACGTGGTCCTGTCTATCACAGGATTTGACGGGCGCTGAGGAATTCTTCATGCATCGTGGGGAAGGCGCTGGCGGAGGGTTGCGTGCAGGAACAGTTGAACCGGATCGGGATCGGAACGGGCGGGGCGCCGGTGCCGGTGCTGTTCTTTGCCTGCGCCGCCCATTTCATGCACCACGTGCTGGTGTCGCTCTACCTGACGCTGGTCATCACGCTGGTGGTCGAGTGGGAGCGGGACTACTCCGAGCTCATCGCGTTGTGGACGCTGGGCTCGCTCATGATCGGGGCGGGTGCGCCGGCGGCGGGCTGGCTTGCCGACCGGTGGGGCGAGGCGCGGGTCATGGTGCTGCTGTTCTTCGGCCTTGGGCTTGCGAGCGTGGCTTGCGGACTGGCGGGCACGCCCGCGGGCATGAACATGGCGCTCACGCTGCTTGGCGTGTTCGGGGCGCTCTATCATCCGGTCGGCAATGCGTGGGTCGTGCGGCACGCGCGCGAGCGGGGCAAGGCCGTGGCGCTGGCCGGTATCTTCGGTTCTTTCGGGGTTGCGGCGGGTCCGGTGATTGCCGGCGTGCTGAATGACGCCATCGACTGGCGCTGGGCCTTCATCCTGCCGGGGCTCGTGACGATTGCCTTTGGCGCGGGGCTGATTGGCATGCGCATCCTGGGCCATGTCCCGGATCGCCACGCGGATGCGCATCCCTCGCACGAGGAGACCGGCACGGCGCGCGACCGGCGCAATGTGCTCGTGATCCTCGGCGTGACCATGACGCTGACCCTGATTGCCGTCACGGCCTTCGTGACGGCGCTGCCGAAGCTGGTCGCCACGCTCGACCTGACGTCGCGCGAGGGCCTGACCAGCATCGGGCTGATCACGGGGGCGATCTATCTGGCGGCTGCGGGCGCGCAGTTTGTAGGGGGACACTATGCCGACCGCGGGGCGGCGCGCCGGACTTACCTCGTGTCCTTCGCACTGCTGGCGGCGTGCCTTGCCGCTTCGGTAGTGACGGGGAACTGGCTGCTGCTGCCTCTTGCGGTCCTGATCATGTTCCTGTTCGAGACCATTGCGCCCATCGAGACGATCTTCGTCGCGCGCTATGCGCCGGCCGGGCGGCGCGGGCTGTTCTTCGGGATGCGCTATGCGATCACGGTGGTCGGCGGGCCGGTGGGTGTGTGGCTTGTGTCGGCCCTGTTCGATCCGGCGCGGGGGTTCACGGACCTGCTGGTCGTGCTGGCGGGGATGGCGGTACTGACCGGCGGGATCGGCCTGCTGCTGCCGCCGGACCGTCCGTTGGCGCCGCAGGCGCGGTGATGCCCCCAAACTGAAAGAGCGCCCGTTGCGGGGCGCTCTCCAGCATGTTGCGGCGAGGTGCCGGCCTTACCAGATGCGGACGCGGTCTTCCGGCTTCAGGTAGAGCTTGTCGCCCGGCTTCACGCCGAAGGCCTGGTACCATTCATCGACATTGCGCACGACGCCGTTGCAGCGGTACTCCGCGGGCGAGTGGACGTCGCTCGTGACCTGGTTGCGCAGTGCGGCGTCGCGGATGTTCGAGCGCCAGACCTGGCACCAGCCCAGGAAGAAGCGCTGTTCCGGCGTGAAGCCTTCGATCACCGGCGCGGGCTTGCCCTTGAGCGAGAGCTTGTAGGCGTGCAGGCCGACGGCCACGCCGCCGAGGTCGCCGATGTTCTCTCCGGATGTGAAGTCGCCATTGACCCTGACGCCGGGCAGCGGTTCGAACTGCGAGTACTGCGCGGCCAGCGCCTTCACCTTCATGGCGAAGCGCTGCTCGTCTTCCGGCTTCCACCATGTGCGCAGGATGCCGTTCTCATCCGACTTTGCGCCCTGGTCGTCGTAGCCGTGACCCATCTCGTGGCCGATCACGCCACCGATCGCCCCATAGTTCACCGCCGCATCGGCGTTCGGGTCGAAGAACGGTGGCTGCAGGATCGCGGCCGGGAACACGATCTCGTTCCAGGTCGGATTGTAGTAGGCGTTCACCGTCTGGGGCGCCATGCCCCATTCATCCTTGTCGGTCCGCTGGTTGATGCGCGCGGCCTGGCGATTGTAGTCCCAGACTGTCGCGCGCTTGCGGTTGCCATAGGCGTCACCGGGCCTGACCTCGAGGCTTGAATAGTCGCGCCAGCGATCGGGATAGCCGATCTTCACGCGGACGTTGGCGGCCTTGCGCATGGCGACCTGGCGGGTTTCCGGAGACATCCACTCAAGGTTCTGGATGCGTTCGCGATAGGCCTGGAGCAGGTTGTCGACGAGCTTCTTCATCTCGGCCTTGGCCTGCGGGGTGAAGTGCTTCTTCACGTATAGCTGGCCAACGGCCTCACCCATCGGCGCGAGGAAGGCCTGGCCGGAGAGCGCGATGGTGGCGCGCTTCCAGCGGTCGCGCTTCTGCGGCTGGCCTGTCAGGGTCTTGCCGTTGAAGGCGAACGCCGCATCGTCGAAGGCCGTCGGCATGATGTCAGCCTGGGCGTTCACGTAGTGGAACGTCTGGTAGGCGCGCAGGGTGTCGATCGGCGTGGCGCGGAAGAGCTTGGCCAGCGCCGCGACCGCATCCGGGGCGCCAACGATGAAGTGGTCCTGGCTTGCAAGTCCGCCGGCGGCCAGCACGTCGTCCCACGGGAACTCGGGTGCGAAGGCCTTCAAGCCGGCGCGGTTCTTGGCATTGTAGTTCGCGTCGCGGTCGCGCAGCTTCTCGATCGGCCACTGCAACTCGGCGATCCGGGTTTCAAAGGCCATGATGGCCTCTGCTGCCGCTGCCGCGTCCGGGTACTTCACCATGCCCAGCATCTGGGCGACGTAGGCCTTGTAGGCGGCGCGCGTCTCGGCGAACTTTGCGTCGGGCTTCAGGTAGTAGTCGCGATCCGGCATGCCGAGGCCGGCCTGCGTGATGTTGAGCGCGTAGCGATCGGGGTTCTTCTCGTCGAGACCGATGTACATGCCGACCGGCGAATTGGCGGGCATTCCCGGTTGCCCGATGAGCCGGGCGAAGTCCTCATGCGTCTTCAGGGCGGCGATCTCGGCGAGGTCTGCCTCGAAGGGCGCGAGGCCCAGCTGGTCGATCTTCGAGGTGTCCAGATAGGAATTGTAGAAGTCGGCGACCTTCTGCTCGATTGAACCGGTCCGGTTGGAGCCGCGCGCCACGGCTTCGACAAGGTTCCGGACGTCCTCCTCGGACTTCGCGGCCAGCATGTTGAAAGAGCCCCAGCGCGAGCGGTCCGCGGGGATCGGCGTGTTCTTCATCCAGGTGCCGCCAACGTGGCGGAAGAAGTCGTCGCCGGGCTTGATGGACGTGTCCATGCCGGCAACGTCGAAACCCCAGGTTCCGATCGACGCGCGGCCGGCGGCGCCCGCTTGCGTTCCGACGGCGAAGTATCCGGCCGTGGCTGTCGCCCCCGCCAGGAGGGTGATGGCCAGAGTGCGTTTCAATTTCATATTCGCAGAACCCCTTTGCGTAGGAAGGACCGCAAACTGATCCCGTGCGGTGCGGGAAGCAACCGGCGATCATGGGCCCTGCTTTCACAATCGCGCGAGGAACCGGCTCGCTCCCGGAGGTCTCGCGACGATAGGGCGCAACGTGCGGGACCGCCTTACGCAGGTGCAGCATGGCGCAAGGGTTGGAAAGGTCAGGGAATTCTGGTCTTGTTGGCATCGACTCGAAGGGGGCTTGGTCGGATCATGGGGCGTATTCTGGGGCTTTTGCTGGTGGCGGTGCTGTTCGTTGCTGGCGCCGGCGCGATCTTCTGGTTCGGGGCCCGCGACGGCTGGTTCGGCAATGAGCGGGATGCGGGCGTCATCCAGGGCAAGCGCGTGCCAGCCGAGGTGATCGAGGCGCGGACGCGCCAGGTGCAGGCGGCGGCCCCCGCGGGCGGGACCGACCAGATCCTGTTCGGCGACCTTCACGTGCACACGACCTATTCGGCCGACGCGTTCCAGTTCTCGCTTCCCATCATGGGCGGCAAGGGCGTGCACCCGGTGGCGGACGCCTGTGACTTCGCCCGCTATTGCTCGGCGCTCGACTTCTGGTCGATCACGGACCATGCGGAGACCGTGACACCGCTGCGCTGGAAGCGCACCAAGGAGGCCATCAGGACATGCCAGAAGGTTGCGGGTGACGGGCCGAACCCGGACCTGATCTCGTTCCTCGGCTATGAGTGGACGCAGGTCGGCCGCCTGCCTTCCGAGCACTTTGGCCACAAGAACGTTGTTTTCAAGGACCTGGATGACGACAAGGTCTCGCCGCGTGCGATTGCGGCGGGTGGTCTTGCGTCGGCCACGCTGAGGAGCAGCCTCGGGATCTCGCCCGCGGTGCCGCTGCTCGACTTCAAGAACCGGCAGAACTATTTCGACTTCAACAAGTTCATGCGGCTGACGCAGGGCGTGCCGGAGTGTGTTGCGGGGACACCATCAAACGAGCTGCCGGCGAGCTGCTACGAGGCGGCGGAGACGCCGGGTGACCTCGTCCGCAAGCTTTATGACGAGCTGAAGCTCAAGCCACTGATCATTCCCCATGGCAGCTCGTGGGGTTTCTACACGCCACCGGGCACCACGTGGGACAAGGCGCTGCTGCGCCAGGAGCGGCCGGATGCCTTCAGGCTGGTCGAGATGTTCTCGGGCCATGGCAACTCTGAAGAATACCGTGGCTGGAAAGACGTGGTGCTGTCGGCCGATGGGCAGTCGGCGACGTGTCCGCCGCCGCAGGGCAGCTATACGCCGAGCTGCTGGCGCGCGGGCGAGATCATCCTTGCGCGCTGCCTGAAGGCCGGCGTGCAGATGGCGGACTGCGAGAAGCGGGCGGCGCAGGCGCGTGACGACTATGCCAACATGGGCGTGGCCGGCCACCTGGCAGTCGGTGGCGAGAGCCCCGAGGAGTGGCTCGACTCCGGACAGTGCACGGACTGCTTCATGCCGTCCTTCAATCACCGGGCGTCGAACTCGGTGCAGGCGGCGCTTGCCACATCGAGCTTCGAGGAAGCCGGTGGCCAGCCGACGCGCTTCCAGTGGGGTTTCATCGGCTCGTCCGACAATCACCGCGCGCGTCCGGGGACGGGCTACAAGCCCGTCGACCGGCGCCGCAACACCGAGGCGGGCGGTCCGATCAGCGAGGCGTGGCGCAACCGCCTTCTGCCAGCGACGAGCACGGCCGAGCCGGTCTCGCGGCGGATCCCGCGTGAAGAGCTAACCACGCTTGCGGGTTTCCAGCTGACCGAGTTCGAGCGTCAGTCCTCGTTTTTCATGGCAGGCGGCCTGGCGGCCGTGCATGTGCGGGAACGTTCGCGTGATGCTGTGTGGGACGCACTCGAGCGGCGCGAGGTCTATGCCACGTCGGGGCCGCGCATCCTGCTCTGGTTCAACGCCGTCGACGAGCAGGGCAACAAGGTTGCGATGGGCAGCCGGCTCGAGACGGACAAGCCGGTCGCCTTCGAGGTGAAGGCCGTGGGTGCCTTCAAGCAGAAGCCGGGATGCCCCGACTTCACGAAGGCGGGGCTCGACGAGGGTCGGATCAAGGACATCTGCTCGGGCGAGTGCTACAATCCATCGGATGAGCGGCGCCTCATCACGCGGATCGAGGTCGTCAAGATCCGGCCGCAGGCGGTGAAGGGCGAGGACCTTGGCCAGCTCATCGAGGACCGGTATCTGGTCCATACCTGCAAGCCCAATCCGGATGGCTGCACGTTCAGCTTCATGGACCCGGATTTCGCCAAGGGCAAGCGCGACACGATCTATTACGTGAAGGCCATCCAGGAGGCGGAGCCTGCGATCAACGCCCAGCCGATCCAGTGCGAGCGCGACGGCAACGGCAAGTGCATCAAGGCGACCCTGTGCTATGGCGACTATCGCTCGGGCGAGGATGGCTGCACGTCGCCCACCGAGCATCGCGCCTGGTCGTCGCCGATCTATCTTGACTATCGCGTGAAGGCGGCGGGACCCGTCGTGCCGGCGCCGGCGGGTGCGCCCAATGGCGGCTAGGCCGGGCCTGCCGCGTGCGACCCTGCTGCTGCTTGCCGGCGCGGGGCTGGGGCTTGGCGGCGCGATGTGGACGGCGCTCGGTGTCGGGCGTGCTGTCGAAAGTTACGGGGACGCGATCGCCGTGGTCGACGGTACGCCGATCGCGCGCAGCGTGTTCGACAGCGCCATCGAGGGTCTTGCCTCGGCAAAGCGCACGGCCCTGACGGAAGCCGAGAAGCGCGAGGCGCTGGACCGGATCATCGACGAGGAACTTCTGCTGCAGCGCGCGCTGGAACTGGGCCTTGGCGAAAGCGATCCGCCGTCGCGCAAGGCGCTGGTGAACGCCATGCTGCAGTTCTCGATTGCCGATGCCAGCCGGCGCACCGCGTCCGATGCCGAGCTCAGGGCATTCTACGCGGAGCGTCCCAAGCTGATCGCGCCGCAGCCGCTCCTGTCGGTCAGGGGCGTTTCCTTCAGTGCGAAGGACGAGGCACGTGCGCGGGCCTTCAAGGCGGCGCTCGATGCGGGGACGGCATTCGAGGCGGCTGTAAGGCAGACGGGGGCTGAAGGCCTTCTGCTGCCGGGCGGGCCCGTCATCCCGAGCAAGATCGCGGAATATGCAGGCGCGAGCGTGCGGGATGCGGCCCTGTCGCTGCAGCCGGGCCAGAGCATCGGGCCGCTGGCCATCGCCAACCGGCTCGTCTTTGTCCATGTCGTTGCGCGCACCGAGACCCCGCCGCCGCCGCTCGAGGAAGTGCGCGATGTCGTGCGCGAGGAGTGGCAGAAGCGCGAGACCGAGAAGGCCTTTGCAGCCTATGTCGAGGGGCTCAGGCGCAAGGCGCGGATATCCTATGATGCCGCGGCGCCGAAGGGTGAAGGCGGGAAATGACCATCCGCCTTGTCCTGGCGCTTGTCCTCGCGGTCGTGTTCCTGTGTCCGGCCGAGGCGCATGTGCGCAGCCAGAGCTTCTCGTCGTGGACGGTGTCGGGCAACACGCTCGAGGGCGTGTACCAGGTCGATGCCTACCGGGTGACGCAGCTTTCCGAGACGCCTGCGGACCTGGCCGGCCTGCTGGTGGCGCATCTCGACGGGCGCGTGACGGCAGTCCAGGGCGGTGTTGCCTGCAAGCGCACGGCGCTGCGGCCGCTTGCGGCGCCGCGGGGCGAGATGCGGGTCGAGTTTGCCTTCTCCTGCCCGAAGCCCGTGACAGCGGCGGAGGTGAGGCTGTTGATCGGCGGGTTCTTCGGTGTCTCGATCAGCCATGTGCACTATGCGCGGCTGAGCTATCCCGACGGGCGGCTTGACGAGGTCGTGCTCACGCAGGGGCAGCAGGTCGTCGTGGCGGGGCCCGAAGGCGCGCGGGGGCACAACA
>JAGWXR010000005.1 GCA_018969785.1 Alphaproteobacteria bacterium
GCCGCATTGTCGATCAGCACCTGCGGCTCCACCCGGAACGCCTCCTCGCGCTTGCGCACGCCCTTGGCATCGATGACAGATCGGGGAACAACTTCGCCGGCGAGCACCCGTGCCATGGTCTGCCGGATGCGCTCGAACGCCCGTGCCTCCGTGATGGGATCGCCATTGGCGTCCTGCACCGAGAACAGGTCGATGGCCATGCCATCGCTCGTCGTGAAGATCTTGGCGTCGAGAATATTGGCCCCGCACATCGCAAAGGCACCGGCGATGCGGGAAAACAGGCCCGGATGGTCCTCGGTGTAGATCGAGAACTCGGTGACCGAGCGCCGCGCATCGACGCGGGGCGCAAGGTTGAGCTTCTCGCCCCGACGGTCGGCATCGCGCATCTGCAGGGCAAGCCGCTCATGTGCATCGGTGTCGAGCGAAAGCCAGAACGGATCATAGTGCCGCGCAATCGCCCGCGCCCGCTCCTCCGGCGTCCAGCTTTCGAGGCGTTGCTCAAGGGCGTACCGCGCCATCTTCACGAGCTGCGGGCGCGCCGTGGCGCTGAACCCGCCCAGCATCTGCGCCTCGGCCTCGTAGTAGAGTTGCCGCAGCAACTGCCCCTTCCAGCCATTCCACACCCCGGGCCCCACGGCCCTGATGTCGGCAACCGTGAGGCACAGCAGCAGCCTCAGGCGTTCGGGCGACTGCACGACGGCAATGAAGTCCCTGATCGTCTTGGGATCCGAAAGGTCGCGCTTTTGTGCCACGTCGCTCATGACAAGATGGTTGCGCACGAGCCAGGCCACCGTCTCGGTCTCGGCCGGCCCCATGCCAAGCCGGGGACACAGCGACTGCGCCACCTCCTCGCCGACTTCCGAATGGTCCCCTTCCCGCCCCTTGGCGATGTCGTGCAGCAGCACCGACATGTAGAGCACCTCCCGCGAGAGCACCTTGTGGATGATCTCGTTGGCAAGCGGATGTTCTTCCTTGTACTCGCCGCGCTCGATCTTCGCGAGATGGCCAATCGCGCGGATCAGGTGCTCGTCAACCGTATAGTGGTGGTACATGTTGAACTGCATCTTCGCCACGATCCGGCCGAAGTCGGGCACGAATGCACCAAAAACGCCGGCTTCATTCATCTGCCGGAGCGCCCGCTCCGGATCCCGCCGCGAACAGAGCAGCTCGAGGAAAAGCCGGTTGGCTTCCGGATCGGCCCGCAGGCGCTCGTCGACAAGGTGCAGGTTGCGCGTGACATGCCTGAGCGCGTCCGGATGGATGTCGACACCCTTCTGGTTGGCGATATGGAACAGCCGGACCATGTTGCAGGGCTTGTCCCGCAGCGTCTCCACGCCATCGACGTTCACGCGGTTCTGCTCGACGAAGAAACCATCTGTTCCCGCGCGCCACTTGCCGATGCCCGGAATCATGCGACCGAATGACGGCCACGACTTCTTGTTCTGCGCCTCAAGGGCCGCACAGAAGATGCGCGTGAGGTCGCCGACGGTCTTGGCCGTCAGGAAGTAGCGCTGCATGAAGCGCTCGACGCCCCGCTCGCCCTTTTCGTCATTGAACCCGAGCCGCCGCGCCACCTCGATCTGGGCATCGAATGCCAGACGCTCCTCCGCGCGACCCGCCACCAGGTGCAGGTGGCACCGGACAAGCCAGAGAAACTCCTCGGCCTCCTCGAAGGCACGCAATTCGTCCGCATTCAGGAAGCCAACCTGCACAAGCCCCGATACATCATCGACCCGATAGAGATACTTGGCAATCCAGTAGAGCGTATGCAGGTCGCGCAGCCCGCCCTTGCCATCCTTGACGTTTGGCTCGACCAGGTAGCGGCTCTCCCCTGTCATCGCGTGGCGCCGTTGCCGTTCCGAAAGTTTCGCCTCGATGAAATCGTTCTGCGCGATGGCCACGACTTCGGACGCAAAGCGGTTCTTGAGCGTCGTGAACAGTGGCTGGTAGCCGCAGATGAACCGCGCCTCCAGCACCGACGTGCGGATCGTGTGGTCGGCCTTCGACAGGCGGATGCACTCGTCGATCGATCGCGTCGCATGCCCGACTTTCAGGCCAAGGTCCCAGAGCAGATAGAGCATGAACTCCACCACGCTCTCGCCCCACGCCGTCTGCTTGAAGGGCATCACGAACAACAGGTCGATATCCGACCCCGGCGCCAGTGCGCCACGCCCGTAGCCCCCGACCGCAACGATCGAGACGCGCTCCGACTCCGTCGGGTTCTGCGCATAGAAGGCGTGCTTCGTCGTGAAATCATAAAGCGCGTGGATTAGCTCGTCGACATCACGCGCAAGCGCCTTTGCAGCCCCCAGGCCCGTGCCGCCCTGCTCGAGGCTTTCGCGCATGCGCTGTCGTGCTTGCGCAAGGGCATCCTTGAAAAGCGGCAGCGCCGCCCGCCTCAGGCGCGAAACATCCGCTCCCTGCTCGAGCGCAGCCGCCGTCAGCCGCGTGCGAAGGTCATCCTTGGCGTCAGTCGCATCCATGGGTCCCGGCCCGGCTGTTCCGCAATAACCGTCAGCCTACCTGATCGACCAGACGCTTCAACTCATAAACGAGGTCAAGCGCAGCCTTTGGCGTAAGTTCATCGGCTGCAAGGGCACGCAACCGCTCTTCAACCACGCTGGACCGCGCTGGAGCCGCTGCAGTCGCCAGTTGCGAGAACAGCGGCAGGTCATCCAGCAGCGTCTTCGCACGCCGACCCGTGTCGCCCTGTTCGAGCGCCCGCAGCACCTCCTGCGCCCGCTTCAGCACGTCATCCGGCAGTCCGGCCAGCCGCGCAACCTGGACGCCGTAGGATCGATCCGCCGCCCCCTGCAACACCTCGTGCAGGAACACGATCCCGCCCTGCCATTCGCGCACGCGCACGGTGACATTCGCGATGCCGTCAAGCCGCTGCGCCAGCGTCGTAAGCTCATGGTAGTGGGTGGCAAAAAGCGCGCGCGACCGGTTCACGTGGTTCAGCCGCTCCACCGTCGCCCACGCGATCGAGAGCCCGTCATAGGTCGCTGTGCCGCGGCCGATCTCGTCAAGGATCACAAGCGACCGCTCCGTCGCCTGGTTCAGGATGGCAGCCGTTTCCACCATCTCGACCATGAAGGTCGACCGGCCGCGCGCAAGGTCATCGGCAGCACCGACACGACTGAACAGCCGGTCGACGAGCCCGACGCGCGCGGCGGCAGCCGGCACGAAGGAACCCATCTGCGCCAGGATCGCAATCAGCGCGTTCTGCCTCAGGAATGTCGATTTGCCGGCCATGTTGGGACCGGTGACAAGCCACAGCCGCCCTGGCCCGTCAGCCGAAAGGTCACAGCTGTTTGCAACAAAGCCCTGTGCCTGCCGCGCAAGCGCCGCCTCGACGACGGGATGGCGTCCCCGGTCGATCCTGAACTCGAGCCCCTCCGAAATGACCGGCCGGGCGAAACCCCGCTCGACCGCAAGTGTCGACAGCGCCGACAGGACATCGATCTGCGCAACACACTGGGCAACATCCGACAGCACGCCCGAAGCCGCCTGGATCGCGACCACCATCTCCTCATGCAGCCCGAGCTCAAGCGCAAGCGCGCGCTCGGCAGCATCCGCGATCCGGGTCGCCAGCTCGGAAAGCTCGACATTGGTATGGCGCTGCGCCTGAGCCGTTGTCTGGCGGTGGATGAAGCTTCGCCCGGTCTCCGAGGCCTTCAGCTTCTCCGCATTCGCCGACGTGATCTCGATGTGATAGCCCAGCACATTGTTATGCTTGACCTTGAGCGAGCCGATCCCTGTTTCGGCGCGCAGCCGCGCCTCGAGGTCGATGATCACAAGCCGCGCATCGTCACGCAGGCGTCGCAGCGTATCCAGTTCCGCATGCACGCCCACGGCAATGAAGCCGCCATCGCGGGCAAGCAGCGGCAGCTCTGCCGAAAGGCTTCGCACCAGTGTTTCGTGAATGGCCCGCAATTCGCCCTGTGCCGCAGTGAGGCGCGCTGCCAGCGAGGCAATGTCGGCAGGAACGGGACGCAGCATCTGAGGCGACGACGCCAGCGCATCCGGGATCGCGAACGCATGCACCAGCGCATCCCGCACGACACCCAGGTCACGCGGCCCGCCGCGCCCCAGCAACAGCCGCGCCATCGCCCGCGACATGTCGGGAAGACGGCGCAGCACGCCGCGCACGCGCGCCCGCACGTCCTCGCACGCGGCAAGGAAGTCGACAGCCTCGAGGCGCCCATTGATCCGTGCCGCATCGGTCAGCGGCGACTGCAGCCACTCGGTGATTTCCCGCCCGCCCGGCGCCGTCAGCGTCATGTCGATCGTCGACAGAAGGCTTCCCTCGTGCGTCCCCGACAGCGTCTCGCAGATCTCGAGGTTGCGTCGCGTGGCCGCATCGATCAGCATGATGCCTGATTGCGCCTGCTGCCGCGGCGGCCGCAGCGAAGGCAGCCTGCCCTTCTGCGTCAGCTCGAGATAGGAAAGAACGGCGCCGGCAGCAGAAATCTCCGCCCGCGAGAAAATGCCGAAACCCTCCAGCGCGCTCACCGCGAACTGACGCTTCAGCAGGCGCTCGCCCGCATCCGGGTCGGCCTTCAGCCGGGCGATCAGCGTGATCCTGTCACCAAGTTCCTGCCGCACCGGTTCGAGGGCAGGATCCTCGCCGAGGTTGTCGGCCACCAGCAACTCGGCCGGCGCGATGCGCGCGATGAGGGGCATCAGCGCGCGGGCATCAACCTGCGCTGTCATGAATGTGCCATCGGTGATGTCGGTCCACGCAACCGCATAGAGCCCCGCAGCCTTGCCGATGGCCGCCAGATAATTGTGGCGCCGCGCCGACAGGAGCTGGTCTTCCGTCAGCGTACCCGGGGTCACCACCCGCACCACTTCGCGCGCGACAACCGACTTCGAACCGCGCTTGCGCGCCTCGGCCGGATCCTCGGTCTGCTCGCAGATGGCGACCTTGAAGTTCTTGCGGATCAGCGTCAGCAGGTAGCTCTCGGCCGAATGCACTGGCACGCCGCACATGGGAATGTCGGCTTCCAGGTGCTTGCCCCTCTTGGTCAGGGCAATGTCGAGCGCGGCCGACGCCTTCACGGCGTCATCGAAGAAGAGCTCGTAGAAGTCACCCATCCGGTAGAACAGCAGATAGTCCTGATGGGCCTCCTTGATCTTGAGATATTGCGCCATCATCGGCGTGGCGCCGCCCGTCGCATGCGACAGGGCTGCGGCATCATGTAACTCTTGCGGATTTTCCATGGCGCTCATGGGCTTATCCTGCCTGTACAGGACAGTCGCCCAAGGCTATTGAGGGCGGCAGGGGAACGCCGAGCCCGGGAAATCGGAGGTTCGCGTTCTGTTGAGGACCGAAGTGGACACATGTCGAAAAAGCGACCATTCACCGATCAGGAAGCGCTTCTCTTTCACGCCCACCCCAAGCCTGGCAAGATTGAAATACGGCCATCCAAGCCGATGGCGACGCAGCGCGACCTCAGCCTCGCCTATTCCCCGGGGGTTGCGGTGCCGGTGCGCGCCATCGCGGACGATCCATCCACAGTTTATGACTACACCGCCCGCGGGAATCTCGTCGCAGTGATCTCAAACGGCACGGCAATCCTGGGCCTCGGGGACCTCGGTCCCCTCGCCTCCAAGCCCGTGATGGAAGGCAAGGCAGTCCTCTTCAAGCGCTTTGCCGACGTCGACTCGATCGACCTTGAAGTCGACACGCAGGACATCGACGCCTTCGTCAACTGCGTGCGCTACCTCGGTCCCACCTTCGGTGGCATCAACCTCGAGGACATCAAGGCGCCCGACTGCTTCGTCATCGAGCAGCGCCTGCGTGAACTGATGAGCATCCCCGTCTTCCATGACGACCAGCACGGCACGGCGATCATCACCGCCGCCGGTCTCGTCAACGCCCTGCACCTGACCGGCCGCGACATCCGCACCGCCCGCATGGTTGTCAATGGCGCCGGCGCCGCCGGCATCGCATGCCTCGAGCTCATCAAGGCCATGGGAATGCCGCACGAAAACGCCGTCCTCTGCGACACCAAGGGGCCGATCTGGCGCGGTCGCACCGAAGGCATGAACCAGTGGAAGTCCGCCCACGCCGTTGACACGAAGGCACGCTCCCTCGCCGAGGCCGTGAAGGGTGCCGACATATTCCTCGGCCTTTCGGTCAAGGGAGCCATGACGGCCGACATGGTTCGCTCCATGGCCGCAAGGCCAATCATCTTCGCCTGCGCCAACCCCGATCCCGAGATCACGCCCGAGGAAGTCGCCGCCGTGCGCAGCGACGCCATTGTCGCCACCGGACGGTCGGACTATCCCAACCAGGTCAACAATGTGCTGGGGTTTCCCTACATCTTCAGGGGCGCGCTCGACGTCCGCGCCCGCACGATCAACGAACCCATGAAGATCGCAGCCGCCAAGGCGCTCGCCGAACTGGCACGGGAAGATGTCCCCGACGAGGTGGCAGCCGCCTACCACAACGCCAGGCCCAAGTTTGGCCCCGACTACATCATTCCGGTCCCCTTTGATCCGCGGCTGATCTCGACGGTGCCGGTGGCCGTGGCACGCGCCGCCATGGAAAGCGGCGTCGCCCAGAAGCCCATCGCGGACCTCGACCGCTATGCGAACGAGCTCGCCTCGCGCCTCGACCCGGTCGCATCCATCGTCCAGCGCGTCGTGGCACGCGTACGCATGGACCCCAAGCGCATCGTCTTTGCAGAAGGCGAGGAAGAGGCCGTGATCCGCGCCGCCCTCGCCTACCAGAACTCGGGCCTCGGCAAGGCCATCCTTGTCGGCAACCCCGAAAGCATCCGCGCGACCGCACGCGAGTCCGGCCTCGAGGAGATCGACGAACTCGAGATCGTCTTCGGACGCCAGAGTCCCCGCACCACGCAGTACGCCCAGGCCCTCTACGAGCGCAAGCAGCGCCAGGGAGCGCTCCTGCGCGACTGCACCCGCCAGGTCACCTACGACCGCAATATCTTCGCAGCCTCCATGGTAGCCGCAGGACACGCCGACGCGATGGTGACAGGCGTCACGCGCCACTACTCCGTCGCCTTGGGCGACGTGCGCCAGGTCATCGACCCGAAGCCCGGCGAACGCGTCGTGGGCGTATCGATCATCCTGCACAGCGGCCGCACGGTTTTCGTCGGTGACACCAACGTGCTGGAAATGCCAACCGCCGAGGAACTCGCCGACATCACCGTGCAGACCGCAGCCGTGGCCCGGCGCTTCGGCTACGAGCCGCGCGTCGCGCTGCTCGCCTACTCGACCTTTGGCCAGCCCTGGGGCGAACGGTCCCAGCGCGTGCGCGAAGCCGTCGAGCTGCTCGACAGGCGCGGCGTCGACTTCGAGTACGACGGCGAGATGAACGCCGACATCGCGCTCGATATGGAGCGCATGGCCCGCTACCCCTTCTGCCGCCTCAAGGGGCCGGCGAACGTGCTGATCATGCCTGCGATCCACTCGGCGTCGATTTCCACCACCATGACCGAGGTGATCGGCGGCGCCACCGTGATCGGCCCGCTCCTGGTGGGTCTGTCGAAGTCGGTCCAGATTGCCCCGCTCGGCGCACGGATGAGTGACATCGTCAACATGGCGGCGCTCGCCGCCTACAACATATCGAATTGAAGATGACGGAAATCCACCTCGTACCCTGCCTCAAGGACAATTACGCCTACATCCTCCACGAGCCGCGCACGCGCGCCGTGGCCGTGGTCGATCCTTCCGAGGCTGCACCCGTGATCGACGCGCTGCGCGCCCGCGGCCTCGCGCTCACGCACATCCTCAACACGCACCACCACTTCGACCACACCGGCGGAAACCTTGAACTGAAGGAGCGCACGGGCGCAAGGATCATCGGCCCCCGCGCCGACGCGGATCGCATTCCCGGCATCGACATCCAGGTCGGCCAGGGTGACCTCGTCGCCATCGGAACGGCGATCGCCCGGGTCTATGACATCCCCGCGCACACCCGCGGCCATATCGCCTTCTGGTTCGAGGAAGCAAAGGCCGTCTTCACCGGCGATACCATGTTCGCCATGGGTTGCGGCAGGCTGTTCGAGGGCACGCCCGACCAGATGTGGCAAAGCCTGTCGACGCTTGCACGCCTGCCCGCGGACACGCGCGTCTATTGCGGTCACGAATACACGCAGTCCAACGGCCGCTTTGCCCTCAGCCTCGAGCCCGGCAACGCCGACCTTGTCGCCCGCATGAAGGAAGTCGACGACCTTCGCCAGCGCGGCCTGCCCACAATTCCCTCGACGATCGGGCTCGAGTTGAAGACAAACCCCTTCCTGAGACCCGACAGCGACGAACTGCGCCGCACGCTGAAGATGGAACGCGCCGCCGTGGTCGAAGTGTTCGCCGAAACCCGCCGGCGCAAGGACGTGTTTTGACGCCATCGCCGGACATGACGGCCGATGCGATCATTCGCAGCCTCGGCCTTCTGCCTCATCCCGAAGGCGGCTACTTCCGCGAGACCTTCCGCGACAGCCGGAACATCGCCGGCCGGAGCGCTTCCACGGCCATCCTCTATCTGCTGAAGCACGGCGAGATTTCCAGATGGCACCGCGTGGATGCCGTGGAGATCTGGCACTGGTACGCAGGCGCACCCCTCGAATTGGGCCTGTCGCCCGACGGACATGCGCACGAAACACGCATCCTGGGAAACACCCTCGCTGAGGGACACTTGCCACAGGTGATCGTGCCGGCAGGCTGCTGGCAGACGGCGCGCTCGCGCGGCGAATTCACGCTGGTCGGTTGCACGGTCGCGCCAGGCTTCGAATTCAGCGGCTTCGAGATGGCAGAACCCGGATGGCAGCCCCGCCTCTAGCGCGGGCTGAACTGCGCCAGCTGTCGCTGGATCACGCCGGACGATGGCCTGCCCCCCAGCCCCAGTCCGCGCGTGAACGTGACAACAAGCATGTCCCCCTGCCGATAGGGGATGACCGCAGGTCCCGCCACAAACCGGATGCGCTTCAGCGTGACGCCGGCCGCATCGCGCCCCGGCCCCGAACGGATCCAGTTGAGCAGCGCCGTGCCGGCATTGCGGATGGAATCGAATAGCAGGGCGCGGGTCTCGCCGTCGCGCGCAGCCATGGCCCAGTCGGCCTCGAACAGCACCATGCGTCCCGTCTCGGCACGCGCCTGCGCCATGATGCGCGAGGCATAGTCCTGGATCATCGCCAGCGCCGGCGCGTTGGAACGCAGCGGCTGCACGGGACGCCGGTCAGGCGCAACCGGCACGCCGCGCATATTGTCGGGCGTGAACAGCGTGATCCCGCCCAGCGCCGAAATGCGGAGCACGACGAACTGGTCTTCCCGGATCAGCAGGCGGTCGCCACCTGCGGCAGGAGCCCAGCGCAGCACCAGGATCTCCTCGCTGCCATCGAATTTCAGCTTCGGCGCCTCGCCCGTCAGGTCGAGGACAAAGCCGATCGGCGTGAACTCCGAGCTGTAATGCGCAAGCGCTGGCAGGTCCCGCTCGAAAGCACGGGCGTCCCTCGCGCCCATCCCGGCAAGAAGGGCGATCGCAACAAGGATGACCCGCAACCAGGATCGCAAATCTGGCTCCAACAATACGCAGCCGCAGGCCCTCGCCCCCGACGGCGGCCCACATCCGTGCCCCTTTTTAACCTCAGGTTTATCGACCGAGATCGTGGCAACAATGTGGTTTGGTAACAGGACTGCGACCGATGGTTTACGCAGGGTAACTCCGGGGGCACACCCGCCGGCTGCACAGGAATCTGCGCGCCGGCAGGCCCCGACGAGGCCGCAGCCTCAGTACATGTGCTGCCCGCCATTGATCGACAGGGTAGACCCGGTCACGAAACCGGCATCATCGGCGATCAGGAACAGCACCCCGCGGGCGATCTCCTCGGCCTTGCCCAGCCGGCCGACCGGGATCTTCGCGACGATCTTCTCAAGCACATTGGCCGGAACCGCCGCCACCATATCGGTATCGATGTAGCCCGGCGCGATCGCGTTCACGGTGATGCCCTTCGATGCCCCTTCCTGCGCCAGTGCCTTCGTGAACCCGTGGATGCCCGACTTGGCTGCCGCATAGTTCACCTGCCCGTACTGTCCCGCCTGCCCGTTGATCGAGCCGATGTTCACGATCCGCCCGAACCCGCGATCAAGCATGCTGTCCCAGACCGCCTTGCACATGTTGAAGCAGCCGCCGAGGTTGGTGTCGAGCACCTCATCCCATTGCTGCCGGCTCTGCTTCTTGAGCGTGGCATCCCGCGTGATGCCGGCGTTGTTCACCACGACATCGACAGGGCCGAGCTTCTCGACCACGCTGGCGACACCCTTCATGCACTGCTCGAGATCCGCAACGTCCCATTTGAAGACGGCGATCCCGTGCTTTTCCGAAAAGGCCCGCGCCCTGTCGTCATTGCCTGCATAGTTTGCAGCCACGCTGTAGCCGGCCTTCTTCAGGCCGACGGAAATGGCCTCCCCGATACCGCGCGTGCCGCCAGTGACGATTGCAACCCTCGACATGTCTTCCTCCTTGATCCTCGATGACTAGCGTTCAACACACATGGCGATGCCCATGCCGCCACCGATGCACAGCGTGGCAAGGCCCTTGCGGGCATTGCGCTTCTGCATCTCGTGGAGCAGCGTGACAAGCACGCGGCCACCCGAGGCGCCGATCGGATGACCAATGGCAATGGCCCCGCCGTTCACGTTCACCCTGGCCGGATCCCAGCCCATGTCCTTGTTGACGGCGCAGGCCTGCGCCGCAAAGGCTTCGTTCGCCTCGATAAGATCGAGGTCGGCAACGCTCCAGCCGGCCCGCTTCAGGGCTTGGCGCGACGCCGGGATCGGCCCGGTCCCCATGATCTTCGGATCGACACCCGCCTGCGCCCACGACCTGATGACCGCAAGCGGCTTCAGGCCGCGCCGCTCGGCCTCCTTGAGCGACATGAGCACCACCGCCGCCGCGCCGTCATTGATGCCGCTCGCATTCGCCGCCGTGACAGTCCCCCCCTCGCGCAGGAAGGCAGGCCGCAGGTCCTTGATCGCGTCATAGGTCACGCCGTCGCGGATGTATTCATCCGTGTCGATCAAGCGCTCACCCTTCTTTTCCTTGATGGTGACGGCGGCAATCTCGTCCTTGAAGCGCCCGGCCTTGCGCGCCGCCTCGGCCTTGTTCTGCGAGGCAACCGCAAACTGGTCCTGCTGCTCGCGCGTGATCTGCCACTCTTTGGCAACATTCTCGGCAGTATTGCCCATGTGGTAGCCGTTGAAGACATCCATGAGCCCGTCCTTGATCATCGTGTCGACGAACTCGAGCGCGCCCATTTTCTGCCCCGCCCTGAGATAGGCCGCATGGGGAGCCATCGACATTGATTCCTGCCCGCCCGCAACGACGACCTGAGAGTCGCCATTGGCAATCGCCTGGTGGCCCAGCGCCACAGCCCTCAGCCCCGAGCCGCAGAGCTGGTTCACCCCCCACGCCGGCACCTCGACGGGAATGCCGGCATGGATCGCCGCCTGGCGCGCCGGGTTCTGCCCCTGCGCAGCCGACAGGATCTGCCCGAGGATCACCTCGCTCACATCGCCCGGCTCAAGCTTGGCGCGCTTCAGCACGTCACGAATGACGGTCTTTCCCAGGTCATGGGCGGGCACATTGGCAAAGGAGCCGTTGAACGAGCCCACAGGCGTTCGTGCAGCTGCAACAATGGCGACATCGGACATCGGGATCACTCCTTGGGGTCTGGAGACGACAGTCTCGCGGTTAACGTTGAGGATGGCACGTCAGGCGCGGGCGGGCCACGGAATTCCGGCGGATTTGTGCGAGTTTCCGCAAAGCCAGCCCAGGCAGGTGCATCCCTTGTGCATCAGCGATAGGCACGGCGCACGATCTCGCCTAGAATGCACTGCAACAAGCCCGCGTTGCGTGCAATGCGGCAAGTCAGCAATCCGGGACGAAATGCCCATGACGGCGCCAAACGCAGAACCGATCACGATCAAGAAATACGCCAACCGCCGCCTCTACAACACGGCGACGTCGAGCTATGTCACGCTTGATCACCTCGCAGAGATGGTCAAGCGCGGCCAGGAGTTCAACGTCCATGACGCCAAGACCGGCGAGGACATCACCCGCGCGGTCCTTACCCAGATCATTTTCGAGGAAGAAGGCAAGGGCGGCCAGCAATTGCTGCCGATCCAGTTCCTCCGCCAGCTCATCCGCTTTTATGGCGACAGCATGCAGGCGCTCGTGCCCGGCTATCTCAACCTGAGCATGGACTCCTTTTCCAAGAACCACGAACGCATGCGCGAGCAGCTTGCCTCGACCTTTGGCGGCAAGACGATGCTGAAGGATTTCGAGGGGCTTGCCCGCCAGAACATGGCCATGTTCGAGCGCACGCTTCGCATGTTCACCCCCTTTGGCGCCCTCATGCCCAACCGGCCGCAGGACCGCGACGCGCAGGGATCCGCCGAAGCCGGAGCCGAGCCATCAGCCGGCGATTCCGCAGACCAGGAGATCGCGGAACTCAAGGCGCAGCTCGATGCCATGCGTCGCCAGCTCGACGAGCTTGCAAATCGCAAGTAACTCTGGCTCCCTGCACCCGTCAAACGCGGAGAGTAACGTGAAAAACCTCGGCGCAGCGCTCATTGCGGCTGCCTGTTTTCTCTCGACCTCGCAGGACATGGCGCACGCGGCGAACAGCCGGGATGTCGCGCGCGCACGCGACACCTCGGGTATCCCCCAATGCAATGGGTGCGACCTGTCGGGCGCCAACCTCGAAAACGGCTTCTTCCAGCTCGCTGTCCTCAACAACGCGAACCTGTCAGGCGCGAAGCTCGATGGCGCCAACATGGCTGGCGCACAGCTCAACGGGGCGAATCTGAGCAACGCATCGCTGCGCCACGCCAACCTGTCGGGCGCCCGACTTGAGGGGGCAGACCTTCGCGGCGCCGACCTCAGCAGCGCATGGCTGAACTGGACCTGGCTGATTGGTGCCAATCTCGAAGGCGCGATCCTCACGAACGCGGTATTCGTGGGCACGCAAATCCAGTCGACGGACCTGTCAAGGACCGTGGGCCTCACACCCGAGCAGGTCGCACGCGCCTGTTCCACCGCCGAGACGCGGGTTCCCAAGGGTATGCGCATCGCTTATTGCCGCAATTGACCTAGCTGCCGCTGCCGTCGTCGCGCAGGGCCCATTGCGCGCCGACAAACGCCCCCTTCACGATCGGCAGCAACCAGAGCGTGACGATCACAAGCCCGCTCAGCATCACCGTCAGGGTAAGCTCGAGGGGCAGCGTCCGCACGATTTCCATGAGCAGCAGCGGACCAAGCAGCAGGTGCCCGACGATCAGAATCGTGAAATAGGCAGGACCGTCATCCGACTTGTACTGCCCCAGTTCGTGGCCGCACGCAGTGCAGCGCGAAACGACCTTCAGGTAGGAAGCAAAGAGCCGCGCCTGCCCGCAGCAGGGGCACAGGCCGGCAAGGCCGCGCCGGAGCCCCACCCAGAACTCTCTCTCCTGCCCCGTGTCCTGCATGATCACCGACGTCTTTCGATTGCCGCAGGCAGCACACTAATGGGACTTCCCGCACCCTGCCGCGCTCCTCGATGTCGCAGGCCGGCAGTGTTACGAAGCAGCCTTCGCCCAAGGCTCTGCAATGCTGGGCGCCCCGTAATGGATGCCCTGGAAATAGTCCACGCCATAGCCTCGCAGGATCTCGCTCTCCCGTTCGCTCCCGACCCACTCCGCTACCGTCGAAAGGTTGAAGTTCCGCGCGAGGTTCACCAGCGTGCTGACGAAGATCTGGTTGTCCCGGCTTTCCGCAAGGTCTTTCACGAACGTGCCATCGACCTTCACCATGTCTACTTTCAGCGCCTGCAGGTTCCGGAACGACGTGTAGCCGGCCCCGAAATCGTCGATGGCCACGCGCGCGCCAAGCGTGCGGATCCGGCTCACGAAGCGCACGCTTTCTTCGATGTCGATCAGTGCGGCAGTCTCGGTGAGCTCGACGATCAGCCGCGGCGCCACTTCCCGGTGCGCCTCGATATATGAAACAAAGGCCTCCAGCGACGGCCGGTCCGACGCCGTCATGCCCGACACGTTGAGTGTAAGGCACGCACCCCGGCTGCGCCGCAGGGCATCGACCGTCAGTTCCAGAACCCGCCGGTCAAGGCGGCGCACAAGGCCAAGCTGCTCCGCCACCGCGATGAAGTCGCCGGCAGCGATCACCTGTCCCTCCGGCCGCACGATGCGCGCAAGGCACTCATGCATGGCAACCTCGCCAGTGACCGCGTCAACGATGGGCTGGTAGGCGAGCACCACTCGGTTCTCGTCGAGCGCCGTGACAATCTGGTCGCCGATCAGCACCGCACGCTTGCGAAGTGAATCGCGCTGGGGCGAATGCGAATAAGAGGCATAGTTGTCGCGCCCGTGAAGCTTGGCGCGATCAAGCGCCTCCTCGGCCCGCGACATCGCCTCCTGGCTGCTGCGCGCATCCTGTGGCAGCGAGACGGCGCCCACCGACACGCTGACGCTTACGGCACCATTGCGCGTCGGGATGACCTTGGAACGGGCGACATCACGGAACTGCCCTGCGCGCACGCACATGTCCGACGGCTTGCAACCCTCCACGAGAATGCCGAACTTGTTGCCGGCAGTCCTGCCGATGGCACAGCCAGGTCCCGCCGTCTCCGCAAGACGGCGCCCGATGGCCACGATGACCTCGTCGGCCATGTCGAAACCGTAGGTTTCGTTGATCACGGCAAGATCGTCGATGGCAACCACGAAATAGGCCGATGCTTTCCGGTCGGCGACCGGCATCAGTTCGAGCACTTGCGCAAGACAGTCCCGCAACCGCATCCGGTTGAGGTGGCCGGTCATCTCGTCATAACGGGCCGCCCAGCTGTAATGCGCTTCGCGCAGCTTGCGCGCGGTGATGTTGCGCAGGACGCCCACGATCCGCCCCACGCCACCATCCCGACCCGGAACGCAGACACCGCAATCTTCAACCCATAGCGGGTCGGACGCGGTCAGCAGCGGATACTCCAGCCGGAAGGGCTTGCCGTCGATGGGCGCCTCCTGCGCGATGCGCGAGCGCGCATCGGCCGCTTCGCTGTCGATCAGCGCATGGAAGCGCTTCGAGGAGGCAAAGTCCGCCTCCGTTCCGATGCCGAGCGCCTTGCTCGGATCATCGGCCCAGACGATGGCCCCATCGCCCGGCGTCCAGTCATAGACAAGGTCTCCCGAGGCAGCGAGCGCAAGGCGCATGCGCTCGAGCTCGCCCAGTTCATTCATGCGATGGATAGCCGATGCGGCTTGTGTCCGACCGAACAACACTGCCTTCCCCCAACTCGAAAACTGAAAGGCGGAGGGCCGTTCGCCTCATCTCGCAACGCCACGAACCTAGCAACCCAGCTTTTAAGAAAGCCGGAATGGCACGGGGTCCAGCGCGCCCCTTGCGGTGACGCGCTTCGCATTAAGCTTAAGGATGTTCCAAGAGATCTGGCATGCGCCGTGCGACAACCCGGGAACCATGATCAGGATCAGGCCCGCTTGTCCCATTTCGGCGCGAACGACGCAGTTCGCATCGCGCCGGATAGCGCCGGTTGCCCCGACATGCCGAACGGAGGGCCGGGGAGCGCGGCCTTCCTCTGGCGCGGAGCAACCGGCGCAACCTCATGGTGACCGCAGGACGACAAGGACGAGGCCTTCTTCAGGCACATTCGAACCCGCGTTTGTCTCCCAGGTCCTTGGCCAGTCAGTCAGCCCGCATGGTCCCTCGGCGGCACGCGTGGCACGCCTTTACGACGCCGCCGACAGGGTCGATGCGCCGAAGTGGCGCTGGCTGTCAGCCAGCCTTTGACGCCTTGAGACGATCGATCTCCGCCAGGAGATGTGTGACCTGCGCTTCAAGCCGATCAATGCGTTCGTGCAACCCATCGAGGGTGGCCTCGGCTGCCGTTTTCTCTTGTGGGACAGGCGTCGAAACGCCGGCACGCTCGGATATCACGCGCGCAGGATGGTTCAGGAACCGACCAAGCAGGGCGACATCCCGTGCCGTGAGCTCGCGCTGGTCCTTCCAGAGCTCCTCGACCTGCTGCGGCGTGAGCGAGAGCAGTCGCGCAACATCCGCCCGGCTGGCACCCGTCCGGGCAAGCTCGGCATCGAACCAGTCCTGGTCGAAGAAAAGCGCCATTTCAGTGTCCCCGAAAGACGGCAGGACGCTTCTCGAGGAAGCTGGCCACACCCTCCTTGTGGTCCTGCGTCTGGAAGAGGCGCGCAAGCGTTCCTGAAACCCAGCCGCCGAATTCATTGAGGTCTCCGGCCGAAGCGCGGCGCAGGCCCTCCTTCAGGAAGCGGACCGCGAGCGGGGCGTTGGCCGCGATGCGGCCTGCAAGCGTCTCCGCCTCGCCCATCAGGTGCGCATGGTCGACCACGCGCGAGACAAGCCCCCACGCCAGCGCCGTCGGCGCATCGATCAGATCGCCGGTGAACAGGAGTTCGCACGCCCGCTCCGGTCCGACCAGCCGTGGCAGTATCATCATGCCCGGCGCATCGGTCACAAGCCCGCGCTTGACGAAGATCTCGCCGAAGCGCGCACGGTCGGACGCGATGCGGATGTCCGCGAGCAGGCAAAGTTCCATGCCCCAGCCGACGGCCGCCCCATTGACCGCCGCAATGATGGGCCGGTCACAGGCATGGATCGCCGCCGCCGCAGGCGTCAGGCGCGGTCGCACGGCCGCAAGGCGCGCCTGGCTTTGCTCACGCGCAGGCCCGGTCATCATCTGCTTGACGTCCTCGCCCGAACAGAAGGCCGGATCGGCGCCCGTCAGCACCACGACACGGATATCCGCCTCGGACTGTATCCAGTGGAAGACAGCCTCGAGATCCGCATAGGCCCGCTGGTTGAGCGCGTTGCGGACCTCGGGCCTGTTCATGGTTACGGTGGCAATCCCCGCGCGGACGGTGAGTGTGAGCGTATCGGTTTCCGGGCGTGACATGGCAACTCCGCAGGCAACGGGCCGGGTTTGTAGGTCGACGTTGACGCACTCATTCTGATACAGATTGAAGCTCGAAAGTCCAAGACCAAGGCCATGACACAGAATCAGGAAGCGCCCACGAGGAACCATCTGCGAAACCTCTGGTACTTCGCCGTCCACGCGCACACCCTCAACCCCGGAGAAATCAGGCCCAAGCAGATCCTGGGCGAACCCGTTCTCCTCGGCCGCACGAAGGCGGGAGAAGTCTTCGCCCTGCGTGACCTGTGTCCCCACCGCGGTGTTCCCCTTTCCCGGGGACGCATGGTCGATGACACGGTCGAATGCCCCTATCACGGCTGGCGCTTTGCGCCCTCGGGCCAGTGCCGCCTGATCCCCTCGCTTGTTGGGCAGGAGGGCGTCGATCCCCTCAGGATCCATGTCTATCGCTACCCCGTGCGCGAGCAGAACGGGCTGGTCTGGATCTACATGGCAGAGGACGAACGCAGCCCCGCCCCCACGCAGGAACCGCCGCGCCTTCCTGTCGCGCCGCAAGCACGTCCAACCCTCATCGAAGCGCAACTCTTCCCCTGTCCCATCGACCATGCCGTTGTCGGCCTGATGGATCCGGCCCACGGTCCCTTCGTGCACAAGGCGTGGTGGTGGCGCTCACAGCGCTCGAGCTATGCCAAGGAGAAGAAATACGAACCCTCGCCCATGGGCTTCACCATGGTCACGCACACACCCTCCAGCAACTCGACCCTCTACAAGCTGCTCGGCGGTGACAGGACGACGGAGATTTCCTTCCAGCTTCCCGGCACCCGCATCGAGCACATCAAGGCCGGCCAGTCCGAGATCATCGGCCTGACCACATGCACCCCGCTGAACGCCAGCGAGACCGAGGTGACACAGACCTTCTTCTGGAACCTTTCATGGCTCGCGCCGTTCAAGCCGATTGCGCAAATCGTTGCGCGCACCTTCCTCGGCCAGGATCGCAAGATCGTGACCGACCAGATGGAAGGCCTGAAGTACAATCCCCGGATGATGCTGATCCAGGACGCCGACACGCCGGCGATCTGGTACTTCCGCCTGAAGAAGGAATGGACGGACGCGCTGGCCGAGCGCCGGGAATTTACCAATCCCGTCAAGCCAGCCACGCTGCGCTGGCGAAGCTAGCGCCGGCGGCATCGGACTTGCGACAGGTGACGCATAAGCCCCGGGTGTGTCCCGGAATGGCAAGTCGCGCGCTCAGGTCCACCCATGTCCGAACCGAAGGTCGGTGAATACCTCCTTGCTGTCCGTTTGCTGTCAACCGAAGCAAGGTCACGGCGCCAGGAAGCGCCCTCTTGGTGGCCGACGGTCTTCACCACGGCCGTGCTGACAGCCTTCCTGTTCTTCCTGCTGATGTAAAAAAGGCGCGCCACCCGGAACAGGCGGCACGCCCTGCGTAATGCAACACGTCCAGCGCCCCTCAGTGGGTGCCGGCAATCCCGCCCGAGGCACCGAAGTCGCGCTTCGCAGCCACGATCGTGATCGTGAAGCCGGCGACGACGTCCAGCACGCTCATCATGGTCAGCAGGAAGAAGACCGAGTTGGAAAAGCCCTTGAGCGCGATGAACTGCACGATGCAGACAAGGCACAGCAGCATGGACAAGCCATGGTTCACGATCGACATCGCGTCGGTCCGCGTCGCCTTCACGATCTCCACGAAAAGCAGCAGCAGGCTGAGCCCCATGAACACGTCGGCGAACGAAACGCCCCAAGCATCTCCCGAGAACATGTTCACGCTGAAGATGGGCTGGATCATCCAGACATCGGGCTCCGCCCCGGCGAGCCCGGTCATCACCACGAAATTGTAGAGAATGAGAGGAAGGACAAGCAGCGGAATGATATTGAGCAGAGTAATGAAACGACCCATGGAATCCTCGCCTCGCGTTTGGGGTTCAGCCTTTGTCCGTGGAATGTAGCAGCCGAACCGGACCCGGCCAAGTTGAAGGGACGATCAGGGCTATTTTGTGGCGCTGTCGTCTTCCGCCCGGAACCGTGAACGTTCAGCGAATATGAGGTAGAGATTGCGCACATATACAATCAGGCCAAGAGCCTGTCCGGAGATGAAGACCGGATCCTTCTTGTAGATGGCATAGCTGAGAAGGATCACGCCGCCGATCACGCTGAGCCACCAGAACGCGATCGGCACCACGCTGCGACCGGCCTGTTCGCTCGCCCACCACTGCACCAGCATGCGCGACGTGAACACCGCCTGCCCGCCAAAGCCGATCAGGATCCAGACATGTTCCCACGTCACCCAGTCCAGCATGTCCCCCTAGAGCTCCTCTATCGCTTCCGGTCGCCGCGAGCGGCGCAGGAGCCAGCGTACGCCGACAAGGTCGGACAGCGAGACAAGAAGCCGGTCAAGCGTTCCGTACTTGGAAGTGCCATGCGAGCGCGGCCTGTGGCGAACATCGGCATGGCTGATGCGGTAGCCTTCGCGCAGCATCATCGCCGGCATGAAACGGTGGATGTGATCGAAATAGGGCAACGTCAGGAAGGCGTCGCGCGCAAAGAGCTTGAGCCCGCAGCCGGTATCCCGCGTCCCGTCCTTCAGCAGCCACTGCCGCACGCCGTTGCCGACGCGCGATGAAACGCGCTTGACCCAGTTGTCTTCGCGCTTGATCCGCTGTCCGGCAACCAGGCCAAGGGTCTGTTCCTTGCCCTCCTCCCGTGCCCAGACCGCAAGCAGCAGCGGAATGTCGGCAGGGTCGTTCTGGCCATCGCCGTCGAGTGTCGCAACAAGGCGCCCGCGCGCAGCGATCACGCCCGTGCGAACCGCCCGGCTCTGCCCTGAGTTCTTCCGGTGCTTCAGCACGCGAAGTTCGGGCGCCTGCGGGCGGGCGGCGAGCAGCACCTCGGCCGTCCCGTCCTTGCTGGCGTCATCGACGAACAGGACCTCGAACGTGGTCTTGCCGCGCAGCGCCGCGCAGATTTCCATCAGGAGCGGGACGGCATTGTCCACCTCATCCTTGACGGGCACGACGACGGAAAGTTCAGGAAGGGCTGCCAAGCTCGTTACTCCAAAGACCGGGGGACCCATGACAAGCGGACCAGCCACCCGGCGCCCGCAGCAACGCACATGACGCCGTCATGCGCCCGGAAACGAGGGCTTATACAAGTGACGGCGTCTGCATTCCAGAGGTTAACGCAACGCTTTTGATCTTCGCATGGCGTGCTTGGCAACATCATCGCAGCGCCTGCGACCAAACCAACCCGCGCTTGAGAAATCCCGGCAGGCTGGGCATTGTAGCCAAAGCAATCTCGATGGTTAACCCCCTCCATGCAAAATCGCCGCTCCGCCGCAGCCTACGACAGTTCCAGCCTGTGGTCGTTGATGCTTGCCCATCCCCGCGCCGTCCTCGTGGCGCTTTGCCTGCTGATGTACCTGCCCGGGCTCACGGCACTGCCGCCGCTGGATCGCGACGAGTCGCGCTTCACGCAGGCCACGAAACAGATGATTGAAACCGGCGATTTCATCGAAATCCGCTTCCAGGAGGAACCGCGCAACAAGAAGCCGGTCGGCATTCACTGGATGCAGGCCATAACAGCAGGCTGGCTGACCGCCGAACCCCACAACGCGATTTGGGCCTACCGCCTTCCATCGGTGATCGCAGGGATACTGGCGACGCTTCTGCTCTTCGGGTTGGGCCGGAGGCTCTTCGACGACGAAGTGGCGCTGATCTCGGCCGGCCTGATGGCCTCGTCATTGCTGCTTGTCGGCGAGGCGCACATCGCCAAGACCGACGCGGTGCTTCTGGCTTGCGTCGTGGGCGCGCAATATCTGGTCGCACAGTTCTTCATGGCATCACGCCAGGGGGCCGAGCAGCCGAAACTGCGCTACTCCGCCCTGCTGGGACTGGCCATGGGGCTCGGGATCCTCGTCAAGGGACCCATGATCCTCTTCTTCGTGGGACTGTCCGTGTTTGCGCTCTCCTTCTGGGAACGCCGATGGGCCTGGATCATGTCCATGAGACCCTTCTTCGGCCTCGGCATCGTGATCCTTCTGAACGTGCCCTGGCTGGTGGCCATTGGCCTTGTGACCAGCGGGGCCTACTTCAAGGAGGCAATTGGGCTCGACTTCCTGGGCAAGGTGGCGGGCTCCGCCGAAGGGCACTGGGGCCCGCCCGGCTACTATCTCGTGTCATTGCTGGTGGGATTCTGGCCGGCCTGGCTCTTCCTCGCGCCGGGCGTCATCTATGCCCTCGCAAGGCTGCGCGAAGGGGCGGTCCGCTTTCTGGTGGCCTGGGTCGTGCCCGCGTGGATCATCCTTGAACTTCTGCCGACCAAGCTCCCGCATTATCCCCTGCCGCTCTACCCCGCCCTCGCCCTTCTGTGCGGAGCTGCCGTCATGGCCGGCGTGCGCGAGAGCAGGGGCTTCCTCGACAACATCTGGGTCAAGCTCGGCACGCTCCTCTGGGTCATGGTAGCCATCGCGCTGACAGGCGCGCTCGTCATGTTCCTGCCCAGCACCTATGGCACGGGCAGCGGGGTCGTGCTCTGGGTCCTCGCGGTCCCGATCATTGTCGCGGCCGGTGCCGCCGTCTTCTTCCTGCTGCGGGGAGAAGGAGAGAACGCCTCCATGGCGACGATCGTGTCAGGGGCACTCTTTGCGGCAGTCGCCATGGCGGTCGTTGCGCCCGGCCTTCAGCAATTGCTGGTCAGCGTGAGGTCGGCAGACCTGATCGCAAAGGCGGGGGCCGCACCCAACGCCGTCGTCGTCGCGGGTTATCACGAGCCAAGCCTCGTGTTTCTCGTCGGAACGAAGATCAGGCTCGCCGGTTCCGGGGCTGACGCGGCAGACTTCCTGACCAAGACGCCCAACGCCGTGGCGCTCGTCGAGGACAGCTACGTCGCCGACTTCCAGCAATACCTCACCCGCAACAACTTCAGCGCCGACGCAATCAACAGCGTGTCAGGCATCAACTACTCGAAGGGCGGACGCCAGGTCACGTTGACCCTGTACAAGCTGCGAAAGACCGGGCCGTGACATCGTCAGTCGTGGCCTGGGTTCGCAATCACCCGGTCGCATGCCTTGCCATTGTCATTGCAGCGTTGACCGCAGCGCGCGTGACAGCCCTCGTGCTGACACCGCTGAACCTCGGACCCGACGAAGCCCAGTATTGGTCCTGGAGCCTCAGCCTGTCAGCCGGCTATTTCTCGAAGCCGCCCCTGATCGCCTGGCTGATCGGCGGATCCACCGCGATCTGCGGCACGCAGGAATACTGTATCCGCCTGTTCTCACCCTTCATGCACGCGGCGACCGGCTTCGTCGTCTTTCTTGCAGCAAGCCGCCTCTATGACGCACGGGTCGGATTCTGGGCGGCCCTCACATATTGGCTGATCCCCGGCACAAGCTTCTCCTCGCTGCTGATCACGACGGACGTGCCGCTTCTCCTGTTCTGGGCCTTGGCGCTCTGGGCAATCGCCGCCATGCAGACGTCGCGCGCCTGGCACTGGCCCGTTCTGCTGGGCGCAAGCATCGGACTGGGCCTCCTGTCGAAATATGCAATGCTCTATTTCCTCCTCGGCATCGCCGTGGCCTTCCTGTTCACGCGCGAAGGACGCAGCTTCCTCTTCGACCGGCGCTTTGCCGTTACTGGCGCAGTCGCGCTGCTTGTCTTCTCGCCGAACATCATCTGGAACATCTCCAACAGCCTCGCCACCGTGAGGCACACCGCCTCCAACGCCAACTGGAATGCCGAGAACCTCTTTAACCTTGCAAACGCGCTCTCCTTCCTGGGCGCCCAGGCCGGCATCATCGGTCCGGTCGCCGCAGGGGTACTGATATGGGGCGGCGTGATGGCCTGGCGAAAATGGGGACTTTCGCCGGCTGACCGGCTGATGCTCGCGCTCTCCGCGCCCATCATCCTCGTCGTGACATTCCAGGCGTTCATCTCGCGGGCCAACGCCAACTGGGCAGCACCCGCCTTCATCGCGCTCTGCATCCTGGCCTGCGCGTGGGCCATCCGCAGCAGGAGACGCTGGCCACTCGTGGCGAACACCATGGTGAACGGCACGCTCGCCGTCTTGCTGTGCGCGCTCGCCATCAGCCCCGCACTCGTGGCCGCACTTGGGCAAGACAACGCGGCAAAGCGCCTGCGCGGTTGGCCGGAAGCCGGGCGCACGATTGTTACAATGTCGTCATCCGGATCCTTCACCGCGATCCTGAGCGACGATCGCGAGGACATGGCCTCACTCTATTACTATACGCGCGACAGGCAGGTGCCGTTGCGCATGTGGCCGAGCCGGAACCCGGCCAATGAATACGAAGCGCGTCACGCACTGTCGCCGGACGTGGCATCACGCGTGCTCTTCGTGTCGCGCAAGAAGAATGTCGAGACGGTTACCGGCGCGTTCACCTCTTCCGAGCGCATCGGCACCATCGAAACACGTCTCGACCCGAAGCGAACGCGCATTTTTTATCTCCATGCACTCACCGGTCCGGTGACTGCGGCAACTTTTCCATCTTTTTCTGATCGTCCGTCTACGGACTAATTGCGCTGCACCACAAATCATCGTTTTCCGCTCGCAAGGCCAACGCAAATGCGCATTGCGAACTGCCAAAGTGTTTAACACCAATCGACAACAGATCAGCTGTACACGCACCGAGTGAAATCAATATCGGCAGCGAGTATCTCTTCGCTTGCAAAAACGATTACGGAGATTCGGTAAGAGAAGAAGGGGATGAATGAAGCCGCCGAATGCATGTCAATACGCGATTACTTCATGTGCACCCGCTTTCAATACACGGGTCACCACGCGATCAACACACACTAATCCCATATTTACTCGCGTGATCTATTTGACGTACCGCGAATCGTACTGCATGATTCACATGTTGGGGAAAGCGCGAGGCTGCGCGCGGACGATTTGGGGAAGCAGTCGACCAACTCGAGGGGCTTGAGACCTGTCGATGACAGTGCACACCTTTGTAAAGGGCGCCAACACAGCGGCGCACCTCAGGTCACCGGCGAAGCGCAAGATGGAGGAACAGGGTTCCCGGACCGGCCAGGAGGCCGCCACCCAGGGAACGCTTGAGTTTCCATCCTTGGTTTCCCCGGCTGGCAATGCTGCCCAGCAACCGGCAACGGCTGCCCGCAAGGCAAACCGCTTCCCTGTCAGTGCAGGAGCGCGCGACTTCTACAAGCGCAACTTCCCCGGCACGACACCGGATGACTGGAATGACTGGCGCTGGCAGGCCCGCACCCGCATCCGCACGCTCGAGCAACTCGAGCGGATGTTCGACCTGTCCCAGGACGAACGTTCCGCCGCGCTCCGGCACAAGGGATCGCTGCCGGTCGGCATCACACCTTATTACGCGAGCCTCATGGCGCATGCCGACGCTTCCGAACCGCTGCGTCGGACGCACATCATGGTCAATGATGAGTATGTGCGCCTGCCGGGCGAGGAAGACGATCCGCTCGGCGAAGACCACGACACCGTCGCCCCGGGCCTCGTCCACCGCTACCCGGACCGCGTCCTGTTCCTGACGACGGGGTTCTGCTCGACCTATTGCCGCTACTGCACCCGCTCGCGCATGGTCGGCAACCCGGGTGGTGAGTACCAGTTCTCCACAAGCCAGTGGGAGAAGGCCCTCGCCTATCTCGAGGAACACACCGAGGTCCGCGACGTCCTGCTCTCGGGCGGCGACCCGCTCTCGATCGGCGACGACAAGCTCGACTGGCTGCTGACCCGGCTGCGCCGCATCAAGCACATCGAGTTCGTGCGCATCGGCACCAAGATCCCGGCCGTCCTGCCCATGAGGATCACCCGCGACCTGGTCAAGATGCTGCGCAAGCACCATCCCCTCTGGATGAGCATCCACTTCACGCACCCGACGGAAATCACGCCCGAAACGCGCGAGGCCACTGCAAGGCTCGCAGACGCCGGCATCCCGCTGGGATCGCAGACGGTGCTGCTCAAGGACATCAACGACGACACCGAAGTGATGAAGTCGCTGATGCACAATCTCCTGACCATGCGGGTGAAGCCCTACTACCTGTACCAGTGCGACCCCATCAAGGGCTCCGGTCACTTCCGGACGCCGGTCCACAGGGGCATCGAGATCATCCAGTCGCTGCGCGGCCACACGACAGGCTATGCCTGCCCGATGTTCGTGGTCGATGCACCCGGCGGCGGTGGCAAGATCCTTCTGGCACCCGACGCCGTCGCCGGCCGTGAAGGCGATGACCTGCTGCTGCGCAACTTCGAGGGCCGGATTTTCCGCTACCCCGACCCGGGCGGCAGGCTGGGCCACGGGAAGTCCGTCGCAGCCGCTGAGTGATGGCGCCGCCCAGGATCCTGATCCTGATCCCCGAACTCAAGGAGATCGAGCCGGACGACAACCTGGCGACGATCTCCACCGCTCGGGAAGTAGCTCGCCACTACGACAGGCTCGGCTACCCGCACGAGATGCGGCACTTTGACTATATGCCATCGGAGTTCCGGCGCATCGTGGGCGAAGTCGCGCCCGACTGCATCTTCAACCTCGTTGAATCCGTCTCCGGCACCAGCCGCCTCCTGCATGTACCGCCGATCTACATCGAGGAAATGAACCTGCCCTACACCGGCAGCCCCTCACATGGCCTGGAGCTGTCCAACGACAAGGTCCTGGCCAAGAAGATCCTGAACTGGCTCGCCGTCCCGACCCCCGCCTGGGGCACGATACGCACCCTCGATGCCGCCGACACCGCACGCACCTGGATCGTCAAGGCCCGCCACGAACACGCCTCGTTCGCCATCACGCAGCGCAATGTCTGCCGCGGCGCCGCGCAGGCTGTCGACGTCGCGCGCCTCCTGACGTCCGAGCACAGGATCCCCTGGCTGATCGAAGAGTTCATCCCCGGCCGCGAGTTCAATGTGTCGATGGTCGAGACCCCCGAAGGCCCGCGTGCCCTGCCCGTGGCCGAGATCGTCTTCGAGAATTACGGCCCCGACCTCTACAACATCGTCGACTACAACGCGAAATGGAACGAGCAGAGCTTCGAATACAGGAATACGGTTCGCCGCTACGATTTTGCCCCGGCCGACACAGCGCTTCTCGCATCGCTCCAGGAGATCGCCCTGAAGACCTGGCATGGATTTGACATGCGCGGCTGGGCCCGCGTCGACTTCCGCGTCGATGCGGCCGGCAATCCCTATGTGGTCGATGTCAACGCAAACCCGGACCTGTCCCTCGACGCCGGCTTCATGGCCGCGGCAGGCCGCGCCGGCATCGCCCCCGAGGCCGCGATCCGCATGATCACGGACGCGGCATTCCGCGCCGAATGACGCCCTTCCGCACACAGCTTCGGGAAACCGACATCGCCGCGGTCAGGCAACTGGTCAGGGACACGCGCGTCTTTTCCGACACGGAAGTGGGCTGGGCCGGTGAGGTGATCGAGGCCGCCCTGAAGAACCCTGTCGGCGCAGGCTACTTCGCCCTGATGGCCGACGGACCCGCAGGCCTCGAGGCATTCGCCTGCTACGGCCCAATCGACGGGACACTAAACAGGTTCGACCTCTACTGGATCGCGGTCTCGCCCGCCGCACAGGGCAAGGGCCTCGGCGCAAGGCTGTTGGCCGCAAGCGTGGACGATGCCCGCGCGCGCGGCGCAACACACATGTTCATCGACACATCAACCCGCGATGACTATGCCGCCGCCCGCGCCCTCTATCTCTCTCAGGGCTTCGAGTTGCAGGGAACCCTCGTCGACTTCTACAGCGACGGCGACAGCAAGGCCCTGTTCGGCCGCAGGCTCTAGCAGCCGCTGCCTCTAGTGCGACCGCTCGGCCGGCGCCACCTGCCGCCCCAGTTGCCGCTCGCGCCAGACGATGAACACTCCCGACCCCACCACGACGGCCGCACCGACAAACACCTCGGCCACCGGCACCTCGGAAAAGAACAGCCAGCCCAGGGCCACCGCCCAGATCATCGCCGCGTAGTCGAAATTCGCCAGCGTCGAGGCCGATGCATGCCGGTAGCTCGTCGTCATGAGCAGCTGCCCGATGCCGCCGAGGACACCCAGCATGGCCAGCACCAGGAACTGCTCCAGCGTCGGTGTCACCCAGTCAAACGCCAGCGTGATGCCGCTGACCACGGCGCAGCAGAACTGGAAATAAAAGGCGATTGTCAGCGGCGCTTCCGAATGGCTCATGCTGCGGATGAAGATCATCGTGAACGCCACGCAGACGGCATTGGCGAGCGCAAGGACCACACCCCAGCCGGACGCGACCTCTCCCGACAAATGCGGCAACAGCATGATGAGCACCCCGGCAAACCCGGCACCGACCGCACTCCATCGATAGACCCCCACCCGCTCGCCAAGCAGCGTCGCCGCCAGCACGACCACGATCAGGGGCGAGGCAAAGCCGATGGCCGTCAGGTCGGCCACCGGCAGGAACACCAGCGCACTGAAATAGCTGAACATCGCAAGGATCCCGGTCGCCGCACGCCGGGCATGCAGCAGCGGATGCTGCGTCCTCAGCGAGCTGAGGGGGATCCTGCTGATCAGCATCCAGGCGAGCAGCGGAACGAACGCGAACGAGGCGCGGAAGAAGACCATCTCGCCCACCGGGATCTCGCCGGCAAGCAACCGGCCAAGGATCGCCATCAGCGTGAATGCAAGCGTCGCCAGCACCTTGAGCAGGATCCCCAGGAGCGGCCGCGCTGCCGGCGCCGCCGCCGGTAGGGGATCCGCGCTCAGAGCCACTTTCTCCAGCGGAACAGCAGGTACGGCACGACGGCCGACAGCACGATCGATACAAGCGCCAGCGCATAGCCATGCGACCACTCGAGCTCTGGCATCAGCTTGAAGTTCATGCCCCAGATGCTTGCAAGCAGGGTCGGCGGCAGGAACACCGTGGCCGCAACCGACAGGATGCGGATGATGCGGCTCTGCTCGATGTTGACCACGCCCAGGATGGCATCAAGCAGGAACGTGATCTTGTTGGAAAGGTACG
The DNA here is from genome assembly GCA_018969785.1 of Alphaproteobacteria bacterium. Taxonomy (GTDB): domain Bacteria; phylum Pseudomonadota; class Alphaproteobacteria; order Micropepsales; family Micropepsaceae; genus SZUA-430. The sequence goes on from JAGWXR010000005.1 coordinate 27,930, forward strand.
TCGTGTGGTCGCTGAGCGACTGCACGTCACGGGTCATTACCTTGATGCGGCCCTTGATGTCCTTCGATTGCCGCTGGTCCATCGCCTGCGACAGGAACGCAAGCAGCCGCCCCAGCGAGATCAGGCTTTCCCGCGCTTTGGACGTGAGGTCGTTCTTCGCCCCGAGGCGCAGCAGGATCTGCTGGTAGTCCTTCGAGGCATCATTGGCATTGCTCGAGAAGACCTGCTTCGAGACCACGTCGACCTCGTTGCCGACCTTCTCCAGCACATCCGCCGTCCGGTCGATGACCGCCTCAAGCAGGCCGGCCAGCACCAGTTCGCCCTTGAGCCAGGCATGCGCCTGCCGCTCGGCGCGGTTGGCGAACGTGTTGAAGGGTTGGGGCTCAGAATAGCGAACTGTCAGCAGGCGGTCCCCCGCCAGGATGAAGCTTGCAGCACGGCATTGCGGATCGGCAGAATCCGTGCCCGACAGGATCAGCGCCGTCATGAACACCGCATTGTCCTCGAGATAGAGCCGGCTCGAGATCTCGATCTCGTCCAGGTCATCGCGCGTCGGGGTATCGACACCGAGGAAGCTGCGGATGGCCTCCCGCTCCTGAAAAGTCGGATCGAACACATCCACCCAGACCGAATCCGACGGGATCACGATCGGGTCATCCGACTCCCCCGAGCAGGTCAGGTTGCGACGAAGGCAATGCTCCCTGAGACCGTAGGAACGAAGCATGGGCCACCTCGGGCGTGGACAGTTGGGGACTGAAGCATGCCCTTATAACCACGACGCACCACATGCTGCCAATGCCGGAAATCTGCGGCATGTTTGGCCGGAAACCATCCAAAGCGTGGCGTCGATCTCACAGCGCCCGGCGAAATTCCGGCTTCCTGCATTGCGTTTACAGATCGAAAAGGCTTTAGAAGCAAAAGCTGCAGGGAAAGCCGAACCGGATCCGATGCCGGCAAGGCTCGCGGCAAGCAAGGACTGGAGCAAGCCATGGAACTCGGCGATCTTTTTAGCTTTGACAAGAAAGTTGCACCCTCGATCATCAAGCCGATCTACTGGATCGGCATGGTGCTGATCATCTTCGTCAACATCATCTACTTCTTCTTCGGGTTTGGACGCCTGTTCACGGTGGGCTTCTTCACCGGCGTCTGGGAGATGCTGGCCGCCATTGTATCGACCACCTTCGGTGTTCTCGGGCTGCGGATCGGGGCGGAACTCTGCCTCGCCATCTTCGAGATCCACGAGAAGACGACGTCCTCCTCGGGCAGCTAGGACCCGCTGCCGGACCGGCGCGGCTGCTCGCCCTCGGCGCGCGGCATCGTCTCCTGCGCGGCCAGCGGCGGGGCACCTTCAAAGCCCTGCCGCCGCGCATGGAAGTATGTCGACTGCGCGAGCGAGCGGAACGCCCACGTGCCGATCGCTGCATCCCAGGCCCAGTCGGGCGGTGCCAGGTCTAGCAGCCGCCGCAGCATCAGCTTGCCACGGAAGCGAGGTGCCTCCTCGCCAAGCGCTACCGCCGGATGGTCACCCCCGGCAAAGATCCAGTCAGCCGCCAGCTGCGCGCAGCGCCGCCCCAGGCGAAGCGTCTGCACGATCCCCCCGCCGGTCAGCGGCGAGACATGCCCCGCCGCATCGCCGATGAGCATGACCCGGCCCGTATGCGTTCGCTTGAGAGTGGCACCCGCGGGGATCAGTCCGCTGCGCCGCGCCAGCGGTTCTTCGAGCCGGAGCCCGAGGCGCCGCCGGAGCATCTCGACGAAGCCGTTGATGTCGGGCCGCACCCCGCCCGAGGCCGCAAGCCCGACCTGCATGATCCCGACCCCGGGCACTGCCCAGCCGATATAGCCGGGCGCCAGCGACGATGTCAGGAAGCAGTGCAGGAACCGCTCGTCGAGGGCAGGTTCAGGCGCAAACTCCAGTTCGATGCCGCAAAGGAAGGATCTGTTCCGGCCAAGCGCAAACTGACGGGCCACCTGTGAGCCCGCGCCATCGGCACCAACGAGCAGCCGCGCCTTGATGCCGTGGTCGGCGATCTCGACAAAGGAACCGGTGTCGAGGGCCGAGCGGAAGGACCGCCCCGTCAGCACCTGCGCTCCGGCCCGCATGGCCTCGCGCGCCATCCACCGCAGCAGCGCCGGCGTGTCTGTCGCCAGGAAGAAATAGCCCGGCGATGACAGGTCGACCGACCGCCCCCCGGGCGCATGGACCCGCACCTCGCGGATCATGCGCGTCAGTCCGACAGGAATGTCGGTCTCTTCAATGGCTTCCTTGACCAGGATGCCGGTCGTCCTGACACCCTCGCCCGGATCGTCCTTGCGTTCCAGCACCGCCACGCGCAATCCCCGCATCGCGGCCGTCCGGGCGCAGGCAAGCCCTGCAAAGCTCGCACCCACGATGACGAGATCATATTCGCGCACGAATGCCCCCTCCGGATTGCCGGAAGATAGGGGGGAACCGCAGGCCCGTTGGGCCAATCAGCCCGAAATGTAGCGCTGCTCACACTGGCAGGAGCCAGTGTTTAACGCCGGGCGTTCTGCACGAGGTCGTTCACCACGCCGGGATCGGCCAGCGTCGTGGTATCGCCCAGGTTCGACGTATCGCCCTCGGCGATCTTGCGAAGGATGCGACGCATGATCTTGCCCGAACGCGTCTTTGGAAGACCCGGCGCCCACTGGATGACATCGGGCCTGGCAATCGCACCGATCTCCTTGGCCACCCACTGCACGAGCTCCTTACGCAGATCCTCCGTCGACGCCACGCCGGCCTTCAGCGTGACGTAGGCGTAGATCCCCTGCCCCTTGATGTCGTGCGGATAGCCCACGACCGCCGCCTCGGCGACCTTGGGATGCGCAACAAGCGCAGATTCCACCTCGGCCGTCCCGAGCCGGTGGCCGGACACATTGATCACGTCATCAACCCGGCCCGTGATCCAGTAGTAGCCGTCGGCATCCCGCCGGCAGCCGTCGCCCGTGAAGTACTTGCCCGGATAGGTCTTGAAATACGTGTCGATGAAGCGCTGGTGGTCGCCATAAACCGTACGCATCTGTCCCGGCCATGAATCGGCCAGCACCAGGTTGCCCGTCGTCTCGCCTTCCAGCACCTTGCCCTCGGCATCCACCACCTGGGGCACGATCCCGAAAAACGGCCGCGTCGCGGAACCAGGCTTGAGGTCAGTGGCACCGGGCAGCGGCGTGATCAGGATGCCGCCGGTTTCCGTCTGCCACCACGTGTCGACGATCGGGCAGCGGCTGTCACCCACCACGCGGTGATACCAGAGCCAGGCCTCCGGATTGATCGGCTCGCCCACCGAGCCCAGGAGCCTGAGCGACGCCCGGCTTGTCTTCTTCACCGGCTCTTCACCGTCACGCATCAGCGCCCGGATCGCCGTCGGCGCCGTGTAGAAGATATTGACCTTGTGCTTGTCGATGACCTCCCAGAACCGCGACACCGTCGGATAATTGGGCACGCCCTCGAACATCAGCGTCGTGGCGCCATTCGAGAGCGGTCCATAGACGATGTAGCTGTGTCCCGTGACCCAGCCCACGTCGGCGGTGCACCAGTAGATGTCGCCATCATGATAGTCGAAAACGTACTGGTGCGTGATCGAGGCATAGACGATATAGCCACCCGTCGTATGCAGCACGCCCTTCGGCTTGCCGGTCGAACCCGACGTGTAGAGGATGAACATCGGGTCCTCCGCATTCATCTCCTCCGGCTTGCACTCGGCAGGGACCTTCGCAGCCAGCTCGTGATACCAGTGGTCGCGACCCGCCTTCATGGCGACGGTGCCGCCCGTACGCTTCACGACGATCACCGACTTCACGTTCGGACACTGCTTGAGCGCCTCGTCGGTATTGGCCTTCAGCGGAATATGCTTGCCGCCCCGCAATCCCTCATCCGCCGTGATCACGAAATCCGAGGCACAGTCGAGCACGCGCCCGGCAATGCTGTCGGGCGAGAACCCGCCGAAAACAACCGAGTGCACCGCGCCGATGCGCGTGCAGGCCAGCATCGCATAGGCGGCCTCCGGGATCATCGGCATGTAGATGGTGACGCGGTCACCCTTCTTCACGCCCTGCCCCTTCAGCACATTCGCGAAGCGGCAAACCTCGTCGTGAAGCTGCTGGTAGCTGATGTTTTTCGAGTCCTTCGGATCATCACCTTCCCAGATGATCGCCGTCTGGTTCGCACGCTTTGCAAGATGACGGTCGATGCAATTGGCACTGACATTCAGCACCCCGTCCTCGTACCAGCGGATATGAAGGTCAGCCGCGCTGTACGAGACATCCTTGACCTTCGTGTACGGCCGGATCCAGTCGATGCGCTTGCCCTGTTCCCGCCAGAACGACACCGGGTCGGCGACCGAGGCGCGGTACATGTCGAGATACCTCGCATTGTCGACAAGGGCGCGCTGGGACCAGGCCGCAGTCACGGGAATCATTTGCTCGGACATCCGGATCATCTCCTGCAAGAAACGGGGGCGCTGGACTTCAGTTCGGTTCGGCCAGGACTTCGTCGGTATGCGCACCGATGGGCGGCGGGTCCAGCCGGATTGAACAGGGCGTCTTCGAGAACTTCAGCCCGGGACGCATGGCAACATAGCGCCCCTCGCCCGCAATCTCGCGCTCCTCGAAGAACCCGACCGACTTCAGGTGCGGATCCTCGAACAGCGTCGTCATCTCGTTCGCCCGCATGGCCGGAATGTGATGCTCGGCGCAGAGCGCCATCCATTCCTCGGTGGTGTGCCGGGCCGCCGCCTCGCGCATCATGTCGTAATAGACATTCACGCGCGCCTTGCCGTCCGCTGCCGACAGGAAGCGCTCGCTCTCATAGGCATTCGCAATGCCGCCGAGTTCCAGGAACTTCACCGAGCCCTCGCGGCTGGCCGGCAGCACGACGATGAACCCGTCACGGGTCTTGTACGGCCGACGGTGCGGCGTGATGGTGGTCGGATGACCGAACTTGCCCGGTACATCCGGATAGGTCTTGCCCCAGATATGTTCGGCCTGGATGAAGCCCGTGAAGGTCTCAAGCATTGGCACCTCGACGAACTGCCCCTCGCCCGTCCGCGCCTTGTGCTGCAGGGCGGCCAGCGTCGCGATGACCGCAAACAGGCCGCAGGTCTTGTCCGCGATGATCGACGGCAACGGCCTGAGCGCCGGATCGCCATCATAGAGCGGCAGCAGGTCGCAAGCCCCAGACGCCGCCTGGATCAGGTCGTCGAACGCCTGCCGTCCGTTATAGGCGCCACCCGATCCATACCCGACCGCCTCGACATAGATGATGTCCGGCTTGATCGCAGCCACGTCCTGGTAGCTGAACCCGAGCCGGCGCATGGCTTCAGGGCGCATGTTGTGGATGAAGACATCTCCGCGGCGCACGATCTTCTGCAGCGCCCGCTTGCCGGCCTCACTCTTCAGGTCGATGGCAACCGATCGCTTGTTGCGGTTCAGCGCCACGAACAGCGGCCCCATGGTCTGCGACTTCGGTGCCTTGCCCTGTCCGCGCTGTCGATCACCCGAGGGCTCTTCGATCTTGATCACGTCCGCCCCGAGGTCACCCAGTGTCTGGGTTGCATAGGGCCCAAGCACATATTGCGTCAGGTCGATGATCCTGACCCCGTGCAGGGGGCCGGCCGGAGCCGCGCTTTTCGCCGTCATGGCCTTGCTCTTTTCTAAAATGGCGGGACAGGCTAACCCTAGCCGCCTTTCCAACCGGAATTCTAGGGGCTCCCATGCAGCTTCATCAATCGTCGTGGCCGGAAATCGAGGAATACCTCAAATCCTCAACGGGTATCATCATCCCGATCGGATCGACCGAGCAGCACGGCCCGAACGGCCTCCTCGGCACCGACGCGATCTGCCCCGAAGTCATCGCCCGCCTCGCAGGCGACCAGTCCGGCATCCTCGTGGGTCCGACCTTCAATGTCGGCTCGGCACAGCATCACCTCGGCTTCCCCGGCACGATTACGCTGCGTCCCTCGACCATGATCGCCGCCATGTCGGATTGGGCAGCCTCGCTCATGCGCCATGGCTTCGACCGCATCTACTGGTTCAACGGGCACGGCGGCAACATCGCGCCCGCCAGCGCGGCCTTCTCCGAGATCTACGCCGAGTTCTCCTTCGGCCGCGCCGGTTCGAACCAGCGCCCGGTGAAGCTCTTCCTGCGCAACTGGTGGGAACTGCCCGGCGTCGGTGACCTGTGTCGCGAGATCTTCCCCGTTGGCGAAGGCAGCCACGCGACTGCCTCCGAGGTATCGGTCACCTATTACGCCTATCCGCAATCACAGAAGAAGGTCGAGATGCATCCGAAGATCGCGCCGACCGGTTCGATCCGCGATGCCGATGATTACCGCCGGCAATTCCCCGACGGACGCATCGGCTCGGACCCGAGCCAGGCTTCCCCCGAGGCGGGCGAGCGCATCGTGAAGGCAGCCGTCAAGGCCCTCATCGGCGACTTCCAGGCCTTCATGAAGGCAGCCTAGCCCGCAAGCACCACGACACCGTGGCGCAACTCAAGCACCACCGGCTGCAGCGATTGCCCCGCGCACGGACCGGAGACGCACAACCCGTCATCCGGCCTGAAGCGCGCGCCATGGGTGGAACAGACCAGAAGCCCCGCGCTGTCGGTGAAGCGGTCAGGGAATGTCTCGAGCGGCGTACCGCGATGCGGACAGCGATTGACAAAGCCCCTGAGCATGCCGCCGCTGTTGACGACCACCACGTCACGCCGTTCCGCGCCCGCGCCAACCACAAAGCCGCGCGCCTGCCCGTCACCGATCTCTGCCGCCGCGCAAAGCACGCTCATGCCCGGGCCTTCAGCCCGCCCAGCGCGCACACCCGCCGCCACTCATCAGCCGTCACCGGCTGCACCGAAAGGCGCGTATTGTTGACAAGCACCATCTTCGAAAGCGCCGGATCCGCCTTGGCCATCACCAGCGTGACCGGCGTCTTCAGCGCCTCGAGCGCAACCACGTCCACCATCGACCAGTCGCCGGCCTCCGCCGTATGGTCAGGATAGGCCTCGCGAACGATCTCGACCGTCCCGACGATCGCGCGCTGGATGTTCGAGTGATAGAAGAACCCGCGATCCCCCTTCTTCATCGCTCGCAGGAAGTTGCGCGCCTGGAAATTGCGCACGCCGCTCCACGCCTCGCCCTGCACGCCCCGCGCGACCTGCTGCTCCCACGACCAGGTGTCGGGCTCCGACTTCAGAAGCCAGTAGGCACGGCTCATGGCGCAATCGCCCCGATCGTGCAGCGCCACGCACGGATGTCAACCGAGGCAAACAGCCCGCCAAGCGCGTAGGGATCTGCAGCCGCAAAGGCCTGCGCCGCCGCGAGGTTCTCCACATCGAGCACGATCAGGCTTCCCGTCATCGCCTGCCCGTCATCGGACAGGAAGGGCCCGGCCAGCTTCACGGCCGCGCGGTTGGCATCGATATAGGCAAGGTGGCGCGGCCGGATCTCCATCCGCAGCGCTCCCGCATGAGGCTTGTCAATGCAGGTCAGGACAAAAAGCATGCGTTCCTAGTGCTCGCTCTTGAGCGGCCTCGATAGCAGGGCCCGTATCGCAGTGTCGACATCAATGTCGCCCGAGACAATCCCCGCAACCGCCTCGGCGATGGGCATCTGGATGCCAAGCTGCCGTGCACGGCGCACAAGCGCCGGCGCCGTCGCCGCGCCTTCGGCAAGGGGCACGCGCCCCTCCGCTGCCGTGCCCCGCGCAAGCTGGATGCCAAGGGCGAAGTTGCGCGACTGCCGGCTCGAGGCTGTCAGCACCAGGTCGCCAAAACCGCTGAGCCCCGTCATCGTTTCAAGCCGCGCCCCCAGCGCCTGCCCGAAGCGCGCCATCTCGGCAAAGCCGCGCGTCATCACGGCCGCCCGCGCGCTCTCGCCAAGCCCGCGTCCCTCGACCACGCCGCACGCAATCGCAAGCACGTTCTTCACGGCCCCGCCGATCGCGACGCCCGCGACGTCACCCGACGCATAGGGACGAAACCCGCCGACACCCAGCGCCTCGCAGAACCGTGATGCGATCTGCATGTCGTCGAAGGCGATGGTCACCGCACAGGGCAGCCCCTGCACGACTTCATCCGCAAATCCCGGCCCCGACAGGATGCCGAACGCAGCACCCGGTTGCGCGGCAAGCGCAACTTCCTGCATCAAGAGCCCCGTGCCCCGTTCCATGCCCTTCGCGCAGATGGCGGCAGGCACGCGCAGACCACCCATGGTCGAGAGTACCTGCCGCAGCGACTGCGCCGGACAGGCAACCAGCAGCGCATCGCACGCCTCAAGCCCCGACGGATCGGCCACCGCAACGACCTCCCGCGCCAGCACCCGCCCCGGCAGGAACCGCCCGTTCACGTGCTGCGAATTGATCTCGTCTGCCAGCGCAGCCCGGTTCGCCCAGATCGTGACCCGTCGGCCCGCAAGGGCGGCAACCTGCGCCAGCGCCGTCCCCCATGCCCCTGCCCCGGCCACGCCGATATGGTTTATTTTCGGTGTCTCTACGGCTGCGCCCATTGATCGCCTGAATGATTTATTGAAGATTCACTGGAAACCGCTAAACTGCACATTCAAATGTTGTGCAAAGACACCGTCCGGGGAAACATTCTTGAGGCCGCCAAGAAGCGGTTCCTCCACTACGGCTATGCCAAGACGACAATGGCCGAGATCGCCTCGGACTGTAGCATGTCGCCCGGCAACCTTTATCGCTATTTCCCCGGCAAGCTCGACATCGCCGAAGCCATCTGCACCGAGGCCGGCGAATACGCCGTCGCCCGCTTGCGCGAGGTGATGCGAAGGCCCAGCCGCACCGCACGCGAGCGGCTGCGCGACTTCCTCTTCGCCGATATGAAGCTGACCTACGACCAGCTCGAATACGACAAACAGGTGTTTGAGATGGCCCGCGTGGTTGCCTCGGAAAGACCTCAGTTTGCCAACAGGATCCTCGCGCTGAACCGCGCCCTGCTGTCCGAGATCCTCGCCGCCGGAAATGCCTCGTCCGAGTTCTTCATCGAGGACGTCGTCTTCACGGCCGAGATGCTCCAGTCCGCGACCATGAAGTTCCGCTATCCGCAGCTTCACTCCAAGCTTCCCTATGAAAAGCTTGAGCGCGAACTCGATGGCGTGGTGAACCTGCTTCTCAATGGCCTCGACGACGGCGGGGCCGGCAAGGAACAGCTTGCCAGGCAGGCTCAGCAGGGCAGCCCCTCCGATGACCTCATCACCATCTGAATGCAAAATCGCAGAAAAAGGTGCGACAAAGTGTCAATTTGCGTGAAACGCTGAACGAAAACGATTTTATTCATTGATCTAAAGTCAGCGCTAGCCTATATAGGTCTCATGAAGGGACGGCACACGATCCGGCCCACAAACAGGAGACTGAACATGAACACCACCGGCAACCTGATCTCGGACATCACCGCCACCTTCGCCGCCCTCGCGCTGGCCGCCTACGGCGTGGTCTTCCTCGCGAACGCCGCCAACCTGCTCTAATCCCGGGCCACGCGGCCCCTACCCAAAGCGGCCGGCCCCATGGGCTGGCCGTTTTTTGTTGTCAGGCAAAGACTTGGACAAAGATCCTGCAGTCGGCTGTGAACCATGCCTAAAGCCAGGTGAACAGGATTGCTCCACGTGGAACAACTTCCCGTCCAACACGCCGACGAAAACGGAATAAGACAGCAATTTCAGCAAATTGGCAGGATATCCTGAAAAGCAGGATGAACGCGGTTCAGGCCTTGGCGCCCGCAATCCCGGCCATCCGCGCATCGAGCGGCCAGCGCGCCCGCGCTGGCGCAGCCAGCCCGTCACTCAGCCCAGCCTCCAGCCTCTCGATCCCCGCCCACGCGACCATCGCCGCATTGTCGGTGCACAGGCCTCGCGGTGGAACGACCAGCCGCACCCCATGGGCCTCGGCCAGGCCCCGAAGCGCGCCCCCAAGCGCGGCATTGGCAGCAACCCCGCCCGCCACGACCAGCGACTTGATCCCAGCGGCACGGACTTCAGGACCGCAAAGGGCAGCTTTCGTCCGGTCGATCAGCGCCGCAACCGCAGCCGCCTGGAAGCTTGCCGCCAGATCCGCAATCGCCTCATCCGTCAGTTCCGTCACCTCGACATGCCGCCGGACCGCCGATTTGAGCCCCGAGAACGAGAAATCATATCCCTCCGTGCCCGCCATGGGCCGGGGCAGCCGGTACCGCGCCGGATCCCCGCCGCACGCCGCCTTCTCCACTGCAGGCCCGCCGGGAAAGCCCAGGCCAAGCAGCTTCGCCGCCTTGTCGAAGGCCTCGCCAACGGCGTCATCGATCGTTGTCCCGAGCCGCTGGAACTGCCCCACGCCCCGGCAGATCAGCAACTGGCAATGCCCGCCCGAGACCAGCAGCAGCAGATAGGGATAGCCCACCCCGTCGACCAGCCGCGCGGTCAGCGCATGGGCCTCCAGGTGATTGAGCGCCACTAGCGGCTTGCCGCTGGCCAGCGCCAGCGCCTTGCCCATGGTCAGGCCGACCGCAACCCCGCCCACAAGCCCCGGCCCCGCCGTCACTGCAATCCCGTCAAGCTGGGAAAGCCCCAGCCCCGCATCCGAAAGCGCCCGCTCGACGACACTGTCGATCAGCTCGGCATGCGCGCGGGCAGCAATCTCTGGCACGACGCCGCCATAGGGCCTGTGCGCGTCGAACTGGCTTGCAACCACGTTCGACAGGATGCGCCCGGGACCCGGCGACGCGCCCGCCACCACGGACGCGGCTGTTTCGTCGCAGCTCGTTTCAATGCCAAGCACCGTCAGCACAAAGGATCAACCCGTTCCACGCGTTGGAAAATCTGGCGAAGCCGCGCAATCCTCTATAGCTTGCGCCCCGTCAGGCCACCTCTATCACCCGAACTTCCACGCGTGCAAACACCCATTCGGATCGGAACCCGCGGCTCGCCGCTCGCGCTGGCGCAAACGAGGCTGGTCATCGCAGCGCTCGCCCGCACCCAGGGCTGGACGCCGGATGAAGCTGCCGCCCGCACGCGCATCGTGCCGGTCAGGACCAGCGGCGACCGCATCCAGGACCGTCCGCTCGCCGACCTTGGCGGCAAGGGCCTCTTCGCCAAGGAACTCGAGGAAGCGTTGCTGCGCAACGAGATCGATTGCGCCGTCCACTCGCTCAAGGACATGCCGACCGTCCTGCCCGACGGCCTCGTCCTCGATTGCATTCTCCCGCGCGAGGATCCGCGTGATGCCCTCGTCTGCGCCATCGCCGGCAGCATCGAGACCCTGCCCCACCGCGCGCGCTTTGCCACCGGCTCCGTCAGGCGCCAGGCGCAGGTGCTCAACATGAGGCCCGACCTTCAGATCCTGCCCCTGCGCGGCAATGTGGACACGCGCCTCGCCAAGGTTGCCTCGGGCGAAGTCGACGCCACGCTTCTGGCCGTGGCAGGGCTGAAGCGCCTCGAAAAGCCGGCCTCGACGGCACACGCGCTGCCCACCGCCACCTTCCTGCCCGCCGTCGCGCAGGGCGCAATCGGCGTCGAGGCCCGCGCCGAAGACGAGGGCCTCGCCCGCCTCCTCGCATCCATCAACGACCCGAAGTCCCGGCGCGAGGTCACCCTCGAGCGCGCCTTCCTGACCGTCCTCGACGGCTCCTGCAAGACGCCGATCGCCGGCTACGCCCGCACCACGCCCGAAGGCCGGATCCTTTTCGAAGGCTGCGCCCTCTCGCCGGATGGCCGGACGCGCTACGACGTGGGGCGCGAAGCCGACGCCCGCGATCTCGCCGCGGCGGCAGCAATCGGCCATGCCGCCGGCGAGGAACTTCTCGCAAGGGCCGGCAGGGCCTTCTTCCAGGTGTGATGGATGCGGGTCCTCATCACGCGCCCGCTCGACGCCGCTCTCGACACGGCCGCCGAACTCCAGTCAAGGGGACATGATGCAATCGTCGAGCCGTTGCTGACGATCGTTATCGAGCAGGGCCCCCCGGTCGATACCGGACGTTATGCGCGCCTCGTTCTGACAAGCGCAAACGGCGCACGCGCGGCCGCCGCACGCATGGCCGATCGCCAGATCCCCGTTCTCGCCGTCGGACCTGCCACCGCGGCCGAGGCCAGGGCCCGGGGCTTCACGCAGGTCATCATGGCCGATGGCAACGGCATCGAGGGCATCGTCTCGGCCCTCGCCCGCCTGCCGGCGACGGGCGACCGCCCGCTCCTTCATGTCGCCGGAACCGACGTCGCTGGCGACCTCGCGGCCGAGGCACGCAAGCTCGGCCTGACACTCGAGCGCATGACCCTCTACCGCGCCGTTGCGACACCGGCCCTGTCGCGCAACGCGTGCGAAGCACTGAAGGCCGGCAACATCGACGCCGTCATGTTCTTTTCGCCGCGGACCGCCGAAATCTTCGCCCGCCTGGCACACGACGAAGGCCTGGGGCAGCACCTCGGGCGCCTTGGCGCCTGCGTCATCAGCCAGAATGCCGCCAGAGCCTTGAAATCGCTCACATTCGGTAAGGTTTTGGTGGCACAAGAGACCACGGTCGGCGCCATGCTGGACCTGCTGGACGACCTGTGACAGACGGGCCACTGGGTTTGACCGGAAGGGCTGCGTAAAACCAGAGGCCGCCTGACCGCACCGCCTGCCTTTCGTTTTGGGGCTTCACGCCATGAACCAGTTGCCAGTGTCACCCGGTACAGATCCCGCGCGATCGCGCGACCAGCGGCTCAAGCGCCATGGCCTGATCGAGGACTGGCGCGACGCCCTCGGCATCCTTCTGCTGCTCTTCGTGGCCGCCTTCCTCGGCGCAGTGCTCTCGCGCTTCTGGCCCGAGGCCGATGTCCAGTCGGAGCCCGATTTCGCAAATCTCGACATGCGCCTGACTGCCCTCGAGGGCAAGACCGCAAACCTCTCGCAGGCCCGCGACGTGACGGCCGCACGCACGAAGCTCGATACGCTCGAGCGCAGGCTCGCCGCCATCGAGACAAGTTTTGCCGCCATCGGCGCGACCCCGGTGCCCACCGACACGACAGGCGCGTCGGCAGCGGCCTCATCCCTGCTGGCAACCGCAAGGCGCGTCGAGGCCATGGAAACAAGGCTGACCAGCCTCGAGACACGAACCCGGACGCTCCCCGATGACATGACGGCCGCGCGTTCGAAGATCGAGGCCCTCGCCACCGGCGCATCGGG